>JAHAAN010000024.1 GCA_018376855.1 Clostridiales bacterium | reverse complement strand
AACCTCCAGAATGAACACCCGTCTCTCGACAGGCGGAAGCCGTTCGGTACAATTCTGTCGTCCCCTGACATCAGAAAACTGAAGGAGGCATGACATCCTTGCCGGTATTTGTCGGCTATCCTTTAAGCATTTTGTGGGTATTATTACAAGAAGCCAACGCACACCCCAGGATAAATGGTGGGATTAATTGGACTCGAACCAACGACCTTTACGATGTCAACGTAACGCTCTAACCAGCTGAGCTATAATCCCATTTTCAAGCACTTGCGTAGTATACACCACATTTGAAAAAATATCAAGCATTTTTTGTGTTTTTCATAAAAAAATGCAAACAATAAGAATGAAAGCTTTTAAAAAGCTTTCGGTTCAAGATTCAAATTAATAAATACAAATACGGTCAGGCGGGATTATTCCCGCCTTTTTTCTTAAAAACATTGACGAAAACTTTAATGAGATTTATAATAAAAATAGAATTGAATAACAGTATTTTTTATTGTGGTTATGAAAATTATGATCGGAGGATAAAATATGTTTCAGAATCTCTCCATTGATCCCGTTGCCATAAAAAATATTTTTGGCACAGGACGGGATATATATTGGTACGGAATCCTTATTGCCTGCGGTGTTTTGGGTGGAATTCTTCTTGCCATGTGGGATTCAAAACGTCGTGCAATGAAAAGTGATACAGCTATTGATTTAGCGTTATGGGGCGTTTTGTTTGCAATTGTTTTTGCTCGTTTATATTATGTAATTTTTGATACCAGCGGTATATTTAAAGAAAACTTTTGGGAAATATTTAATATCTCTCATGGCGGTTTAGCGATATATGGAGGTATTATTGGCGGCATTTTAGGGGTGTTTATTTATAGTCGCATAAAAAAATTAAAATTCAGCCTTGTGTTAGACATCGCGGCGCCAAGCCTTGCTTTTGGGCAAGCAGTAGGCCGGTGGGGGAATTTTATTAACCAAGAAGCTTTCGGGCAGCCGGTTACGGATCCTTCCATGCAGTGGTTTCCATATGCTGTATATTTTGAAAATCCTAAAGGTAATTTTTCCGCCGGTTGGTTTCAGGCAACTTTCTTTTATGAATCTGTATGGTGTTTGTTGATTTGTCTGTTTTTGATTCTATATCGCAAACGGCAGCGCTTTTCCGGCGAACTTACAGCATGGTACTTTGTGCTTTATGGGCTTGAACGCTCTCTCGTAGAACTGCTGCGAACAGATCAGCTATGGATTCCTTCTACACAAATTCCCGTTTCTTCCGTTTTAAGTGTAATTCTTTTAATTTGCGCAGCAATATATTTGGTTATAAATTACCGCAAAGTGAAGAAGGGCGAATTATTTCCCGTAACACCCGGATCCAAATTCTATGTCTCACAACCTCTTGAAGAAATACCACCGGCACCTTTGAGTGAAACAGAGCCTGAGGCTATCTCTGTTGAAGAAATTCACGATAAAAATGTAAACAATCATGACGACGAGGACATTCTATAAAAAGAAGCGAGGAATTTTTATGTCAAGAAATCTTACTATGCTTACGGATTTATACCAATTTACTATGATGAACGGTTATATGAAGCACGGAATGCAGAAGCATGTTGCAGTTTTCGATATGTTTTTCAGGACTCTTCAAAATAATAGCGTTTATGCCATTATGGCAGGACTTGAACAGGCCATTGATTATATTAAAAACCTCCGTTTTAATGAGGACGATTTAGAATATCTTCGGGGCCTTGGAATTTTTGATGAAGAATTCATGAAATACCTGCAGCATTTCAAGTTTACGGGCGATATTTATGCAATACCGGAGGGTACTCCTGTTTTTCCGGGAGAACCGCTGATTCGTGTAAAAGCGCCCATTATGGAAGCACAGCTGATTGAGACTGCGTTATTAAACCTTGTAAACCATCAAACGCTGATCGCAACAAAAGCAAGCAAAGTGGTGTATGCGGCCGGTGGGAAGGGCGTGCTGGAATTTGGTCTGCGCCGTGCCCAAGGTCCTGATGCAGCCATTTATGGCGCCAGAGCCTCTATTATAGGCGGCTGTGTGGCAACAAGCAATGTTTACACAGGGCAGCAATACGGGCTTCCCGCAAAAGGAACTCATGCGCACTCGTGGGTAATGTCTTTTCCGGATGAGCTAACCGCTTTTCGTGCTTACGCAGATGTGTATCCCACCAGCTGTATGCTTTTGGTAGACACCTATGACACGTTAAAAAGCGGGGTTCCCAATGCCATTACTGTATTTAAAGAACTTCGCCAAAAGGGTTATGAGCCTATAGGGATTCGTCTTGATTCGGGCGATTTAGCTTATTTAACCAAAAAAGCTCGCCAAATGCTTGATGAAGCGGGCTTTGCAAACGCACAAATATTTGCATCGGGAGATATGGATGAGCAAACAATTTGGGATCTGCGAGCACAAGGAGCAGCTATAGATGTATGGGGCGTAGGCACAAAAATGATTACCAGTGATGATTTGCCGGCACTGGGCGGAGTATATAAGCTTTCGGCGGAGATTATTGACGGAGAAGTAATTCCTAAAATTAAAATTTCTGAAAATTCTATTAAAATCACAAATCCGGGTATTAAAAAAGTATTTCGGTTATTTGATAATGCTACCGGTAAGGCTTTAGCGGATCTTATTACATTAGAGGATGAAGTCATTGACGCGAGCCAACCTTTGACGATTTTTGATCCTGTTTTAACATGGAAAAAGATGACTATTACAAATTATACGGCAAAGGAACTTCTTGTTCCGGTATTTATTAACGGAAATCAAGTTTATCAATCGCCAAATCTTATGGAAATTCAAAAGTATGCAGCGGCACAAATGGATACGCTGTGGGACGAATATAAGCGCTTAAATAATCCTCATGTCTACAAAGTAGACTTGTCGCAAAAACTTTATGATTTAAAAAATCATTTGCTGCAGGAACATCGTTGATTTTACGAAAGGAATTCGTGATATGAAAGTTATCTTCGGGCGTGGATATAAAATTTCGGAAACCGATCAATATATTGCACAGCTAACTTCGACTTATGAAACACAGCTTGCAGAATTAAAAACACAGTTAGCGAATGCGCAAATGGAAAATGAGCAGCTGCGCAACGAGTGCGCTGCATTAAGAAAACGTGAAACCGGGATTTCAGAAGTATTAATCAGCGCTGCCGAGCGAGCACAATCTATTGAAAAAGAATATCAGCAAAAAGCTGCATTATCTGAATTACAATATGAAAAAATTCGCAAGGAATGGGCTGAAAAGCTTTCTGCGTGCCGTAACGGAATTACAATGTTGCAGGCTGCGGCCGAAGAAGCAACCGAAAAACTAAAACATGAAATTAAAGCATTTTCTGAATGGAACGATTCCAGTTTGTTAAGTTTGAATCAAATACCACAAGCAGCAGTAGAAGCAAATGAATCAAATACTCGGTTGGCTAACGATTCCAAACAAGAAACAGAGCTTATTGATCTCGAGAAGGAAATTATAAAAGGAGCCTCTGTGGATTTAATGGATGCTTGTAAGGCATTAGGCTTATATGATGATGAAAATTAATGAAAATCACCATTTCATGTCGCAAAACTTGTCTTTTGCGACATGAAATATATTTCTTTTTGAAGGAGAAAAATATGACCTCTACCGTCCCCAATGAATCATCTTCGTTTTATAAGCAGCAAACACGCGATATCAATACTAAAACAAAACAAATATTAAAACAGCTTCCGACATTTTGCGAAGAATATTTTCGCGGCGTGTCTTCCCGCACCAGCGCCTTGACGAGATTAAATTACGCTTATGATCTTCGCATATTTTTTGATTATTTGGTTAAAGAAAAATTTTTAGGAAAACATGCAATTGCTGAAATTACATTAGCGGATCTGCAGAGCATTACGGTTACAGATATTGAAAAATTTTTGGATTATGTTTCCTTTTACGAACGCACACAAGAATATGAAGATAAAGAAATCTTGTTGCTTGCCGAAAACGGCGAACGTGGAAAAAGCCGTAAATTAAGCTCTATAAGAGCCCTTTTTAAATATTTATTTAAAAAAGAATATTTATCTTCCAATGTTGCTGCTCTTGTTGAAACCCCGAAATTGCACGAAAAAGCCATTATTCGCCTTGAAGGAGATGAAATACAAAAGCTATTAACCGCAGTGGAAACTGGCGAACATCTCAGCGAACGGCAGCAAAAGCTGCATCAAAGTACATTCGGTAAACGCGATACGGCAATCATTACCCTATTGCTGGGCAGCGGAATTCGCGTTAGTGAATGTATTGGACTAAATATGGAAGATGTTAATTTTAGGGAAAATACTATTAAAGTAACACGAAAAGGCGGAAATGAAGTAATACTGTATGTAAACGAAGAAGTTATGCAGGTATTAAGCGCTTATTTAGACGACCGCCAAAAAATTACGGTTGCTGACGACCGAGATCAAAAGGCATTATTTCTTTCCACACAGCGCACACGCATTACACAAAGACAGGTGCAAAGACTGGTGCAGAAATACAGCAGCGTTTCTACTCCCCTAAAACATATTACCCCGCATAAGCTTCGTTCTACTTATGGCACCCAGTTATATCGAGAAAGCGGGGATATTTATCTTGTAGCAGATGTTCTTGGGCATAAAGATGTAAATACAACAAAACGCCATTATGCTGCAATGAGTGAAGACCGAAGAAAAAGAGCATCCGAGTTGGTGCATCTTCATGAAGAAGACAAAAAAGAATGAAAGAGGCTCTTCCCTCTTTCAATGCTGCCGCTTGTCCTGTAAAACATAAGCGCTTTTTAAAGCTTGTATAAAAAAGCTTGCGCTGAAGGCGAAAGTTCTTGCTGTAATGAGCCTATCGGCATTTATGCCCAAAATTCCGGAATCTTAAAATTTAAAATTTGCATTTGTAACGATAAGAAATATTGATTTTTTCTATATCAGACTGATAACTTTATGGCCATATATTTGTTATTTATCTATAAACGAAAGCATAAAATTATGCAGTCACTCATTATCTCTTGTTAATACGTCTTTCATAGGTAAAAACCATCCAAATATGTTTTTATTTTGGCTGACAGGTCAATTTATTATACCATATTCAGAGTTTTTTCTCATCGATTAATCTTTTGAGGCACGCGACCATCACGTGGTTTCCTTTGTGCAAAAACTCAGGCCGTAACTAAGCCTGAGTTTTTTAAAACAACATCATATTGGGATTCGCATTTAAATCTAAATCAGAAAGCTCTCCACGCAAAAGGCGAAAATAACCGGCAGAAGCAATCATAGCAGCATTATCAGTACAAAGTATCCGTTCCGGATAATAAACATGCAAGCCCTTTTCTTCACCCAAGCGTTTGATTTCGTTACGTAAAAGAGAGTTGGCAGAAACGCCGCCGGCCAAAACCAGTTGTGCAACATTATGCTCTGTTGCTGCTCTGATCGCTTTATCACATAATGTTTTTACTACAAAAGCCTGAAACGAAGCCGCTAAATCAGCAGCAGGCAGTGCTTCCCCTTTTTGCTCATACTTATGTATCAAATTGATAACGGCCGTTTTTACACCACTGAAGCTGAAATCATAACTGCTGTCTTTTGCAATCGTGCTATGAAAAACAAAAGCGTTTGGATCTCCTAAAACAGCTAATCGTTCAATTTCTACTCCGCCCGGATAAGGTAAGCCCAAAACCCGAGCTGTTTTATCAAAAGCTTCACCGGCAGCATCATCTCGTGTACGTCCTAATAAACGATAGGAACAATAATCCTGTGTCAAAATAATATGACTATGGCCGCCTGAAGCGATCAATGCTACAAAAGGAGGCTCAAGCATGGAATGAGAAATATAATTAGCGCATATATGACCTTCAATATGATGCACGCCGATTAACGGAACATTGATTGCATATGCCAAGGCTTTAGCATAGGAAACCCCTACTAACAGTCCGCCGACCAACCCCGGTCCCGCCGTAACAGCAACAGCATCAATATCTGAAAAAGTAATATTAGCTTCATGTAATGCTTCCTCCGTAACGCTCGCAATACATTCCGTATGACACCGTGAAGCAATTTCCGGCACAACGCCTTTATACTTGCGGTGAATTTCAATTTGTGAGGAAATAACATTAGACAAAATCCGCCTGCCATTAATGACAACAGCAGCGCTTGTTTCATCACATGAAGATTCTATTCCCAAAATCGTTATCTGTTCTTTTTGGCGAAGCATTTTTATTTGCTCCGTCATTTTTTCAATGTAATTCATATTAAACCTCTAAGATAAAACGTTTGGGTAAAAAGTATGTTTTTATGATTGATACATATAATCATCATTTTCAAAGGTTTTCTTTTTTCCGATTCGTAATGAAATGGCTGCAAAAGCAATTGTTGGAATTATTGAAAGTAACAGTGCCATAATAACCCATGCTTCCGCAAATCGCTGTAAAACGATATCAGGCCACAAAACATAAAGCAATCCGCTTTGTTCAAGAACCTGCAAATTCAACGCTTGTTTGATGAACGGCGGCTCTGTAACACCGCAAATCATTCCTATCAATACACCAAGCAGTAATAAACTTGAAGCTGTTATTGCAGCGATTCCTAAAAAACGTTTAAACTGCTGTTTTGTGAAAACAATGAGCGATAAAATCATTATTAATATTGCGGCCGCAATCATGATCCAGCGCACTGTTGAAAGGAAAGCATAGCCAGAGTAAAGACTTTCCAAAAATTCTACTTCTGATGGAGAAAACAACGAAACTTCATGATCATTTCTAGTAACCGTTTTTTCGAGATGAATTTCATCGCCACTTTGAAAATAACGAATAAATGCAGTATAGTACGTTTGATAGTCTTCACTGCCGATTCCAGCCGGATCCGAAATATTCCGGCCGGAATTTACATCCAAAAATAACGAAGGACTAAACACCGAAGCATCTATTGCAATCAATGCTGTAAAAGACAATACACAAATCGCAAGTAAAATAGCCAGCATTATTTGTAAAATATGAGAGTTTCCGATTTTTTTAACCTTAGAAAAATCCATTCCGACCTTCCGTTTCTGTTTATGATTCCATTTTGCTCAAATAAGAATTGATAAATAAGTCAATTTCGCCATCCATAACAGCTTGAATATTTGCCGTTTCAGTACCTGTGCGATGATCCTTGACGAGATTATACGGATGGAATACATAGGAACGAATTTGACTGCCCCACTCTATCTTTTTAATATCGCCTTTTAATTCTGCGTCGCGCTCTTCACGTTCGCGTTCTTTCAGTTCAATGAGTTTAGAACGCAACATATTCATAGCGGTCTCACGGTTTTGTATCTGGCTTCTTTCCGTTTGACACTGAACGACAATTCCCGTAGGAATATGGATAATACGAATTGCTGATTCAGTTTTATTGATGTGCTGGCCGCCTGCACCGGTAGAACGATGAGTTTCTATTCTTAAATCCTCCGGCGGGATTTTAATCTCCGTATCATCCTCAATTTCGGGCATAACCTCAAGCGCTGAAAAAGACGTATGACGTCTGCTTGCGGCATCAAACGGAGAAATTCTAACTAACCGATGCACACCCTTTTCGCTTTTTAAAAATCCGTAAGCGTTCAAACCTTCTACTCGCATTGTAACAGATTTGATTCCTGCTTCATCGCCGTCCAAATAATCCAATTCACTGACTGTATAACCATGTTTTTCACAATAGCGGCGATACATACGATAAAGCATACTCGTCCAATCCTGTGCTTCTGTGCCGCCAGCTCCTGCATGAAGCGATAAAATTGCATTATTTTTGTCATATTTTCCCGTTAAAAGCGTCGCAAGATGCATTTCTTCGGCACGTTCCTGCAGCTTTTCGAGTTCTTGTTCAATTTCAGTGCACAGGCTTTCGTCCTCCAACTCAACTCCAAGCTCAATCATAGCTTCAATATCCGTTGAAGAAGCGACCAATGCTTCGTACTCTTTGATCTCCCCCTGAAGATCGCTTAATTCCTTATTTTTAACCCTTGCTTTATCCTGATCTTCCCAAAGCGCCGGATCGGCCATTTCTTCATTTAGTTCCAGCACTCTTTCTTTCATACGATCCAGGTCAAAGGGACTCACCTACCTGAATAATTCTTTCCTTTGCTTCATTTAATTTTAATTTGTACTCATCAAACTGAATCATTTACTCATCTCCCTCAATAAATAGTGTCATATCAATTTTACATACCGCAGCAATTCTTATATTTTTTTCCGCTGCCGCAAGGACAAGGATCGTTTCGTCCTACCTTTGCACCCTTACGAACGGTGTTTGGCTTTGAAGAATCGTCTCCTCCACCCGACGTGTACATCGGCTGCGACACACGTTCACGCTCCACCGGTTCTTTTTTCAAATTCAGATAACTTAAGCCCCGAACAGTTGCCATTTGAATATTTTCCACCATGCTGTCAAACATCTCAAACCCTTCAATCTGATATTCAGTTACGGGGTTACGATTGGCATAAGCGCGCAGAGAAATGCCCTGACGCAACTGATCCATTGCATCAATATGCTCTTTCCAATGGCTGTCAATGCTGCGAAGAAGAACTACTCTCTCCACTTCACGCATGTCGATTCCGGCTTCGGAAATCATTTGTTCTTTTTGTGCATAACGCTGCACAGCAGCCTCGTATACAATTTGAGTAAGCTGAGAAGCGTTCTGATCTTCAAGCATCTGCACATTTAAGGTCTCTGAATCAAGGCATATTGTCCACAGATCTTTAACAAGCTGATCTACATTCCATGATTCTTGTTCTTTGCCTTTTGTTGCAAAAACAATTTCACGCTCAATAACTGCTTTAAACATATCCATGATATAATCGTGAATATTTTCTCCGTCAAGCACTTTGCCGCGTTGCTCATAAATAATAGCGCGCTGTTTGTTCATCACATCGTCATACTGCAAAACGCGTTTACGCATCTCGTAATTTCGAGCTTCTACCTTTTTTTGCGCAGATTCTATTTGCTTAGAAAGCAATCCTGCTTCTATTGCCTGATCTTCCTGAAGCCCCATTTTTTCAACAATAGCGATCATTCGATCGCCGCCAAACAGACGCATCAAATCATCCTGCAATGAAATAAAGAAACGGCTTTCTCCCGGATCGCCCTGTCGACCTGCGCGCCCGCGAAGCTGATTGTCAATACGTCTGCTCTCGTGGCGTTCCGTACCAATAATGCAAAGACCTCCTACTGACACAACTTTTTCGTGTTCAGCATCCGTTTCAGTTTTAAACTCAGAATACAAACGATTATATTCTTCCCTGCATTTTAAAATCTCTTCACTTTTCGTTTCCTGATGACCTATAGCAAGTTCAATAATATGTTCTTCTATGCCCTGTGTGCGCAATTTCTTACGGGCCATGAAATCAGGGTTTCCGCCTAAAAGAATATCCGTTCCACGACCTGCCATATTCGTGGCAATCGTTACAGCATTAAAGCGCCCTGCCTGCGCCACGATCTCCGCCTCTTTGGCATGGTGTTTTGCATTTAATACTTCATGCGAAATACCGGCTTTTTTAAGCATTTCACTTAACAGCTCGCTCTTTTCAACAGAGACCGTACCAACCAAAACCGGCTGCCCCTTTGCATGAGCTTCACGGACAGCTTCTACCACAGCAGCATATTTTCCGCGTTCTGTTTTAAATATCGCATCATTTAGATCCTGACGAATCATGGGTTTATTGGTTGGAATCGTTACAACGTCAAGGTTATAGATTCCGTTGAATTCTTCCTCCTCAGTTTTGGCCGTACCAGTCATCCCTGACAACTTACGATACATTCTGAAATAGTTTTGATAAGTGATTGTCGCTAAGGTTTTATTTTCACGTGCAACTTTTACGTGTTCTTTTGCTTCAATTGCTTGATGCAGACCCTCGCTGTAACGCCGTCCGATTAAAATTCGACCTGTAAATTCATCCACAATAAGGACTTCACCATCCTGAACTACATAATCGCGGTCGCGCTTAAACAGAAAATTTGCTTTCAGCGCCTGATTGATGTGATGGTTCAGCTCCTGATTTTCCGGATCAGCCAAATTTTCCACTTTAAAGGCTTTTTCACATTTTGATACGCCTTCATCAGTCAATGAAATCGTTTTTGCTTTTTCATCCATTGTAAAATCAACTTCATTAACAAATTTATAAATTACACGATCTACTAAATTATAAAGCTCTGTTGATTTCTCTCCGGGGCCTGAGATAATCAACGGCGTTCTTGCCTCGTCAATTAAAATACTGTCAACTTCGTCTACGATCGCATAAGCCAACTCGCGCTGAGAACGTTCTTTTTTATAAATGACCATATTATCGCGCAGATAGTCAAACCCAAATTCGCTGTTTGTTCCATATGTTATATCACACTCATATGCTTTTCAGCGAGCTTCCGGATCCATTTGTGAATATATAACGCCGACACTCATTCCCAAAAAGTTATATAATTTCCCCATCCACTCTGCATGGAAATTAGCTAAATATTCATTTACAGTAACAACATGGACACCTTTGCCCGCAATTGCATTTAAGTAAGCCGGAAGCGTGGCGACAAGAGTTTTTCCTTCGCCGGTTTTCATCTCCGCAATACGGCCCTGATGAAGCACGATACCACCGATGATCTGCACCGGAAAATGCTTCATTCCCAGCACGCGCCAAGATGCCTCACGCACAACTGCAAACGCTTCAGGAAGCATATCGTCAAGCGATTCTCCGTTTTGAAAACGTTCTTTGAAATTCTGTGTCTTTGCGCACAGCTCGTGATCGGAAAGCTTCTGCATGGCAGGTTCTAAGGCTTCGACCTTCTGCACAGTCTTTTTTAGCTTATTAATGTCCCGTGTATTTTCGTCACCAAAAATGGAAGAAAAAAAGCCCATACTCATCCTCCGAATATAATATATTTTATTATACCATCTTACGGGAATTTATACAAGCATTTCTCTATTAAGAAAACATTATATCTCACAGAAAGTTATCATTATCGGTGGGTAATAATAACCCCCTTTGCGCAGTTTAAGCTGTACAAAGGGGGTTTTTGTTTAATATGATTACGGATTGATTAATGAAGAATCATGCTTTCGCAAGTCATCTCATCCGGTTTCCTCAGCTCCATCATTTCTAATAAGGTCGGAGCAATATTTCCAAGCTTGCCATCCTTGCGCAGCCGCACGTCTTTTCGCTTATCATCAACCAAAATAAACGGAACAGGATTAGTCGTGTGGGCTGTAAACGGAACAGGCTGATCGTAATAAACCATCTGATCGGCATTTCCGTGATCGGCAGTAATAATCGCCGCACCGCCTTGTTTTAAAATGGCCTCCACCACTTTGGCAACACATTGATCTACAGTTCGCACTGCCTTTTCTGCAGCGTCCATAATGCCCGTATGACCCACCATATCACAGTTTGCATAATTCATAATCAGTAAATCATACTCACCGGAATTCACCGCTTCAAGTGCTTTTTCAGTGACTTCATATGCACTCATTTCAGGTTTAAGGTCATAAGTCGCTACTTTAGGAGATGGAACAAGTACGCGATCTTCTCCTTCATTACATTTCTCTACGCCGCCGTTAAAGAAGAATGTTACATGCGCATATTTTTCCGTTTCAGCAATGCGAACCTGCTTTTTTCCGCATTTAGAAACATATTCACCAAGATTATTCAACATCGAAACATTAAGTTCTTCCTGTGTATACCCTGTAGAAAGATTTGTAAAAGTTTCATCATATTGCGTAAGACCCAAAAAATCAACAGGAATATACTTGCGGGCAAACGGTTCAAAATCTTGTTCAATAAAGGTTCTTGTAATCTCTCGCGCACGGTCAGGGCGAAAATTAAAGAAGATCATGCCATCGCCATCGGAAACCTTTGTTGCAGGCTTTTGACTTTCACAAATTACACTGGGAAGAACGAACTCATCAGTTTTTCCTTCAGCATAAGATTGTTCCATTGCCTGCTCAGGGCTATTTACGATTACACCCTCACCCAGCGCAATAGCCTTATAGGCCTTTTCTATACGATCCCAGCGATTATCACGATCCATTGCATAGTAACGGCCCGATACGGTAGCTATTTTTCCATAATGTAACTCTGCAATAAAGGCCTCCAGCTGTTTAATATAATCCAAACCACTGGCAGGAGGAACATCACGGCCGTCCATAAAACAATGAATATAAGTATTCCGAATTCCCTGTTCCTTAGCAAATTGTAAAATTGCAAATAAATGCTCAATATGACTGTGTACGCCACCATCGGAAAGCAATCCCATAATATGCAGATTTTTTCCGTTTTTCTGCAGTTTTTTTGCCAAGTCAAGGAATGGTTTCTTTTTATTGAGTCCGCCTTCCTCAATATCTTTGGTGATCAATGTAAGTTTTTGATATACAACACGCCCGGCGCCAATATTCAAATGCCCTACTTCACTGTTGCCCATCTGCCCCTTTGGAAGCCCTACATCCATGCCGCTGGCACCGATCAATGTATTAGGATATTCAGCACGCAAGCGATCAAGATTAGGCGTTCCGGCGGCAGTGATTGCGTTTCCCTTTGTTTCCGCCGTAATACCAAATCCATCCATAATAATAAGCGCTGTTAGTTTTTTGCTCATACTCATCACCTTGGATTAATATTTTACAACAGCTGCAAAATCAGGAGCTTTTAAGCTTGCGCCGCCGATCAATCCGCCGTCAATATCACTCATTGCCATCAGTTCAGAAGCATTCTTGGGATTCATGCTTCCGCCGTATTGAATGCGAACCTTATCTGCAACTGCTTGACCGAATACGCCTGCAACTGCCGCGCGAATCGCAATAATCACATCATTAGCATCTTCTTTGGTAGCGGTTTTACCGGTTCCAATCGCCCAAATCGGCTCGTATGCAATCACGACTTTTTCTGCATCATCGGCCGACATGCCCGCCAAAGCGGCAACGGTTTGATCGGAAACAAGCTTTTTTGTAATACCGGCTTCACGCTGCTCCAAGCTTTCGCCTACGCAAATGATCGGCTTAATTCCATTCTGCAAAGCAAAAACTGCTCGTTTATTAACAGTTTCGTCTGTTTCTCCAAAATACTGTCTCCGTTCACTGTGGCCGATAACAACATATTCCACGCCAATCTCACGAAGCATTGCGGCTGAAATCTCGCCGGTAAACGCACCTGATGCAGCCCAATGCACATTTTGCGCTCCAAGTTTGATATTTGAACCCTTGATGGCCTCTGCCGCAGCATACAGATCTATGAAAGGCGGGCAAATTACAACCTCGCAAGCTGCATCTGCAACCAAAGGCTTCAACTCATTGATCAACGCCTTCGCCTCGGAAGGAGTCTTGTTCATTTTCCAATTTCCTGCAATAATCGGTGTACGCATAAAAAAACCTCCGCATTTTGTTCTTTTTGCCTAAAATCAGGGGCTTTGCTTATGCATAAGCCCCCCTGAAGACATACATCATTTATTTTATTCTTTATCATTAAGCGCAGCTACGCCGGGCAATTCAATACCTTCCAAGAATTCAAGGCTGGCGCCGCCGCCGGTAGAAATATGACTTATTTTATCGGCATATCCCAATTGCTCGACCGCAGCAGCAGAATCTCCGCCGCCAATAATCGTTATACCGTTGCAGTGAGTCAACGCCTCCGCAACTGCTTTTGTGCCTTCAGCAAAACGCGGGAATTCAAACACTCCCATCGGGCCGTTCCAAATCACGGTCTTAGCCGGTGCAACAGCTTCAGCATAAAGCTTTCTGGTTTCAGGACCGATATCCATACCTTCCCACCCATCAGGAATATTTTCACGCTTTACTACCTGCTTTTCAGCATCCGGAGCAAACTCATTGACAACAACGCAATCAATAGGAAGCAGCAGCTTAACGCCTTTATCAGCCGCTTTTTTAAGCAGACTGTTGGCTAATTCGATCTTATCCTTTTCAACTAAGCTGGTACCGGTTTTCAATCCCATCGCGCTGAAAAAGGTATAAGCCATTGCCCCACCGATAATCAAAGTGTCAACTTTATCGATCAGGTTATTAATAACACCGATCTTATCAGAAACCTTTTTTCCGCCTAAAATAGCTACAAAAGGTCTTTGAGGATCTTCCAGCGCCCCTCCCATAAAATCAAGTTCTTTTTTAATAAGGTAACCGGCAACGGCAGGCAAATATGCCGCTACGCCGGCAGTGGAAGCATGTGCGCGGTGCGCGGTTCCAAATGCGTCATTTACATAAACGTCGGCATAAGAAGCCAATTTTTGTGCAAATGCAGGATCATTCTTTTCTTCTTCCTTATGAAAGCGCAAATTCTCAAGCAAAACAATCTGTCCCGGCTTTGCATCCGAAACCGCCTGCATAGCACTCTCCCCAATTACATCCTGAGCAAAAATTACATTTTCTTCTCCATAGACGTTTTTCAAATATTCCGCAACCGGAGCTAAGGAGTACTTCATATTGAATTCTCCCTTGGGTCTGCCAAGATGAGAGCAAAGAATAACCTTTGCTTGTTTTTCGATCAAATAATTAATGGTGGGAAGAGCTGCTTTGATTCTTGTGTCGTCCGTAATCTGAAGATCGTCATTCAGAGGGACATTGAAATCAACTCTTACCAACACGCTTTTACCGTTGACTTGAATGTCTTCAATCGTTTTCTTATTCATTATGAACGCTCCTTTTTTTCATTTTCTATTACATGATACCCCAGAGCGGGATTTCAGTCAATCATTTTGTTACGTTTTTTTTACAAAAAACGCCCTTTGAGTTCCAACAAGTCATTTGCGGTTGCTTCATCCGTTATCAGATGCATGTTTTTAAACCGCATAGAAAGCGCTAAGATTCCCTCAGCATATTCCTTACCGGCGCCAATCAGCATAAACGTCGGCACTAAGGCAATTTGATCCACACTGATATTATATAGCGGAGGATTATTCACCTGTTTTCCGTCAGATTTAATAAAACTTCCCAAGAGTTCACAGCAGGGATTTGCCTGCATAAGTGTATCCTGTGCGCGAACGCTCATATCTTTTAGCATTTGGCTCTTTTTTAAAGGCGTAATGCCGCATATCAATAAATCAGCATTTTCTATTGCGTGCACAATTTCACAAACATCAGATTCGTGGAATCTTTTTTCCAATTCATTTAATGTAAGCTTTTCTCCCAAATGCAAAATTTTATATTTTGCGCCCATTTTTCGCGCAAGCTGCGCACAGTTATTATTAGCTTCAATATCCTCTCTATTCATTTGCGCCGTCCGAATCGGATAAATCGTTACATTGCGACCGCATTGGGGCGGAAACTGAGATTCCGCCATATCGTGTACGCTGGAATGTCCTGAAACCGCTATTGTCTTAACTTCCTTTAAATACTCGCGCAATTCCAACGCCGCCAGCATGCCGATGTCCCGATAGATCATCAAACGTTGATTGCAGTCCCCTGCTGCAATCGTAACTCGCTTAATTTCAAGCGTCTTTTGCAGTTTTTCCTGCAACTCGTCACGGCCGTTTAAAAGCGAAACATACTCCTGCATATCATTTAAAAGTCGGAACCCTTCGCGTGTTATGAGCATCCCGAAACTTTCAATGCGAATTAACCCTTGCGAACGCAAATATTCTACTTCGTTGCGAACCTCCCTTTCCGTAAGCCCGGTATATATCGCAAGCTGTCTGCGTCCTACCGGCTGCACATAGCTGATATTACGCAAAACATCATATCTTTTGCGCAGCATTTCAACACCGTCATTAAGTAAAAGCTGAATATTGCGAATCAATTCAACGGTATTCATACAGATAGCTATACTCCCTCCAAATTGAAATTCGGAATCCACCTTTTTTCCGCAGAAGAACGACATTGAAAAAAACCATTTTTGAAGCCAAAATCTAAAAGCAGCTTTTGCGCCGTATGATATTCCCGCGCAGTCAGAACTCGGTTGATTTCAATATAGCGTTTATCGCAAACCTCTCCCATAGGAACATATTGCCCCATTAAACTGATCATTGTGTCCGTTCCAAGCCGCTCTGCAATCCACATGAGCACCTTGCGGGTTTCATCTAAATTGCACGGCAGCACTAAATGCCGAATCATAAGCCCCTTTTTCATTACGCCATCAGAAGCAAATACATTTTTCGGCTGCTGCTCATGCATCTGCAGCAATGCGTTCTGCGCAACATAAGGATAATTAGGCGCGTGCAGATAGCGCGCTGCTCTGGCGGACGTAAAAAACTTAAAATCAGGAAGATAAATGTCTATAAGACCTTTCATACAATCCAGCGCCCGAGCGCTGTCATAACCGGAGCTGTTATATACGATCGGAACTTTAGGTCTGTACAGCGTGATCGCTTCTGCAATTTGATATACATACTGCGTGGGATTCACCAAATTTATATTATGTACACCGCGTTGTTCCAGTTCCTGAAAAATTTCTGCCAACCTTGCAGGCAAAATATACTTTCCAGAAGGCGCAGAGCTGATCTCCCGATTTTGGCAAAATACACAGCCAAGCCCGCAGCCACCGAAAAACACCGCTCCTGAACCGCGTTCACCGCTAAGGCACGGTTCTTCTCCGTAATGGGGTTTTGCAAGGCAAACTTGCATGAGCGCCCCGCAGCCGCAATAGCCCTTTCCTTTCTGCAAATCACGCGGGGCATTACAGTTTCTTCCGCATAAAGTACAGCTCCCGATCTGTTCCCTCATGTCAATCTCCTTTTTTCAGCGAAGCTGATTAAGAAAGCCCATTTCGGAACCGTTCAGCAAGCGATATTCACCCGGTTTTAGTTTGCCGAGAAACAGCTCTCCCATACGGATGCGCGTTAGCTGCAGCACTTCTTTTTCCACAGCTTCCAACATCTTTCGGATTTGGCGATTACGGCCTTCATGAATAATCATGCTGACGGATGTTGTATGCTCCGTTTGACCTACAATTTTAACTTTAGCCGGAGCCGTAAGCTCACCGTCTATCTCTACACCGCTTTGAAGCTTAAGAAGTTCTCGCCTTTCAAGACGCCCTTTAATCACTGCAACATATTCTTTTTCGATCTCGTATTTAGGATGAGTCAGCCGATATGCGATTTCACCGTCGTTTGTAAGCAGAATAAGTCCTTCCGTATGGTAATCCAATCGCCCTACGGGAAAAAGCCGCTGTTCGGAAGGCACTAACTGCACAACGGTATCACGTCCCTCGGGATCATGCGCCGTACTCATGACATAATCAGGCTTGTTCAGCATAATTACAATCTTTTTTTCAGGCTTTCTGATATTTGTTCCATCCACTGTTACGCAGTCTTTTTCCGGATCAATTTGTATCCCCATTTCAAGCACGGGAATCCCGTTAACCGAAACACGCCCCTCTTTTATAATCTCTTCACATTTTCTTCTTGAAGCAACGCCGCAAGCTGCCATAAATTTTTGTAGCCGTTCCATTATTTTAATATCCTTCCTTTTGGCAAACTATTCATATGCCAAAAATCAACAATATTAGTATACAATGAAACGCCGCGAAAGTAAAATGCTTTCGCAGCGGATAAACAACCTATATCCCGGCACTAAGCTTTAAATGCGCGATCAAATAACCCTGCGGCTGTGTTGAACCAGTTGCCGTCATTTAAAATCACGCAGATCAGCTGGCGGTCGTTACGCTTAGCCGATGCACATAGGCATCTTCCGGCAGCTTTTGTAAAACCGATCTTAATTCCGTTTGCACCGTTGTAAGTGGCAAGCAGCTTTTTTTCATAGCATAGGAACAAATCAAAGCCAAATCATATGCGGTTGTATAGTGCGCATTATCGTGAAGTCCGTGCGGATTTTGAAAATGAGTATCATTTGCGCCAAGCTGTCTTGCCTTTTCATTCATTAAAACCGTAAAGTTTTCTACAGAACCAGCAATTGTGTATGCCAAAGTAAGCGCTGCGTCATTGCCGCTGGAAAGCATCAGTCCATAAAGTAAATCCCGAACGCTTAAACGGTCTCCTGCACGAAGATACATCGAGGAGCCCTCAACGCGCGTGCAAATTTCAGGAACGGTTACGATCATTTCAAGAGGTGCGTTCTCAATAGCAATAATAGCCGTCATTACCTTTGTGGTACTTGCCATAGGCAGCTTTTGATGTGCGTTGCTTTCATAAATAACCCGATTATCACTGGCTTCAATTAAAACGTAACCGCTTCCTCCCGCTGAAGCAGAATACGGGAAACTAAGCGCAATGACCATAAATAAAAGCGCCGTTGTCAGCATCTTCCTTATGAGTTTCATTTTTGTCTCCATTTCTGTGCAAAGCAAGTTTAAATCACAATGTATTGAAGCGATTACCTTGCCGAATTTTAAATCAAAAAAACCCGACGCAACTCAGCATCGGGCTGTTTACTGAACAAGCCTATTATTCCTCAGTTTCCTGCACATTATACGCTTCTTCGCCGTATTCGCCGTCACATTTACAAGGAAGCTCAAACATTCCTTTGATCTGTTCCAAAATCTGCGGAACCGCCGCAAAAATTTTATCAAGCGTTTCATTTTTTTGCACGGGCAGATATTTTATATCCTTCCCGGAAATAACCAGGAAGCCATCGGGAGAAACCGAAACTCCAGCACCTGCGCCGCCTGCAAAGGGAAGCTCTTCTTCTGAAGTATGCTTATTTCCGCTTACGCTGTACTCGCCTCCGCCTGCAACAAACCCAAAACCAACCTTAGAAATCGGAATAACAACGGTTCCTTCATCGGTAAATACGGGAGAACCAACTACTGTGTTTACATCGGTCATTTCTTTCAGATGACCTAATGTTGTGTTCATAATATTTTCAATCGGATGTTTTTCCATCTATTTGCTCCTTTGTCTCTTTTATTGTATGCTTAATATGTGTCAGTTTTAAATGGATTATACAGGTAAATTCAAAGATAAAACAAGGATTATAAAAATCGGTTTGAATTGAAATTCGCGGCGCTGCTGATAAAAACGCAAAAACCGAATATGCTGCTACAGTGATTACTCCGCTGACCAAAGCAGTGCTTACAGCGTCTATACAGCCGATTTTTATAAAAAGTCTTGGATTCACAATGGCCACAAGTTTTAGTATCCGTAATAGCAACTTATGGGCCTTTTTAGGGGACACTGTTTTTTTCTTAGTTTTTGACTGTTTTTTTAGTTTATTAAAAATATATATCTTTTTTCGCTGGCCAACCAAATAAACCCCTAACATTCTATACTCAAAACGCCTGAACAGCACAATCTTTATCTCCGCCAGCCAATCCCAACCGTTTAAATAGACGTGCAGTTTTATTTGCATAAAAAATATGCAAAAAAGTATCAGCAACACAATTAGAGCTAAAATTATATAAAAAAACACAGCGCTCACCTTATTTTAGTGTGCACTGTGTTTTTCATCCTAATCAAAAAACTGAAAATTATTGTGTTTCCTCTATCGGGTCCTCAATCGGAAGGCTTTGTTCAGGAAGCTCAGAAATAGAGGAAAGGCCAAAATGCCTTAAAAACAGATCCGTAGTGCCAAACAGCATTGGTCGGCCGATCGTATCCTTGCGCCCTACTTCTTCAATCAACCCTTTCTGCAAAAGCCACATTACGGAATAATCGCATTTTACACCGCGAATCTCCTCAATTTCCGCTCTTGTAATAGGTTGTTTATAAGCAATAATGGAAAGAACCTCAAGGCTTGCCTGCGAAAGCGTTTTTCGCTGCACCGGATTAAGCATGGCTTCCACCTCTTCACGATAGACGGGATTAGAACAAAGCTGAACACTTCCCCCGAACGAAAGTAGCTGAATACCGCTGCCGCCATCATACTTCTTTTGTAAGCGTTCTACTACGCCGGCAAGCTGAAGCGGCGTTACATCTAAAGCCGTGCATAGAGCTTTTGTCTCTACAGGATCGCCTGTAATAAATAAAATTGCTTCCAAAGCTCCGGACAATTTTTCATTTTCCACTCTTTACTCCTCCACAATGCTCACTGTAATTCCGCCAAACAGCGCATCCTGCCTGATTGTAAGAAAATGCAGCTTCCAAAGCTCCAGCAGCGCCATAAACGTTGTAACGACTTCGCTTTTAGAGGTATCTCGCTGAAATAATTCCTGAAACTGTAGATGCTTTTGTTTTCCGAGACTGCGCCTAATCAATGAAATCTTGTCCTTCACAGAAAACAAATCACGCTTGATTTCACGAACGGCAGGCGGAAGTGTACGCTTTTGAACTCTGCTTATTACATCCTGTAAGGCTCCAAGCAGCATTTCCATAGAAACTCCAGTGATCTCAAAGCGTTCATCATAATGTATTTCCTGAGGCAGTTTATAATATGCCCCTATTCTTGTTTCTTCCTGATCCTTTAATTCCTGCGCGCTTTGCTTGAACATTTGGTATTCTTTTAAACGCCGGATCAACACTTGTTCCGGATCTTCTTCATCTTCCGGCGCCGGCGGTTTAGGCAGCAGCGAACGAGATTTGATTTCCAACAATGTTGCAGCCGTCGCTAAAAAATCGCTCGCAGCCTCCATATCCAGTTCATGCACGGAATCAAGGTATGCTAAATATTGTTCCGTGATATCCGAAACAAAAATATCCTCTATTGCAATTTTAGATTTACCGATCAAATGCAATAACGCCATAAGATCATATAATCCATTTCCGGCAATACCGATGATGTTAGAGGTAATACCGGTCACCATAAGCAAAAGCAAAACATAGTAGCCATAACGTTCATATTTTTGAAAGGTATATTGATTCCGATAATTTACAAATACCCCGGAAACAACCCTATAGCCGTCAAGCGGAGGAACCGGGAGCAGATTAAATACCGCCAATGTTAAATTGATGCTGACAAAATAACGAAAAAACTGATACAATGCCCATCCGATCCTGTTATTGAACATAAAATCACTTGCATTGCATATATAGATTAAGAAATACAGAATATTCAAGGCTAAAAACGCCAGTAAAATATTCATCAGTATTCCCGCCAAAGAAACGATTATAATACTCTTTTTTCCGTTTTTAAAGCTGGACTGTACAACCGGAACCGGTTTTGCCCAACCGAATCCCGCCAATATCAAACACAAAAAACCGACCGGATCCAAATGCTTAAAAGGATTCAGCGTCATTCGACCGCAGGCTCTCGCATATCCGTCCCCTTGTTTATAAGCCGCGTATGCATGCGCAAACTCATGAAAAGAAAGGCTGACCAGCAATGCGGGAATCAACAGCAATAGAGTAAACAACTTGTCAAGTGAAAAGTCCCACAATAAATCTAAAATCATAAAGTTTCCTCCAACCGGCTTATTTCAACAAGCGTTCCGGAACAATATCCCTCTGCGCCATGTCAGCATAGGTCTGGCGGCGAACGATCAATTCTGCGCTTCCTTGATTGACCAGCACAACCGCAGGAATGCCGTTTCGATTATAATTGCTTGCCATAGAATAATTATATGCACCGGTTGTTAAAATTGCAAGAATGTCCCCCTGCGCAACTGATGCTGGCAGGGTTCCTTCCCATGTAATGATATCACCGGATTCGCAGCATTTTCCGGCTATCGCCGCCGTTATGTCGTGTGTCTGATCCATTTTGTTTGCACATAAGGAGGTATACTTTGATTCATACAGTGCGCAGCGCGGATTATCAAACATCCCTCCGTCTACCGAAACATAGGTACGGACTTCAGGAATGATTTTTTTTCCGCCCACAGTATAAAGCGTGGTGCCGGCCTCGCCCACAACGGAACGTCCCGGTTCGATCGTAATAAACGGAACAGGATAATTTGCTCCTGCACATTGCCGTTCCAGCTCATCCATAATCAAATCTATATAGGAGCTTAACGCCTTTGGCTCATCGCCTTCTACATACCACACGCCAAACCCGCCGCCGCAGTTAAAGTCCTGAATAAGATACCCCGTTTTCTCACGAAGCTCCAATGCAAAATCCATAAAATGCTTCACCAAAACCGCAAACGGAGAGGTTTCAAAAATTTGGGAACCAATATGGCAGTGAATTCCCTTAAAATCGAATATTTCACTTGAAATCAAATATTGCGCGGCTTTCATTGCCTCGCCGTTTGCCACGCTTAAGCCAAATTTGCAATCCATATTCGCTGTCTGCACAGCATGATAGGTATGCGCATCTATGCCCGGTCTCAGACGGATCGCTACCGGAATATTCTTTTTATTGGTTCTAAGCGCAACTTTTTCAATGCGCGAAATCTCATCCGCACCGTCAATAATAATCCGATAGATATTATTTTCTAATGCTAATTCAATTTCTTCCTCCGTTTTATTATTTCCGTGCAGCTCAATCATATTTGCCGGAATTCCAGCACTCAGCGCAGTATATAATTCTCCGCCTGAAACTACATCAATTCCCAAGTCTTCGCTGTACGCAATGCGGCACATTGCTTTATTCATAAATGCCTTTGCCGCAAACATAACACGCCCGCCTTTGCATCTGCGATCCATAGCCTCTTTTAACTGCCGCGCGCGCAAACGGATATGCTCCTCATTCATCACGTAAAGCGGAGTTCCGTATTTTTCAGCAAGCTCCACACAATCACAGCCCGAAATTGTCAGATGATTTTGATTATTAACAGCAAGTCCGTTTTTCAGTTCCATATTTTATATCTCCATTTCTTTTTTCTGCAAATTAAAAACAGCTTGGATCTGATATGGATGTATCATATCACAAAACGCCAACGTATGTCAACTTTCCTCGTTTTTACGGAAACAAAACAACCCCGCCTTTTATAAATAAAGCAGGGCTGTTTTTTACAGCAATGCGCCTGTCAGCTCGGAAATTTTTGTGATTCCCTGCCCACAAGCATATTCACTTAATTCCCGAACGATTTGCGGACAAGCCATAGGATTGGAAAGATTAGCTGTTCCTACCATTACAG
>JAHAAN010000161.1 GCA_018376855.1 Clostridiales bacterium | reverse complement strand
CTGCCCGTTATCGCGCAGGCGATCAACGACAAATATTTCCACGCAGATACCGCGCAGTATGCGCTCGGCTCGCAGGCGGCGAATACGTTTGCGCTATATTTGGGCATTGTGCCGGAGGGCTATGAGGCGCGCGTGGCAAAGAATATCGCCGATGATATTATTGCGCATGATTATCACCTTACTACGGGGAATCTCTGCACCAAGTATATGCCGGAAATGCTTTCCCTTTACGGTTATACGGATTTAGCCTTAAAGCTGATGCATCAAACAACGTATCCGAGCTGGGGCTATATGCGGAGCATGGGGGCAACGACGATTTGGGAGCGCTGGGAATATGCTACGGGCTTTGCAATGAACTCGCACTCTCACCCGATGTACGGCAGCGTTACGGCGTGGTTTTATAAGTATCTTGCGGGGATCTCTGTTACGGCGCCGGGCTTTGAAAGCTTTGCGGTTCGCCCGTATATGCCGTCCGAGCTGCCCTCGGTAGGCGCGAAGATCGACACGCCCTTCGGTATGCTTTCTTCAGAATGGAAAAAGACGGAGAACGGATATGAGTTGACGGTAACCGTTCCGTGCTCAACACAGGCGAAGATCACGCTTCCGGGAGCGGCGGCAGCATCCGTTACGGAAAGCGGAGAACCGCTTTGGAACGGTGCGGCAGCCGAAATTGCCGGCCTTTCCGATGCGGCTGCTTGCGGAGAGGATCTTGTGCTGAAGGCAAAGGCAGGAACCTATCGCTTCTGCGTGAAGCGCTGAGAAAAAATGAGTTTCGCTTGCTAAACGTCTCTTGCGGGTGTACAATGATAAAAAATAATTGGGGGAGACATATCGTATGAAGAACATGAAAAGATGGATCGCAGTGTTCGTTTGCCTTGTGCTGTGTCTTGCTTTTGCTGCCGGATGCAGCAGCAACAAGACGGTTGCAGATTATATCAAGGCGAACGAGAAGACCTTTGATGCCGCTAAGAAGGCGGTGGAAGGCCAAGGAATGAAGGTGGATATTCTTGCGAGGGAGAATTCCTTGGTGTACACCTATCAGTTTGAGCAGGAAATGACAAAGGAACAAATCGATGTTTTGGGTGAAACCTTAAAGGCGGCGATCGAAGCGGAAGGGGCGACCTTCCAGTCTGTGCTGAAATCTCTGCGAACGGCGGTGCCTTCGGCGGAGTCGGTGATCGTTGAGTACTTGGATTCGCATGGCGGCGTGATTTGCTCAACAGAGTTTAAGTGATTTTTATGGTAACGGCGAAAAGCGTCTTCGTTTGGTGCGAAGGCGCTTTTTCTGTTATATTTGAGCGTTGTATGTTGTATTCTGAAATGATTTGTGATATGATATTTATAGTATTGGAGTAAATAGATTGATGCTGCCGATCAGGCGGAAGGGACAGCGTGAAGGTTTTGCGCGGTGATCCTTTGCCGAAGAAGCTGCGGCGGTAATTTCAGCAAGGAATGATGATTTATGATGAAAACACTTCGCTTTCCCTACGGAAAGAAGCATGTAACGCTTGAAGTGCCGGAAGAACGGTTGGCGGCCGTTTTGCAGTCCCATTTGCAGGAGTATACGGCTGAAGGCTCTGAGGAAGAATTGGTTCAGAGGGCGCTGGAAAATCCGATAGGGGCGGCGCGGCTTTGTGAAATGGCAAGGGGCAAAAATAAAATCGTTATTTTAGCCAGCGATCACACAAGACCCGTGCCGAGCAAAATCATTATGCCGCTTATGCTTCGGGAAATCCGCAAAGGGAATCCGCAGGCTGACATCACGATTTTAATCGCCACAGGCTGCCACAGAGAAACGACCGAGGCGGAGCTGGCGGATAAGTTCGGCCATGAGATTGTGTGCAGCGAGAAGATCGTGATTCATGACTGCGATGATGTGGACAATTTGGTCTCGTTGGGGAGGCTTCCTTCCGGCGGAGAGCTTGTGTTGAATCGCTTGGCTGTTGAGACGGATCTTCTGTGCGCGGAAGGTTTTATAGAGCCTCACTTCTTTGCAGGCTTTTCCGGCGGGCGAAAGAGCGTGCTGCCCGGAATTGCAGGGCGAAAAACGGTTTTGGCGAACCATTGCTCGGAATTTATTGCGGATCCGTGCTCCCGCACCGGTGTTTTGGAGGGAAATCCGATCCATCGGGATATGATTTTTGCGGCCCGTGCCGTGGAGCTGGATTTTATTGTGAATGTAATCATCAATGCGGAAAAAGAGGTCATCTATGCTGTGGCCGGCGATTGCGGCGAGGCGCATTGCGCGGGCTGCGATTTTTTGAAACAGTACTGCAGGGTAGACGCTGTACCTGCGGATATTGTCATCAGCACGAACGGAGGCTATCCGTTAGATCAAAATATCTATCAGGCCGTGAAGGGCATGTGCTCTGCCGAGGCCACGCTTCCCGAGGGCGGCGTGATCATCGACGTCGCCGGTTGTGCCGACGGCCACGGTGGCGA
>JAHAAN010000023.1 GCA_018376855.1 Clostridiales bacterium | reverse complement strand
CTCCGTACGCGCGGGTACATCCTCCGCGTCGATCTGTGCGGTGGTAATGCGGGTTTTCGTCTTGCCCTCCAGCTCCGCCTTCAGCGCGTCGCACTTGGATTTCGTGCGGCTTGCAATGCAGATATCGGTAAAAACCTCGCTGTTCTGGCAGCACTTGTGAATGGCAACGGACGCCACGCCGCCGCAGCCGATAATGAGTAATTTTGCCATAAAAAAATCCTCCGTTTCTTTTTTATCCTTCCCAAAATGTATTTTTAACTTCTCAGTTCTTTTCGGCGGAAATAAGCAGATCCTCCACATATTTAGGGAGCATAAAAGCCCCCATGTGCAGATTGGTGGTATAATACCACGTTTTAATTTCGCGCCTGTTCCAGCGTGCAGCGTCAAAATCATTGACGGGATGATATTTTTTCGACGCGAACCCGAACATCCAATAGCCGGACGGGCAGGTGGGAATATGCGCCTGATACACGCGGCTGATCGGAAAGCTTTGATACGCCCTGCGATGCATGGTGCAAAACGCCGTCTCGTCCTCGTCAAAGAACGGGCTGCCGTGCTGGTAAACGGTAATGCCGTCTTCTTTAAGCGCGCGGTAGCAGCTGCCGTAAAATTCCTTTGTAAACAACCCCTCCGTGTGCCCGAACGGATCGGTTGAATCGTTGATAATCAGGTCGTACTCCCCTGTGCGGCCGCGCAGAAAGCGCAGGCCGTCGCGGTGAATGATGTTCACGCGCGGATCGTCAAAGCCCTTAGCGGCGTCCGGAAAGAATTCGCGGCAGGCCTGCACAAAAACCTCATCCGGCTCCACCACGTCGATCTGCTCGATCTCCGGATAAGCAGTCAGCTCACGCGCCACGCCGCCGTCCCCGCCGCCGATGATAAGCACCCTTCTGACGCACGGATGCACCGCCATCGGCACATGGACCACCATCTCATTATAAATAAACTCATCCTGCTCGGAAAAGATAATATCTCCGTCAAGCGTCAGAAAACGGCCGAACTGCGGCGATTCAAACACATCGATGCGCTGGTACTCGCTTTCGGCTGAAAACAGCTGGCGATTGACGCGGATGCTCATCTTCAAGCTGTCCGTATGCATTTCGGAAAACCAAATATTATTCACAAGCCAATCCCCCTACCGCTCCTTAATCACCTGCAGGAAATCCACCGCAGGATCGGCTGCTCCCTGCAGGGAGCAGCCTTTTTCGCGCGCATACAGAATATGCTCGATAATTTCCTCCGTAACACGCTCGCCAGGCGCAAGGATCGGGATCCCCGGAGGATAGCACATGACAAACTCTCCGCTGATGCGCCCTGCCGCGCTGCGAATCGGAAGCGATTCCTTTTCGGCATAGAACGAACGCTGCGGCGAGTAAATGACCTCGGGCTGAATAAAATCGTTCACCGAAGGCGCAAACGGATCCTCCTTTTGGTACAGCCGCTTAATATCCTCCAGCGCGCCCACCAGCCGTTCAATGTCCTGCAAGCGGTCGCCGATTGAAATATACGCAAGAATATTCCCCAAATCCCCGAATTCAATCTGAATATCATATTCGTCACGAAGCAGATCGTAGACCTCGATCCCCGTCAGCCCCATGCCGCGCGTATAAACGGAAAGCTTGGTTACGTCAAAATCAAACACCGTCCGCCCGTCCACCAAGTCGCGCCCGTAAGCGTAATAGCCGCCGATACCGTTGATCTCCTCGCGCGCATATTCCGCCATGCGGATCACCCGCGCAAACGATTCCCGCCCGCGCAGCGCCAAATTCCGGCGCGAAATGTCCAAGCTTGAAAGCAGCAGATAGGAAGCGCTGGTCGTCTGCGTTAGGTTGATGATCTGGCGCACATGACCGGGATCCATATTTTCCCCCAACAGCAGCATAGAGCTTTGCGTCAGGCTCCCGCCGGATTTATGCATGGAAACAGCCGCCATATCTGCCCCCGCAGCAATCGCGGAAATGGGCAGACCGTCGGCAAAATAAAGATGCGTGCCATGCGCTTCATCCACCAGCATCTTCATTCCATGGTCATGCGCCAGCTTTGTAATCGCACGGAGATCCGAACAAATTCCGTAATAGGTAGGGTTGTTCACAAACACCGCAACGGCGTCCGGATTCTGAAGAATCGCCGCCTCAACGGCGTCCGTCTCCATTCCCAGCGCCACACCGATCTCGCCGTGAATCGCAGGCTTAACATACACAGGAATACCGCCGCAAAGAATCAGCGCGTTAATCACGCTTTTATGCACATTGCGCGGCAAAATGATTTTATCGCCCGCCTTGCAGACGGAAAGCACCATGCTCTGCACCGAGCTTGTCGTGCCGCCCACCATGAAAAAGGCATGCGCAGCCCCAAACGCCTCCGCGGTAAGCTCCTCAGCTTCCCGGATTACAGAAACCGGGTTGCAAAGATTATCCAGCGGTTTCATGGAATTCACATCAAGCCCCACGCAGCGTTCCCCCAGCAGCTGCACAAGCTCGGGATTCCCCCGCCCGCGCTTATGACCGGGCACATCAAACGGAACCACGCGCCTACGGCGAAACTGTTCCAACGCCTCGTAAATCGGCGCGGATTTTTGCTTTTCCAGATCCAATCCATACTCCTTTCCTGCCTATGGAAAAAATAAAAAAGCAGACGGCGAACGCCATCTGCATAATTCGATCAAAAAATCCCCATACACGCGCAAAAACGCGGATATTCAGCGGATACAGACAAAAATCGCTTGGATTCAGAGTATTTTCAGCAAGTGGTTGCTGCTCTTATTGACCGTTTCACAAGATGATTCGCCCAAAGGCAAGTAACAAATGTACCAACTTATAAAATTTGAGCTTTTAACTCAATCAATAATGCGGATTTTACCGCCCGGCAACCGACCCGCCTGTCCGTAAGGCTTATCCCCGTGAAACGGGGAGCGATCTGGCTCTTTCGGAAGATTCCGAAAGATCGTGCGATTACTTTATCATACAACGCGAAAGATGTCAATGTGTTTTTAAAGACAAAAACCGAACCCCTCTGTTAGGAAACGTACCGCAAGGAAGCCGATTCCTGTTGAAAAGAGTTTGCTTTTCGGCAGGCGTTATTTTATAATGAACTGATAAAGCAATTTTGCAGGAGGCCAAAAAACATGAGCAAACGAAAAAAATACATAAAAAGCTGTCAGGTTTCCGAAATAAAAACTTATGATTTAAACGGATATTCCCAGAAAGTTTTATTTGAGGGTAAAAACAGTGCCTCTCCGATTATCATCTATCTTCATGGCGGCCCCGGCTCGCCCATTCCGTTTTGTGCCGGAAGCAGAGGGCTGTTCCCTGAAATTACAGATCAATTTATTATGGTTTATTGGGATCAGCTTGGCTGCGGCATGAACGATTATCCTATCGACAATGCTTTCTCTATCGACAGCTACACCAAAATGACCGTAGATCTGATCAAAGCTGTGCGAAGCGACTTCCCCGAAAACCCAATCAACCTCTTCGGTGTTTCCTGGGGCTCGATTTTAGCGGCGAACGCCGCCGTCCAAGCGCCCGAACTGCTCAACCGCATCGCGGTGTACGGGCAGATAACGAAGAATCTGTTTTTTAACAAAGAAGTGTTTGACGCCTTGGAAAAATCCAAGCTAAACAAAAAGGAAAAAGAAAAGCTGGAATACCTGAAAACCGTCGATTCCATCGGTCAAAAAGAAATCATGACCATAGCGGGACTGATCCGCCGTCATACCGAAGGATATCAAGCAAAAAACGGCGGTAAAACACCTATGGGAAAGATCATTTTCGGCCTGCTTACCAGCCCTGATTATACGGTAAAGGATTTTATGGCCGTAGTTGTTAACGGAACAAGGAAAAATCAATCTCTGTTTCAAGAGCTTATTCATATGGATTTAACAAGCACCCTTGATCGCATTACGATTCCGTATTTAATTATGCAGGGAGACACCGATATTGTTACGTCAACGAAATATATAGAATCTTTTGTAAAAGAGTCCGGAAATGAAAATTTACATTTCACCGTTGTAAAAAGCAGCGGACATATGCCAAGCGGAGACGGCATGACGCATGTAATTGAGAAAGGATTTTCATTCCTTTGCTCCGTTGAATAACTTTCAATTTAAAAACCGCAGTTTATAAGCGCTGCCCTTCACAGAGCTTCGGCAAAATCCCCCGAAAGCCTTAAAAATAAAGGATTTACCGCAATGTTCCCTCTCATCCCTTTACACGTTTCACACCGGTTCGCATAAGCAGAAAAATTTTTATCTTCTATTGACTTTTGTTTTGTTTTAACTATAATAATAATAAGACATATATAGAACATATCATGTAAAATGGGTGGTTTATTAAAGCAAAAAGAAAATATACTGCAAAAAGCAATTTTCAAAACAGAAAACTATTGAATTGGCACGTTTCGATATCCGTGTCCGCGGCATCAAAACGGAATTTTCCATCTTTCTCATCATATAGCTATCGCGCGCCGTCCTTGCGCGGCGCTTATCGTCGTGTTTGCATTGACTTAACGCAAACGCCCCTAAATCCGTATGATTAAACAAGAATCTAAATTCAACAGCGATAATATTTCAACGTTTGTAAATACTCATGCCGCCCATTCCTTCCCGAGTCGCGAAAGGAAAGCGGCGTATCAGCGCTCATAACCGCAAAAAACGCGGTAAAATAAAACAAAAGGAGGAGCTTATGTCCAAACAAAACTCTGCAAAAAGAACATTGATTTATAGCATATTTTCCTTACTGATATGCGTGTCGATGCTCGCGGGAACCACCTTTGCATGGTTCAACGATTCTGTCTCAACCGGTCTCAACACCATTGTTGCCGGAAACCTCGACATCCAACTGGAATATAAAACCGGCGTGGACGCCGAGGGCGAACCCATATGGGAGCCTGTTGACCCCAACACCTCTCTTTTCAAGCCTGCCGAAGGCGAAAACGCGACCCTTTGGGAACCCGGCCACACCGAGTATGTCCAGCTTCGCATTCGTAACGCCGGTACTCTCGCTCTTAAGTATAAGCTGACTGCAAACATTTATGCAAACGCTTCCGGCGGGAGCGAAAAAAGCTATACCAGCGTCGAAAAAAACGCATCCGGCACGAACGCCAAGTTCAAGGTCTCCCAGTATCTTGTGTTTAATAAAATCGAAGGCGCCGCCGATGTGCATACCCGCGAAGAGCTTTGGATTTCCGATAGAGATATCGAAAAAAACGCTATGGGCGCGACCGGGCTTTCCGCTGTGAACGGTACCGATATTAAACTTGACAACTCCCATAAAACCGACGTGTTTACCCTTGCGGTCTATATGCCCACGTGGGTGGATAACGCCGCAAACCAGCTTACCTCCGCAAGAGATTCCGAGGGCGCCCCTACGATCTACATAAGCCTAAGCCTCTTCGCCACTCAGGTTTCCGAGGAAAGCGACGGCTTCGGTACCGATTACGATAAGGACGCGCTTTATGGCTTTGAAATGTCGTCTGCCAACACCGCCGCATCCCTGAGATCGGCTCTTACCAATAAGAGCATCAAGCTTATTACCGTAACCGAAGATATTTCCCAGATGACTCCGTTTACCGATTCGATCGGAAAATCAAGAAATTATACTATAGATGTGAGCGACAGTCACGTTGCCTTCTCCCCAAGCCGCACCTTCGGCTTCATGCTGCGCTATCTGAACAATACCGTCACCCTAAAGGGAAACAACGGCAGCTACACTGCCACGGATAACGTCGTTTGGCTTTCCAGCAACGAGGGAACCGTGAATATCGAGGGCGGTAATTTTCTGGTTAACGAGGGCGGATCTGCTGTAATTTATGCGGAAAAGGGCACCGTTAACATTTCCGGCGGCTACTTCGAGCTTCTCGGCGCCGAAAATCCGACCTTTTTGCTCAACTGTAAGGATGACCAAGCAGCGGCCGGCAATGCAAAAATCGTTGTTACCGGCGGTACATTCGTCAACTTCGACCCATCTGACAACCAGGCCGACGGGCAGGGAACAAACTATGTAGCGGAAGGCTATAAGGTCGTCTCCCAAGAAAAAGACGGTAAGACTCTCTATACGGTTATACCGGAGGAATAACGGAGCCGGTTGTTATATAAGCCTTTAAAAAAGCGCCGCGAATAACGCTAACACCGCGCAAGGCAGTACCGAAACGTCTTAAACATGCGCTGAAAAAGACTCTGTCAAGAAACGCCCATATGTGATATGGGCGTTTCTTCTTTGAAAAAATTTTAATTTATGCTCAAAAGCGCTATAGCTGGCTGCACCGCATAAAAAGGCAAAACAAACCGTTGCGGCTCGTTTTGCCCTGAACCGCTTTATGAACCCTTCGGTTCCGTCTGCGTTTTACTTTCCATTCGAGCTTTGCTGCTGGCGTTCCACAGCCTTGAGGCGCGTTTCCGCACGTTCCAACGCCCACAAAAAGCGCTGGCGGTCATAGATATTATCCGCCGCCTCCAGCTTGCGTTTTGCACGCGCAAGCGCAATTTCGGCGCGCGCCACGTCGATCTCCTCCAGCCATTCGATACTTTGAACAAAAATATACGCCTGTTCGCCGAGCATTTCAACAAACCCGCCCGTGCAGACGGCAACTCTGTTTTCACCGTTTATTTTCACCGTAAGCTCGCTGGCCTCCAGCGTGGCCACCATCGGCTCATGCCCGTAAAGCACGCCGAGCTGTCCGTCCGGCGTGTTAAGAATCAACGATTCCGCCGTACCGTTATAGAAAATTCGCTCAGGCGTCACGATCTCAAGCTTGAACGCATTCATGCAATGCCACCCTTTCGCACACCGCACCGAAGCGGTTTTTCAAAAATCAGAGCGTTTCCGCCTTCCGGCGCGCGTCGTCAATATCCCCCACCATATAAAACGCCATGTCGGGAAGCTCGTCCGCATCTCCGTCCACAATCACGCGAAAGCTCTCCACGGTCTTTTCCAAAGGAACATATACTCCTTTATAGGCGGAAAAGCCTTCCGCCGCAAACATCGGCTGAGAAAGAAATTTCTGAATCTTACGGGCGCGGCTGATCACCAGCTTATCCTCCTCGCTCAGCTCGTCCATGCCCAAAATCACAATAATATCCTGAAGCTCCTTATAACGCTGAAGGATCTCCTGCACCTTCCGCGCTACGCGGTAATGCTCCTCCCCCACCACGCTCGGTTCAAGAATGCGCGACGTGGACGCAAGCGGATCCACCGAGGGATAGATGCCCATTTCCGCAATGGAACGGGAAAGCACAGTCGTAGCGTCCAAATGCGAAAAGGTGGTGGCAGGCGCAGGATCGGTCAGGTCGTCGGCAGGCACATAAACAGCCTGCACGGAGGTAATGGAGCCGTCCTTTGTGCTGGTAATGCGCTCCTCCAGCTCGCCCATCTCCTGCGCAAGCGTAGGCTGATAGCCCACGGCGGACGGCATACGCCCCAGCAGCGCGCTGACCTCACTTCCCGCTTGAATATAGCGGAAAATATTATCAATAAAAAGCAGCACGTCCTTTTTCATATCGTCGCGGAAATATTCCGCCATAGTCAGCCCCGTGAAGGCAACACGCATACGCGACCCCGGCGGCTCATTCATCTGCCCAAATGCCAAAGCCGTTTTCTCGATCGTGCCTGCCGCCGTCATTTCCTCAAGCAGGTCGCTGCCCTCGCGCGAACGCTCTCCCACGCCGGTAAACACCGAGTAGCCGCCGTGCTCCGTGGCAATGTTGTGGATCATCTCCAGAATCAGCACCGTTTTGCCCACGCCTGCGCCGCCGAACAGCCCGATCTTTCCGCCCTTGACATACGGCGCAAGCAGGTCGATCACCTTGATGCCCGTTTCTAAAATCTCCGTTCGGAACGCCTGCTCCGCATAAGTAGGCGCCTCCCGGTGAATAGGCCGCCGTTCTTCCGTCTCCACAGGGCCTTTTTTATCTATCGGCTCCCCAACGACGTTGACGGTGCGCCCCAGCGTGCCAAGCCCCACCGGCACCATGATCGGCTTCCCCTCGGAAAATGCCTTCATGCCCCGCTGCATTCCCTCGGTTGCATGAAGCGCAATGCAGCGCACGGTGCTGTCCGGCATCAGCCGCGCCGCCTCAAGGCACACGGTTTTCCCTTCCTCCGTGGGAACAAAGACCGCATCATGCACCTTAGGCACCCGCGCCTGCTCAAATTCAACGTCAACTACAGCGCCGACGATGCTTACGATTTTTCCTGTCATTTCAGCCATATTTCTCACGACCTTTCTTCATGGGGCGAATCCACCGCGTTAGCGCCCGAAACGATCTCCGTGATCTCCTGCGTAATCGCAGCCTGACGCGCGCTGTTATAAGCCAGATTCAGCGTGCCGATCATCTCATCGGCATTGCGCGTCGCCTCGTCCATCGCCTGCATTCGCCTGCAATGTTCGCTGGCATAGGCCTGCACAAGCATTCCGTACAGCATACCGAGCAGGTACTGCGGCACAAGCGAAGTAATCACGCTTTTTGCATTGGGTTCATAGGTAACATAGGTATCCTTAAAATCCTCATCATACACCACATCGTCAAAATCGCTCAGCAGCAGCGGAAGCAGACGGGTAACCTCCACCGTTTGCTTCACAGTGGAGATCATATGCGTGTAAACCACAATGACCTCGTCGACCTTATGATGGTCCATGCGCTCCGTGATGCTCTCCATCATTCTGCGCGCCGCCGATATCGTCGGATCATCAATGATATCGGTAAACTCATACGCAATTTCATATCCCTCGCGGCGAAAGAACTCGCTCGCCATGCTCCCCACGGTAATGAGCGTAACTGGCGCTTCGCACTGCTTCATGTGCGCTAACGCCGCCGTGCACACATCGTGGTTATATCCGCCCGCCATGCCTTTGTTGGCGGCAATAACAAGATACATCGTGCTTGTGGAATGGTTGGATTCCTTTAAATACTTATGCGAATAATCCGGCAGATGCGAAAGGATATGCTTGATCGCCCTGCGCGCATGTGTAAAATAGAGCAAATTGCTCTGATACAGCCGCATAGCCTTGCGGATCCTGCTGGTGCTGATCAAATACATCGCGCGTGTCAGCTCTACCGTGCTGTTCACGGATTTTATGCGGTTTTTAATGTCGTAAATGCTCTGCAAGGATCAGCGCCTCCCTTTCAGGCTTTTTCATTCAGTCGCGCCGCAACGGCCGCTGCCGCCGCATCCGCCGTCGCCTTATTGGCGTCGGAAAACTCATCATGCGCGATGTCGTAAAGCACCTCCGGGCTGTTCGCGGTAAGCTCCTCCAAAACAGCCTCAAAAAACGGCAATACCTTTTTCGGCTCGATCCCGTTTAATGCGGTGCCGGAGAGCAGATACAGCAGCAGCGCCTCCTGCGCATAGGTGTAATGGCGGTACTGCGCCTGCTTGAGCGCTTCCGTCAGCCGTTCTCCGCGCGCAAGCGCCGAACGGGTGGAGGCATCCAGATCCGAACCGAACTGGGCAAAGACCGCCAGCTCGCGGTACTGCGCCAGATCCAGCCGCATATGCCCGCTCAGCTTCCGAACCGTCTTGCCTTGTGCCGCACCGCCCACACGCGAAACGCTTAACCCCACATTGACCGCCGGCCGCGTACCGCTTCTGAACAGCTCCGAATCCAAAAAAATCTGGCCGTCGGTAATGGAAATCACGTTTGTGGGAATATAGGCGGAAATATCGCCCGCCATCGTTTCAATGATCGGCAGTGCGGTTAAGGAGCCGCCGCCGTACTCCGGCTTCAGCTGCGCCGCGCGCTCCAAGAGCCGCGAGTGCAGGTAAAACACATCGCCCGGATACGCCTCGCGACCCGGCGGGCGGCGAAGCAGCAGCGAAAGCGTGCGGTAGGATACCGCATGCTTGGAAAGATCGTCATAAATAATCAGCGCATCCTGCCCGTTATGCATAAAATATTCGCCCAGCGCACAGCCCGCATACGGGCAAATATACTGCATGGAAGCGTTATCCGAAGCCGTGGCGCACACGATCACTGAATAATCCATCGCGCCGTTTTTGCGCAGCGTCCGCTCAATTTCCGCTACGGTCGAGGCCTTCTGCCCGATTGCAACGTAAATACAGATCATATTTTTATCGCGCTGATTCAAAATCGTATCAACCGCGATCGCCGTTTTGCCGATCTGACGGTCGCCGATAATCAGCTCGCGCTGGCCGCGGCCGATAGGCACCATCGCGTCGATCGCAAGGATCCCCGTCTGCACGGGGCGGTTCACCGCGCTGCGCTCAATGATTCCCGGCGCCGGCGCTTCAATGGGGCGGTATGTGGAGCATTTGATATCTCCCAGCCCGTCAACCGGGCTGCCCAGCGGATTGATAACGCGCCCGAGCATTGCCTTGCCGCACGGAATTTCCATAACCCTGCCCGTGCCGTAAGCCATCTCCCCGCTCTGAATGGCCGAATGCCCCGAAAAAACAGCCACGCCCACATAATTCTTTTCTAACGTCATCGCGATTCCGTAGGCGCCGCACGCAAAGCTGATCAGCTCCCCGTTTTTCACGCCCGCCATGTCGGAAATCTCGGCGATGCCGTCCGAGCAGGAAAGCACGCGCCCGATAGCGTTGCGGGAAGGCACGATGGTAAAGCTGCGGAGACGCTCACGCAAAGCGCCCGCAAGATCCTGTTCGCTCATGCAAGAACCTCCTTAATCGTTGATAAGCTGCTTACGGATGGAAGCAAGCTTTCCTTTAACGGAATAATCCTCGATCCGATCGCGAAACACCAGCTTCATCCCGCCGATCAGCGACGCATCCACTAAAAAAACGCAGTTATCAAGCAGATACATTCCCGCAAGACGGCTCTGCACCTTCGCCTTTTCCGCATCGCTCAGCTCCTGCGCCGTATAGACGATCAGATCATAATCCATACTTTTTAGCCTCCTCCAAGCTCTGCTCCAGCAAAGCGGCGTGATCCTGCTGTGAAAGCTCGTGAGGGATCAGGCGGGCGGAAATCTCTACGGCCAGCTCGGCGGCAGCCTCCTGCTGCTGTTTTAAGGCTGCCTTGGATACGGCTTCGGCCTGCTCCTTCGCCTCGGCAATAATCTTTTCCGCCTCCTCGTGCGCGGCGGCGATAATCAACTCCGCCTTCGCGCCAGCGTCCTTCATCACGGTATAATATTCATTTTTGGTGCGCTCATTGTATTCCTGCGTCTTGCGGTCGATCTCCGCCTCGGTTTCCTTCGCCTTCGCATAGGCGGCGTCAGCCTGCGCGGTTTCGGCCTCCAGCGCCTCCCGGCGCTGCGCCATAAACTTTTTCATCGGCTTGTACAAAAGCTTTTTCAGCACCAGCACCAGCACGATAAGCGCAAGAATATGAAACACTACATATAAAGGGTCAAGCAACTTATCCACAGCACAAACCCGTCCTTTCCGATTTTCGTAAAGCTCCCGTTATACAAACAGGATCAGGATCGCTACCAAAAGGCCGTATATGGCAATGGATTCTGTCAGCGCAAGACCCAGCAGAAGCACGGTTTGGATCTTGCCGGTGGCCTCCGGCTGCCTTGCAACAGCCTCGCAGGCCTTGCCGGTTGCATAGCCCATGCCGATTCCGCACCCTACGCCGGTAAAAATAGCGATTGCAGCTCCTAAAAAATTCATATTGATCTCCCTTTCTTTTATGTTCTTTACACAGTATCCTCAGCTTATTTCCTATGCGGTTCCGCAAAACCTCAATCAGCCACTGCTTCGTTTCTGTTTCAAAGCACGCTTACAATGGATTAATCCTCTACCGCTTCGCGAATAAAGGTCATTCGTAAGCAAGCTTACAATGATTAATCTTCCACCGCTTCGCGAATAAAGGTCATTGTAAGCATGGAAAAGATGTAAAACTGGATCAGCACATGAAACAAAGTAAAATACAACGCCAATACGCCCGGAACGGCGGCGGCCAAGATCTCCGGCAGAACAAACGCCGCATACTTGCGCACAAGCCCGAGAAGCACATCATACAGCAGCTCCATAACGATATAGCCGCCCACTAAGTTTCCGAACAAACGGCATGAAAGCGAAATCGGCGTTGCAATATCGCTGATAAGCTTAAACGGCGCCATGATCGCCTTAGGGTGCAGATAGGATTTTAATCTTCCGCCGATCCCCTTTTCACGAATTCCGTAATAGTTAATCAGCGCAAAGGTACTTAGCCCGAAAGCCAGCGTGGTCGTCAGATCGCTCAGCGGCGTGCGCATTCCGAATAGCTCCGTAACGCCGGAAAAGATCAAATAAAACCCCACCGCTAAGATAAACGGCGCAATTTTTTCTCCGAACCGCCCCAGCGCTCCCGTCGTGAATTTATCTAACATCGTCATCACATATTCGCAGATCATCTGTACTTTCCCGATCTTCTTGGAATCCGTGGTAAAACGATTGATGAAAAACACGCGCAAAATAACGGCAAAAACAATAATTACGGCGATCAGGATGAGCGCCGCAAGGAAAGTTTCACGCACCGCGATTTCATGGCCAAAAAGGTTCAGAACGATATCCTTGGGAAAAACATCGATTTCCACAATCGATCCTCCCTTCCTTATTTTTAACGGTATTAGTCTATCACTTCGCATGCTTTTTATAAACGATTGAAATATAATTAAAAATCGCGGAATTTTTCTGTTTTTATCCTATTTTTCTGAATATCTCTTTAAATATCCTTAATTCTCTTTCTGCGTTCGATTTTCTTTGAATTTTGAAGAAAAACAAGAAAATCCTCTCTTTTTCCATAAAAAATGAAAGATCGAAAGTTTACGGGCCAAAAAAACTTTGCATGGAAAGTGATTTAATGATATACTAACGCTGTATTTATTCATCATTTATTCATAATAAGAAAGGAAGTACCACATGGATCTTTTTGAAAAATGCTACCAGTGGCATGACGCCGACGATGCGCGCGCGGCAGGAATCTACCCTTATTTTCACGAAATCGAATCTAAGCAGCACTCGGAAGTGCTTATGCACAACAGACGCACCATTATGCTGGGTTCAAATAACTATTTGGGCCTTACAAGCGACGAGCGCGTGATCCGCGCCGCACAGGAGGCTCTCGAAAAATTCGGCTCCGGATGCTCCGGCTCCCGTTTTCTCAACGGAACGCTTACGCTGCACACGCAGCTGGAACGCGAGCTTGCCGAATTTATGCATAAGGACGCCGTGATGACATGGTCCACCGGCTTCCAAACAAACCTCGGCATCATTTCCGCTCTCTGCGGCCGGCACGACATCATCTTCTTTGACCGCGCCAATCACGCTTCCTTGGTGGACGCCGCTCGCCTGAGCTTCGCCAAGCTGGTCAAATACGATCACAACGATATGCAGCAGCTTGAAGAGCAGCTTCGCGCCGCCGATCCCGAAAAAGGCAAGCTCATTGTTGTGGACGGCGTGTTTTCCATGGAAGGCGATTTAGCGGATCTGCCTGCCATCACGCGCCTTGCCAAGCAATACGACGCGCGCGTGATGGTGGATGATTCGCACGGCATAGGCGTTATGGGCGCTACCGGCCGCGGCACGGCCGAATATTTCGGCTTGGAGGATCAGGTTGACATCATTATGGGAACGTTCAGCAAATCCTTTGCATCGCTGGGCGGCTTTATGGCGGCTGATAAAAAGGTTGTGGATTACGCAATGCACGTTTCAAGGCCGTACATATTCAGCGCTTCCATCCCGCCGAGCAACGCGGCGGCAGTGCTGGAGGCGCTGCACATTCTCATTGCGGAGCCGGAACGCCCTGCCAAGGTTCGCGAAAACGGCGATTATATGCGCAAAGGCTTAACACAGCTGGGCATTCCTCACGGCGACAGCCTTGCGCCGATCATTCCGATCCGCACCTATGAAAACGAGCGTACATTCATTGTAGTTCGTTCACTGCTGGAAAACGGCGTATATGTCAACCCGGTTGTAAGCCCGGCAGTTCCGGAAGGCGAAAGCATTCTCAGAACAAGCTACACCGCCACGCACACGCATGAGCAGCTTGACTATGCGTTAGAAAAGATTGATTTAGTGCTCAACAAGCTTCACCCCTATCGGCAAAATTAGCAGCCGCGGGGCACACGGGCGCCGATTCTCGGCGCCAAGCCCCCTTTCGGGGGCTTCCCCGGCCGCGGCCGGGGCGTGTGCCCCGCGACCCTTTTTAAGGAGAAAAAGCCTTGACTAAAGAAGAATCCGAACAGCTCAGCGCAGAGCTCGCCGCTTTTATCGCCGAAGAAGCGCCCTATATTGAATACTCCGATCAGGATATATCCGCCTATTCACAAGCGCATCCCGGCACGGATGCGGAACTTTGCTGTGTGCTGGAACGCTTCTGCACCGCGTTCGGCCTGCAAAAAAGAGCCGATCCGGCCTATCTGTGCGCCCTATACCATAGCGCGCGGCGCTTTTACCCTGCGGAATTTTACGCCGACCCTTATCTGAAAAACGTGCGTGTGCCGGAGGCAAAAATCGGCTCCTTCGTTCTTGCCAACGCCTCTTATGAGCGCGGCGAGCTGTTCCAGTACGATATGCCGGATCTTGCCGCCAAAACCGTTGTGCCTAAGCTCGGTTTTTTCACCGGAAAAGTACAATTCCCCGGCATTTACGAAGGCAATATCCCTTGGATGAGCGTATGCCCCTCGGAGATTTTCTCCATGCGCGAGCCGATCGCAAAGGCTCACGGACGGGTGCTTGTGCTCGGCTTGGGGCTGGGATACTATCCTTTCATGATCCTGCAAAAGGAATCGGTGCAAAGCATTACGATTATAGAACGTCAACCGGAAATCATTTCCCTGTTCTGCGAACATTTGCTCCCGCAATTCGGCAAAAAAACGGATCTGCACATCATACAGGCGGACGCACTGGAATACCTTGCTTCCGTTCGCAACGGCCAATTTGACTTCTGCTTTGCCGACATATGGGAAAACCAATTTGACGGCGCGGAAGCCTATCTGCGAATCAAACGCTTTGAAGGAAGGCTGCCCGAAACAGAGTTTGCTTACTGGATCGAAGACTCTATCCGGCAATTTCTTTCTTCTCTGCGTTAAGTATCCTGTGTAAACCTTGACATTTTTGCACACAACATATATAATAAAAATAATTGCTGAGTAAAAAATCAGCAGGCATAAATCAAAGAAACGGCTGTTTATAAGGCTCAATACGCCCGGTTATCCGCAAGGCGCAAGAAGCATCGCCGTTACTTGCCGCCGCAGCGCATTTGCTTTGCGGCCGTATGTGTTTGCAAACCCGCGGCAAACGGCGAAGCTGCGGTTCTGTGAAAGATTTTAACGCCGAAGAAATGGAGTTTGATTATGAGCGCAAATAAAAATTTCATGACACAACAGGGCTACGACGAGCTGAAGGAAAAACTGGATTATTATCTGACCAAAAAGCGCGCCGAGGTTTCCCAGCGCATTGCAATTGCAAGAGATTTCGGCGATCTTTCGGAAAACAGCGAATACGACGCCGCAAAACAGGAGCAGGCCGAAGTGGAAGCGGAAATCGTGGCCATGCAGGAGCAGCTGGCCAACGCTGAAGTGATCGACGAAAGCAGCATGAATCTCAACGAGGTCGGTCTCGGCTCCCGCATTTTGCTGCGTGATCTGGAGCTCAAAGAAGATTTTGAATTTGAACTTCTCGGTTCCTATGAAGCCGATCCGCTTCAGGGGAAAATGTCTAACGTCAGCCCCGTAGGCAGCGCAGTGCTAGGCAAGAAAAAGGGCGATACCGTTACGGTCAACACACCCGCCGGCGTGCTGAAATATAAGATCGTAGATATCTTAGCAAAGAACTAATCGCAGATTTGGGGGAAATTACGGAATGTCGGAAAATCAAACGGCAGAATTAACGGAAGTCCTGCGCGTCCGCAGAGAAAAGCTTCAGGCACTGATCAGCGCAGGTCAGAATCCGTATGAAAAAACGGTATACGGCCAAACGCACTACTCGGAACAGATCCGCAAGGAATACGCTCAGCTGGAGGGCAAAGAGGTTTGCATCGCCGGCCGATTGATGAGCAAGCGCGTTATGGGAAAGGCCTCTTTCGCTCATCTACAAGACGGCGAGGGAAAAATCCAGCTCTATGTCAGCCGCGACGGGATCGGTGAAGAAGCCTATGCGGCGTTTAAGCAGCTTGACATCGGCGATATCATCGGCGTAAAGGGCTACCCGTTTACCACCAAAACAGGCGAGGTCTCCGTGCATGCGCAGGAGCTTGAGCTGCTGAGCAAATCGCTTCAGGTCATGCCGGAAAAATATCACGGCTTAAAGGATACCGACACCCGTTACCGCCAGCGTTATGTCGATCTCATTGTCAATCCCGAAGTGAAGGATACCTTTGTAAAGCGTTCGGAGATCATCCGTCAGGTGCGCAATTATTTGGATGCACGCGGCTATTTGGAGGTCGATACGCCTGTGCTGAACACCTTGGAGGTCGGTGCCGCCGCCCGGCCGTTTGTTACGCATCACAACACGCTGGATATCGACATGTATCTGCGCATTGAAACAGAGCTGCACCTCAAGCGCTGCATCGTGGGCGGCTTCGAGCGCGTTTATGAAGTCGGCCGCATTTTCCGCAACGAGGGCATGGATGTTAAACACAATCCCGAATTCACCAGCGTGGAAATGTATCAGGCATATACCGACTATTTCGGCATGATGGATCTGATCGAAGATATGTTCCGCACCATTACACGCAATGTGTGCGGCACGGACGTCATAGAATATCAGGGCACACAGATCGACATGGGCAACCCATGGAAACGAATGACGATGATAGAAGCAGTGCGCGAATTCGTGGGCGTGGATTACAATTCTTGGGCTGACGACGCAGCCGCGCGCGCAGAGGCTGCCGCGCACGGTCTTAAAGTTGAAGATACCGCTACTATAGGGGATGTTTTGATCGCCTTTTTCGATGAAGCGGAAGAAAAACTGATTCAGCCGATCATTGTGTCCGATGATCCTGTGGAAAATTCTCCGCTCGCCAAGCGCAAGAAGGACAACCCCGCTTTCACGGAACGCTTTGAATTCTTTATTTACGCGCGCGAAATGGGCAACGCCTTCTCTGAGCTGAACGACCCAATCGATCAGCGGGAACGCTTTGAAAAGCAGGTAGCGCAGAAACGCGCCGCCGGCGCGAACGCCGAAGTGGATGAAGACTTCATTAACGCCCTTGAATACGGCCTTCCCCCCACAGGCGGCCTCGGCTTCGGCCTCGACAGGCTCGTTATGCTGTTGACAGACAGCCCCTCCATCCGCGACGTATTGCTGTTCCCGACGATGAAGCCTTTAAATGATGTAAAAAAAGAGGCTGCTCCCGAAGCAAAAGCCGAGCCTGAAAAGATTGATTTCTCCAAGGTAAAGGTTGAGCCTTTGTTCGGGGAAACGGTTGATTTTGATACATTCAGCAAGTCAGATTTCCGTGCAGTAAAGGTTAAAGAGTGCATTGCCGTACCGAAGTCAAAAAAGCTTCTCCAATTTACTCTTGATGATGGTACAGGCACAGACCGCACCATTTTAAGCGGTATTCACGCATATTATGAGCCGGAAGAGCTTATCGGCAAAACGCTTATCGCTATCACAAATCTTCCTCCAAGAGCTATGATGGGCATTGAGTCCTGCGGTATGCTTCTCTCTGCTGTTCACGAAGAGGAAGGAGAAGAAAAGCTCCATCTTCTGATGGTAGACGACCACATTCCGGCAGGTGCAAAGCTATACTAAGCCGTACCAACGAGCGAACAAGTCAGGGGGGAAATGAGGTTCCGTCAGTCTGAAAAATAGACGATAAATCCAAAAGCAAGATGGAACATCCTGTTTGCACTGCAAAGCCCCATTTCTCAGCAAATGACTGCTGTAAACGCTGTGAATCAAAAAGCATTATCAAACGTTTTGATTGTTTAAGTTTGTAACTATCGCTTCAAAAGGGAAATAAGAAAAATGGCTGAAATAATCAAAACCTTCAAAGAAAATGTGCCGGCAATGCGTTTTATCGGCAAAAAATATCCGGACTTTGGCGGATGGTGGGGCGAATGGTTCGAAAACGGCTGGTTCGGCCAAATCGAACGGCAATGGGCGGTACGGATTCGATCCTGAAAATATAGGAAAACGGCGGCTATACAGGCTTGGAGCGCCGTTGTGAAAACGCGCCCTTTGAATACTGGATCGGAATGTCCACCCCCGCCGGCACGCTGATCCCGAAAAGCTTTGATTTTGTTGCGGAACCTGTTGGATCTACGGCAAGGAAAATGACATTCACGATATAAGCAAATGTATGACGGCGGTGTATGGTCGTTTGAAAACTGCCTTTGCCCCAGATTTACAACACCGGATGAACACGGCAATGTGATTATGGATTACTGCTATTATAATAGTATAAAACTAAAAACACAAATATAAAGAGGCGTTCAAAAGTTACCCCTGCGGTACGGCTTTTGCCATGCGGTAGCTTTAAAATGCCTCTTTTTCTTTTCGGAAGTGTTCAAATGAAAGAAACGAATTCGACAAAGCCGATCTACCGCTGATTCTGAGCGGACTTCTGCAGCCGCTGTTTAACTGGGCAGCCGCACTGATTGTCGGCAATACTATCGGCGAAACCGCGCTTGCAGGCGTGGAGGTAACTACAACGGCCATTGCAGGCTTTACATCAGGTTTATCGGTTTGTTCGCGCAGCATTTCGGCGAAGGCAATCACAAAGCCGAAATGTAATGTATAAAGAGTGGTATTACATTGACTGGCGGCTCATTTGTGGCAGAATGGCACAGGCTGGAGAAGCGGGGATCGACCAGCCAGAGGAAACCGAAGCGGGAGCGGCCGGGGATGACTCGGACGCTCTTTTCTCTTTACAGACCCCCGGCAAAGGCGCACTTACTCACCATACTGCCTGCGGCAGCCGTGCGCCCTCCGAGGGAAGCTCGCCGGGTGTCCCCCTGCCCAGCATGGACAGGCCGGCAGACGCCAACAGCGGCTTGTGCATCGGACAGAGCTGCACCAATGCACTGGGGGGCGGCCACCAACAAACTGCGCCGGACATATACCGGCGCATTGCTTGCCACTGCTATCAGCACCTACAAATGAGGGTTGAATGTCGTTAGCATTGGTGGTATACTCTATTCGATAAATCGGGAATTAAGGAGATAGCCATGAAAGAAAACATTGCAGCAAAGTTGACGGCAAAAAACGATAAATATGCTTGCGCTTTTGCAGACAAAATTATATCAGAAAGTCAAGAAACCGATGAATGGTACGAATATTTTGATGACTTTGCCTCTTTGCTTAATCACCCAAAATCATTAGTGAGAAATCGAGCGTTGTATATCCTTGCGGCAAATGCTCAATGGGATGAAGACAACCGTTTCGACTTGATAATTTCTGATTTTCTTGCACATATAACGGATGAAAAGCCAATTACGGCCAGACAGTGCATAAAAGCTCTCGTGCAGATTGGCTCGGCAAAGCCGCAATATATTCCCGTAATATTATCGTGTTTGCGGAGTGCCGATTTATCAAAATACAAGGACAGTATGCGTCCACTGATTGAAAAAGAGATTGACGAAGCTGAAAAGAGATTAACAATGTAGCTTCCGGTTTACCGGGGAGATTTCATCTTTACGGCGAAATCCCCTCTTGACAAATATTGTCTTGCTCGCCGAAAATGCGCCTGCCTCTTTATTTAACTACGCTAAAGACTATTTGTTGATCGTATTCATGGGCATTCCTTTTTTGGCAATATACAATAATCCATTATCAGGCGAACACTTTTGTTTAGGCTCAACTCCCGTTTTGCATCCTGTCCGTCCTGCGGCTATTATGCTATACTATCCTGCGAAAGGAGGATACACAAACTGTGGATCAAAAAAAATCGGTTCATTTCTTAAAACACTGCGAACGGAACAACACCTTACGCAAGAGCTGTTGGCAGAAAAATTGGGCGTTTCCAACCGAACGGTCTCCCGATGGGAAAACGGCGTTAACATGCCGGATTTTGATTTTATCATTGAAATGGCAAACATGTATAATGTAAGCATTGAAGAAATTTTAAACGGAGAAAGGAGCACTATTATGATTGATAAGAAACAGGAAAAATCCTTATTGAAAGTAGCAGATTATGAAAGTGTGGAAAAGACCAAGTTCATTAAAAGAATCAATTACATTTTTATTGCAGCCCTTATTGCATTTATAATCTATGCGGCCATTGAATGTACGGGTTTAACAAAAGCAGGCGACGTCTATGAAGACATTGCAAGCTTTGCATTAGGCTTGGTTTTCGGCGCGCTTATAACAGGCGTTATCTTCACCGGCAGATATGCTCATAAAATCAAAGCGTTCAAAATGCGTTTGCTGCTCAGGGATAAGGAAAATGTATAACGAAAACAACAAGGCGCCGCTTATAAAAATCCATAAAAAATCGAAAATTGGAGTTGATTATTAAAGTCTGAAAAGGTATAATATAAGGGATTGCAGCGGGATAAGCAAAACGCCTTTCCTATCAATCCAGCTGCATTGGTAAGGATAATAAAAGAAAGAGGGGTCTTTATGCTAAAAAACATTCCCAAAGTGCTCTCTCCCGACCTGCTGCAAATTCTTGCACAGATGGGTCACGGTGATACGATCGTTCTGGCCGACGCCAACTTTCCGGCCGAAAACTGCGGAAAAAGAGTCGTCTACGCTCCGGGAACGGATGCCGTGCAGATGATGCACGCGATCCTGACGCTCATGCCGCTCGATCAATATGTGGAAACCCCGGCATATTTCATGGCTGTAAATCCCGGCGATACATACGTTCCTACGATTTGGGAGGATTTTAAACAAACCGTTGAGGAGCTTAACGGCCCAACAAATATCGCCTATATCGACCGGTTCGATTTCTATGAACGAACCAAAAATGCCTTTGCGGTGGTTTCTACCGGAGAAGAGCGGCTGTACGGCTGCGCGATTCTGCAAAAAGGCGTGCTGAAACCAGGAGAAGCAATTTAAATAACCTCGAAACAGGGGGAGCTGCACTGCGGCTCTCTATTTTTGCGGCAAGGGGGGGCTGTTTATGGAAAATAACGCAACGCAAAACCAAAGAATGTTCTCCAACCGATCGCTGATCCGCCTGCTTTGGCCGCTTGTCATTGAACAGGCGCTTGCCATTACAGTCGGCATGGCGGACACGGTAATGGTTACCTCCTGCGGCGAAGCCGCCGTATCGGCGGTTTCCTCTGTGGACGCTATCAACGTGCTGCTCATTCAGATCTTTGCCGCGTTAGCTACCGGCGGCGCGGTGGTCGCTTCGCAGGCGCTCGGCAGGCAAGATCGGCCTATGGCCTGCGGAACGGCCAAACAGCTGCTTTATTCCTCGGCGGCGCTCTCCACCGCCGTTATGATCCTGATTTTAATTTTTAATAAAATGCTTTTGCAGCTGATCTTCGGCAACATCGAAGCGGAGGTTATGCGCAACGCCGAAACCTACTTCTGGCTAAGCGCGGTATCCTACCCGTTTTTGGCCGTTTACAATTCCGGCGCTGCACTGTTCCGCTCTATGGGAAACAGCCGCGTTTCCATGTTTGTATCGCTGCTTATCAACGTGCTCAACATCGGCGGAAACGCGCTGTTGATCTTCGTTTTCGGCATGGGCGTGGCAGGCGCTGCCACCGCATCGCTGATCTCCCGTGCCGCCGGCGCCGTTCTTATCACAATCCTTTTATGCCGAAAGAGCAACGTGATTTTCGTCAACCGCCTGTTCCGGCCGGAATTTCGGTGGGGAACTATTAAAAATATTTTACGCATCGGCGTGCCGGCAGGGCTTGAAAACGGCATGTTTCAGTTGGGCAAGCTGCTGGTGCAAAGCCTAACCGCCACATTCGGAACCGCCGCAATGGCCGCAAATGCAATCTCCAACAGCGTAGCGGGCTTTTCCAACATTCCGGGCACGGCGATCGGTCTTGCGCTTATCACGGTAGTGGGGCAATGCATGGGGGCGGGAGAAGCACGTCAGGCTCAATACTACACCAAAAAGCTGATGCTTTGGGCGTTTGCGCTGATCGGGATCATGTGCGCCGTTATTTTTGCGGGAGCGGAGCTCTTTGTTGGCTGGTTTGCTCTCAGCGCCGAGGCAACGGAAATCGCCGTTGCCGTGCTGCGTGTGTTTTCCATCATTTCCGTCATCCTGTGGGTGCCCTCCTTCGTGCTGCCCAACACGCTCCGTGCCGCGGGCGACGCCCGCTTTACCATGCTGGTCTCGATATTTTCCATGCTGGTGTTCAGAGTGGGCTTCAGCTACTTTCTTGCAGGCGCTATGGAGCTGGGCGTGCAGGGCGTTTGGTATGCAATGGAGATCGACTGGTTTGTGCGCGTTCTGTTTTTTGTGCCCAGATTTTGCAGCGGAAAATGGAAAAATAAAAAAGTTCTTGCGGAATAAACGCATAAAAACGGACAAGCAGAAATTTACCCATTTACAAATGCCTTAAAATGTGATAATCTTAATATATAAAATTTCTAAGCAGAAAGGATAGATAAAATCATGAAATCAGTTAAAAACAAACAACTGTTAGTCGGCGCAGATTTTGCCGGTTTTCCGCTTAAGGAGGCTGTAGTCGCCCACCTGAAGAAAAAGGGCTGGGAGATCACCGATTACGGTGTGACTTCCTTGGATCAAACGGATACCGATCTGATGTTCCACCGCGTGGGTCTTCGCGTAGGCGCTGCGATCACCGAAAAGGAATTTGACCGCGCGCTGCTCTTCTGCGGCACCGGTATGGGTATTCATATTGCTGCCAGCAAATGCCCCGGCGTTCACGCGGGTGTTGTTGAATCCGTTCCCGCTGCGCTGCGCGCAATCACCGGCAACGGCGTAAACGTTCTTGCAATGGGCGCTTTCTATGTGGCTCCGCAAATGGGTATCGATATCGCTGAGGCTTATCTCAACCATGATCTGGGCGACGGCTACGAGTGGTGGCACAACTTCTACGAGTTCCATAAACTTGCCTGCGACGAGCTTGACGCCTTCAATTATGAAGAGTTCAAAGCAAACGGCTTCAAGGTAAAGCATCTGGGCGATTACGATCTCACTCTGGAAACCAAGCCGGAAGATTAATCAAAGCTTACAAAAAAGCCGAAGAGGTTATCCCCTTCGGCTTTTTCTTTACTGCTTCTGCAAAAGAACCGCGCTCAATGATTTTCTCTGTTCCTCTTTCGGCAGTCTCAATCCTCCGTCCTTTACCAACGCTTTCAGGCAATGCAGCAAAAACCAACCGTCGGAATAAAAGATATATTGCAGCCCAAACGCCTGCATTTTTTGCAGATGTTTCGGCGTAGATGCCATGACCGCCTCAACATAAGGCACCTTTAATGCGCTGAGCTTTTGATTGCAGGCCGCCTTAACCCGGTTTCCAATCTCAAGCAGCCTGCGCTTTGCCTCCTCGCTCCTGACCCATACGACCTGAAGCGCCGCATAAAATTCTTCTTCCGGCTCACCGCAGCTTCTCATATACCCTTCTTCTGCAAGAAAAGCATATTCCTCGGCTAAAAGCGCTTCTCCCCGCAAATGGCGCCGCAGCAGTGCGAGCGCGCGATCCATTCTGTCGCTGAAACGGTTCTCCCGATTCCGAAGCGACCATTCCGAATCCACCTGCCACAGCATAAGATCTTGATAGGCCGTCCACGAAGGGCCAAACCATTGGCTCATGCTTTCGGCATACCGAGGCTGTGCAGCGTCCGGCGCAGGAACTGACGCATAGCAAATATTCTGCCCGCCGTCAGGCCGAAGCGTCGCCGCCTTTTCAAAAGAGATTTTATTCTCCATAAGCTCTTCGCCGCTGCATGCGGCAACGTATGGAATCAACGCCCAAAGCATAAAGTTTTTATCTCTTTCCCAAACGGGCTTTCCGTTTTGAACTCCCGCCATTCGATTACATACCACCCTTGATTCATCATCAAGCAGCGAGCTTTGGCTCAGCTCGTCATAAAGAGTCGGAGCGAATATGGCAGCTGCTTTCTCGTACATCTCATCGTGCAGGCGGATAAGCTCCTGCGTCGGTTCCTCCAAAAGAATATTGCACAGATATTTCTCTCCGTCTTTTACAAGGAACCCATATTCGGCAAGATATTCCGCCTCGTTCTCCACATAAACGGGCGACACGCCTAAGTCGTCAGCGATTTCATTGGTCGTTTTAGCCCTTTTCCACACAGAATATTCGATATTCTGTGATAATACACTGCGAAAAAACGCATCCGGCCCGCCCTTTGTCCCCGGAGATCCGTTTATTCCGCACACGGAAAAACGAATCGGATTGAATTTCAGCTCACTGGTCTCTCTCATTTTTTCCATTCCCCTTTTCAGCTCTTTTTTCGCTTCAAACAGATGCCATTTGACCGTGCCGCCGGGAATGCCAAGCTCTTCGGCAATCGCGCTTTGCTTTTTATTTTCAAAATAATAAGCAATCACGATCCTGCGCTGCAGCTCGGAGAGATAAGCGATCTCTTGCCGCAGCCGATGCTCCGCCTCCCGCACAGCCAGCTCCGAGACGATATCGCGCCCGTCATCGGCAAGCCGCTCGATCTCCTCCGGCGCAGCCCCGATATGCCTGCCCTTCGCCCCGCGGTAGTAATTTGCAAGCGCGTGATGCGCCGCCGTCCAGATAAACTTTCCGGCGTCTTTCATCTCTTCATGCTGTAAAAGAGCGCGAAATGTTCTAAGCATAATCTCCTGCGCAAGATCCTCAGCATCCTGAATGCACGCGCAGCGCTTTAAGGCAAACCCTAAGAGAGGCTTTGCATATTGCTCGATCAGCCGTTCGGCCTCCTGTCTGTCCATGCGATTTTTTCTCCTTGAAAGCTTTCATTTTTAACCGGTCGCTTATACAGACACCGGAACGCCGAAAAGGTTGGAAAAAATTCTACAGATTTTCATTTTTCATAGCGTCAATCGGATTATCCTTTTTGATTTTATGCATAGAATACAGCATAGCGGCAAACACCACCGCAAACACGCTGCCCACAGCAATGCAAACGCTCTGCCACGGCACGCGGAACACACTGTCCCATGACTGATTGACCGTCAGATACATCAAATACGACAACCCAAACGCCACGGGCAGACCGTAAACCAAACCCTTTATGCCATAAAGCAGACATTCAAAGTTCATCATCTTATTAAAGCCGCGCTTCGTCATTCCAATGGATTTGAGCATAGCAAACTCACGCCGGCGCAAATGAACGTTTGTAGAGATCGTATTAAACACATTGGCAAGCGCGATCAGCGAAACCAGCGTAATAAAACCGTAAGCGAACACATTAACCACCACAACCATTGCGCGCCTTGATTCCACCGTTTCCGCATAATCGTACAGTTCGCCTATTGACAATCCGTTGCTGCGCAGGATAGCCGTAAGCTCATTGTACGCCGCCTTGTGATGATCGGTAAGAAAGCTCATCGTTTTATAAGAAGCATAAACTTCATATCCGTTTAACGCAGATACTGCGCTGTACGGAAAAATCATGGTAACGCCATTATGCCCCCGATTTGCAACACTGAAAGGGCCCTTCTTGGTCAGCAAGGCAATCTGCACCTGCTTACGGTCCGTGGCTTCTTCGGCAGTAAAGCTTCGTCTGGAATTTTCCTCATCCGCACCTAATAACGTATAACAATATTCCAGCATATTTTTCTCACTGTCCCATACTGAGTAATCAAATTCCATGCCCTCCATCTTGCGTACCATATACAGGTCAAAAGCAGAGGTATTTTCTTTCAATATGCCGGTGGCAATATATTTGCCCTTATACTTGTAGGTAAAATCATTTAAGACAATCGCCGGCGGCAGGAACTCTCCCTCGGAAGGAATTTCCGCAAGCGTTTGTTTTGCATACTCCTGATACGCCGAATCATTCAGAAAACACATACGCACGTTTAACGCAACGACTCCCCCGGCATCTAACTGCCACCCCTCGTTTCGGCAAACGTAATCCGCATAAGCTCGCTCCAGCATAGAAGCGTCAACCGGCATCTGAACATATGTTTCATAATAATATTGCGCATCGGTTACATGCTCTGCGGCAGACAGCAGTTGCAGCAGTCGTTCGGGATCTTCACTCGTTTCATCAAGCCGATAAACAATATCATATTCGGGACGGGAAATAACATCGTCCGCTCCCGCTGTGAGATAGGAACAAAACGAACTTGCCGAAATAAACAGCACAATGCTGATAAACAAGGAAAATACCGTTGCACGATATCTTTTTCGGCTGCGCTTAAAGTTTTTTGCAGCAAGCGTTCCTTCAAAACCAAACAAGCGCTGCGTCAGGCGGGAGGTTCTGATTTCTGTCGCCTTAATATTCACATCTCTGCTTTGGCGAATCGCTTCGATAGCGGAAACCCTCGCCGCACGCCGCGCAGGAATATAAGCCGAAATCATAATGGTAAAAAATCCAAGAACAACCGCAATTACAACCGAAAGCCATGACACGTGCAAGGAAAACGCTGCATCTGTGCCGCCGCCCAGCATTGCAGAAAACATATCCGACGTACACATGAAGGTGATCCACATACCCAAGATACCCGCCCCTACGCCAAGCGGAATGCCAATCAAGCTGAGCGCCGAACCTTCAAAGAGCACGCTTCGCAGCAGCTGTTTGCGTGTCGCCCCCACAGAGGAAAGCAGCCCGAACTGCTTTGTGCGTTCGCTGACGGAAATGGAAAACGCATTATAAATTAACGACACGGAGCTGAAGAAAATAATCGCCCCAATAATAGCCGCCATACCGCCGAGCGCTAATGCAAGCGACGGTTCGCTTATATGGCCGTTATACATCAGCAGATCCTCATTTGCCTTTCCGCGAAGCTCATCAAAACGCCCGGAACTCATTAACGAATACGTTTCTTTCATGTTATGCAGCTTAAAAAAGACATTCTGCACCGCTTCGCTTTCCGTTTCGGCAACCGTCAAGGCCGTATGTCCGGGCGTATAGTAGCCGTCCTGCCATCTTAATCCTTCATAAAAGCCAACCACCGTATAGACTCGCGTTGCTTTTGGCAGAAAGCTTTCCCATTCCCGATAAGGATTTTGCTGAAATAACGCCGTTCCGTCAGAATCGTAACGGATTCCAACCTCAATCGTCATCTCCTGCCAAAGCTTAACCGAAGGCGCGCCGGAATTAAAATAGCTCTCGGGCAGCAGCAGCTCGCCGGAATTCTGCGGCATCCGCCCTGCAGTAAGCTTAACAGGAACGGTGTCGGAAAAATCTTCGCTCATGGCCCCGATAAACAAATACGGCCTTCTCTCTGTGGCCGGAGAATCGATTCGCGCATAACCGACGCTTTGCAGCGTAACCGTCTCGCTGACTTCGGGCAATGCTTTAAGCTCCTCATACTGCTCGGCGGACATATCATAATACATCCCGTGCCAGCTGCCGTCAGACTGGATCGTAACATTCATAAGGTAATGCAGCAAGCTGGATACGCTCGTGGTAACGGCTGTAATCATGGCCACGGAAAGAATAATTCCGATAATGGTAACTAACGTGCGAACCTTATTTTTTTGCAGGGTTCTTACAGTATAACGATGAAGAATATTCATTTGCGCAGCACCTCATCCCGTGTGATTCTTCCATCCTCAATCGCAATCACGCGATCGGCCTGCAAGGCAATATTTTCATCATGCGTAATGACAATAAGCGTCTGATCGTACATTTTGTTGGAAAGCTTCAGCAGATCTATGATCTCATGGCTGTTTTTTGAATCCAAATTTCCCGTAGGCTCATCCGCCAGCACGATCGCCGGCGCATTGATCAGCGCCCTCCCGATCGAAACGCGCTGCTGCTGACCGCCGGAAAGCTGATTAGGCAGATGATGCTCCCGCCCGCACAGATTCAAGGTACCCAAAAGATCGTTCAGCCGTTCCTGATTGACCTTTCTCCCGTCAAGCAGCACCGGAAGCGTAATATTCTCCACCGCGTTGAGCACAGGAATAAGATTATAAAACTGATAAATCAAACCCACCTGCCGGCGCCTGAAGACCGCAAGCTGTTCGTCGTTCTGCGCATATACGTCCTTGCCGTCCAAAAACACCTTGCCGTCCGTGGGTTTATCCACGCCCCCTAAAATGTGAAGCAGCGTCGATTTTCCCGATCCGGAAGGCCCGATGATCGCAATAAACTCCCCCTTTTCCACACTGAAGGACACGTGATCCAGCGCCGTAACGGCATTTGTACCCGCTCCGTAGATCTTACTCAGGTTTTCCACCCGCAAAATTTCCATAGTCATTCATTCCTTTCCCGGGCCGAAAATCTGCACCGACCCATGCTTGCATTATACGGCGGGCAAATGACGCTTCAGTGACTTCTATGTGACAAAACCGTCACTATCATACTGCACTTTTATAAAAACGAACGGTAAACATAGCTCCCTGCTGCGCGTTTTCGGCTTTTACAGTGCCGTTCTGCGCACTGACGATCATACGCGAGAGCGCAAGCCCGATGCCGATACTGTTCTCTGAGGCATTTTTTCCCTTATAAAAACGCTCAAACAGATGCGGAAGATCCTCCCGGCAGAACCCCTCCCCCGTATCGCAGATCACAATTTCCGTGTACAGCGCATTCTCCGAGGCGCAAACGGATATAACACCGCTTTCAGGAGTGTGCTCCATGCAATTCTTTAAAATATTCCCCAAAGCCTCCGCCGTCCATGCAAGATCGCCTATAAAAGTCTCCTCTCCGATCTGACAGGTAAACCGCAGGCCGCGCAGATCCATCGGCACGGCAAGCGGTTCAGCCGCCTTGCGGATCGCATCCCGCACAGCTATGCGCTCTTTTTTGAATTCCGCCGTCCCCGAATCCAAACGGGACATCTTAAGCAGCGCGCCAATCAGCCAATCGATCCTGCGCAGCAACGCGGCCAGATCGTTCAGCGCGCTCCGTCTTTTTTCAGGGGAAAGCTCCGGCTGCGCAAGCAGCGTGCACAAAAGATTCGCCGAAGTCAGCGGCGTGCGCAGTTGATGGGAGATATCCGCGATCGCGTTGGAAAGATAGCGCTTGTCCTTTTCCAACCGGTCGGCCTGTTCCCGCAGGCGCACCGTCATTTTATGCAGCTCGCTTTGCAGCACGGAAAGCTCGCCCTCGTCGTATGCCGAAAGGTCTATTTGTTCGTTTCCGTGCAGCAATTTATCAATATCGCGGCTCATCTTAGCCAGCACGCGGTAGCGCCGGCAGGTAAATAAAATCCCGCACAAGCTGCACAGCGCGCAGGTCGCCAACACATACAGCGCGCAAACACCGCCGGCCGACATCCACGCCGCAAAAACACAGATCGCAGCAATCACGGCAAAATATCGAAGCTGCTTTTTCAGCTCCGGATTCCGAAAAACACCCATACGCATTCCTTTCATGCGGCGTTAATCAACCTTATAGCCGATCCCGCGCACAGTTTTGATAATAACCGGATTCTGTGGATCGTCCTCCGTTTTTTCCCGCAAACGCTTAATATACACCGTAAGCGTATTGTCATTGACGAATTCACCCGCAATATCCCACAGCTCTTCAAGCAGCTTAGCCCGCGTAAGGATCATGCCGCGGTTGTTTAAAAAAATCAACAGCAGCCGATACTCCAGTGCCGAAAGATAAATTTCCGCTCCCCGCTTGCTTACCGTTCCCTTCACGGTATCAATACGAAGACTGCCCAGCTCGGCTATTTGCATATGTCCGCTGCGGCGCAGCACGCTTTTGATTCGTGAAATCAATTCACGCGGGCGAAACGGCTTTGCAATATAGTCCTCCGCGCCCATATCCAACCCCGCAACAGTGCTGTATTCATCGTCAGATGCCGTAAGAAAGATGACCGGGATTGAAAAGTTCGCTTTGATATAGGCGCAGACGGAAAAGCCGTTTCCGTCCGCAAGCGACACATCGAGCAGCGCTAAATCAACTTTATTTTCAGCAAGCTTTTCAATGGCTTCCGCCTGCCCGCGGGCTGTTTCGATCTTAAAACCCTCCGCGCGAAGATACTCGCTAAGATTTTTCAGAATACCGGCATCGTCCTCCACCAATAAAACAGTTGCCATGTATCTTATTCCTTTCTTCAGCAAAATGCGGCGGTTTGCATGCGCTTTTATGTAAGCCGCAATATGCCCTTAATAAAATAGATATATTGTTCTAACGTTATTATATCATGTTCAAAGCGTTTATTCAATTGCAGGAAAAAGGGAATGCTCTTATAGGGGCGGCGGGGCACACG
>JAHAAN010000022.1 GCA_018376855.1 Clostridiales bacterium | reverse complement strand
CGGCAGAATAAACGTGCGGAGGCGTGCGCCCAACGCATGCTTGTGAGCGATAAAAGCTTTTATTATATAACGGAGTTCACATGTTTTATACCCTTTTCCGGAAGAAAGCTTCTTCCGGAAAAGGGTATTTTTATAGAAATTTATTGTTGGTGCGTTCCCTTTGCTGTTGCTCCGCGAATATGGGGTTCAAAAGATTGTAGGAGTTGTTAAAGGGGAATTTGTGATTTCCCTTTATCCTTTTTTGAATTATTAATCCGGGCGACTTCCGCACAGGAAGCGCCTACTGCCTGCACTTTGTTCCGGCGCGGCGCTCCCTGTTTCTTCCGCCGCCCTATTGCGGCTGAGCAGAAACAAACTTTTTTGCTTGTTGATTTATGTCGTTAAAACTTTTCTGCTCGAAACCTTCTATTCCCACCGTACCAAACAGGGGGGCAAGGGGGTATGGGGGTTCGTTAAAGGGGCGTAATGGGGAAATTTGCATTCTGCAATTGGCAATCCCCCTCGCCCCCTTGACAGGGAAAAGAACCGTTTTTGTAAAAAGGTGCATAGCAGCTGAATAACAAAAGCGCAACGCGCTTTTGTTTGTCGCCCTTGTTGTGAAAAAGGCTTTGTTCTGCGTAGCATCTCCTGTTTAGATAATCGCATGCCTTACAAAATTCTTCTTTACACTTCGGAATTATAAACAGGGATTTTACTTTTACCGATTACTTCTCTTTCTAAACGTTTTATTTCAATGGCGGGGTTTCGGATAAATATTCCCTGTTCGGTGGCGTAAATTTCAACATATTCATGAGCATTAAGATCAAAAATATCCCTTAATTCCTTCGGAATCGTAACTCTCCCCAGCCCGTCCATTTTTCTTACCAAGCCAACGATATTTTTCATATGTATTCTCCAAGTACTTTCTTATTCTTAAAACTTTTGTTTATTTTAAAGTTTTGATATAAGCATCAATCATGGTGCAGACATTTTCTCTTTGCTCAGGTGTAAGCTGTTCAAGTTTTTGTGTTAAATCATTGTAAATGAACGTTTTTCCTGAATTTAGTTGACCTTGCAAGATAAAATCCGATGAAGCATCTAATTCATTTAACAGCTGAACATAAAAGGACATACTTGGAACTTTAGCGCCGCGTTCAATATCGCTGATATAGGTCGTGCCGCTGTTTACTGCTTCGGCAAGCGCTTCCTGTGTTAGCCCTTTTTTGAGTCTTGCTTTTTTAAGTCTTGCTCCCATTGCAGCTTTGTCCATGATTGCAGCCGTCCTTTACCAACAGAATCAATTTGTATAGGCATTATAAATTGAATTAAATATAATTTGAATAACCCCAAAGGCGAAGATTCTGCTGTTCGCGAATATTTTTTCAATTTTTTACATATAAGTCTTGGATGTAGGTTTTGGGGTTGTTTGTTTTTATAGTTAATAAAGGCGGCGGAAGTAACAGGGAACGCCGCGCCGGAACAAAGTGCAGGCAGTAGGCGCTCCCTGTGCGGAAGTCGCCTTGATTTTGTGTGTTTTTTGAATAAAATGTTTTGTTTGCATCATTTTTTCATTGATGAATAAATTTTTCAATGTCAAAGGGGCGGGGGATCTTGCAATCCCTCGCCCCTTAACAGGAGAAAAAACATTTTATTAAAATGTAATTTGAAAAGCGAAAACATCTTTCAGGGCAATAATGCCTCCTGCGTTATTACTTGTCGGTTTCCGTCATTTTTTGCTTTCCGCTACTCCGCGTTGAGCATATCAAGCACGGCTTGGAAATGCGCGAAATCGCACGGAATTGCGATTGCCGCATCCGCGAGCGTTTTTTCATAAAAGAAATCAAGCATCGTGTTTTCAAAAAACTCCGGACAGCGTTGTTCAAGCAAACGCCGAGCCTCCGGAAGCTGCAGGATCGTAATCAGCTTTGTCTGAGCGGTATAGGCGTCCTTATGCAGCGCAAGCTCTGTGGGAAAGCTGAAATCATATTCGCCGGAACCGAGCAACTGCGTTCCATGTCCTTCCGGTAAAATCAGCTCTGCCTTCGTGTTGCACGGCACGCAAACATGCACGTTTAAGGTTCCGTTTTTGCATGTATACCCGCATTTTGCCGTTCCGTAGGGCGTTTCTAAAACAGCAGAAGCCCTTTCAAAGCCAACAGCCGGCCGCGGCTGCATTTTTATGCGCTTATATCCGGCGTCCGCGGCAGAAATGCCCGCCAGCTTTTCTACCAACCATGAGCCGACGGCTCCGTAGGCATAGTGGTTAAAGCTGTTCATGCTGGCAGTCTCAAAAGAACCGTCCGGCTTAATGCCGTTCCAGCGTTCCCAAACGGTGGTTGCGCCTTTCAGCACCGCATACAGCCATGAGGGATAATCCCTTTGCTGCACAAGCACTGCGGCAATATCATGCATTCCGAAATCGCTCAATACATTGCAGAGATACGGCGTCCCCACAAAGCCCGTAACCAAATGGTTCGTATGCGCCTCTAAGTTTCTCCGAAGCTCTTTGCAAGCCCCGTCAATATGCTTTTGCTCAAACAAGCCAAGCATAAGCGCGAGCGCAAGCCCCGTCTGCGTTTGGCTGACGATTCGCCCGTTAGGCGTAATGTATTCCTCACGAAACGCCTGAACGATTTTTTCATGCAGCGCGCTGTAGCGCTCCGCATCCGCTTCTTCCCCAAGCACCGCTGCGGCTTTTGCCGTCAGATCGGCAGAATAGGCATAAAAAGCGCTGGAAATCAAATAGGGATCTGTTGCGCCCGTGCGGTCGGAGCCTTCTTCCTTATCCAGCGCAAGCCAATCGCCGTATTGAAAATTCGCCTGCCAAAGCCCGTTCGGGCTGAGAGAGGTAATGTAATCCACCCACATTTTCATGCTGACATACTGCTCGCGCAACACGTTTTTATCGCCGTACTGCCGGTAAAGCTCCCACGGAATAACCGTAGCGGCATCGCCCCAAGCCGCCGCTCCGTGCGCTAATCCCAGCACGTTTGGAATCACATGCGGAACTCCGTACTCGGGCGTCTGCTCCGAAGCCAAATCCCTAAGCCACTTTTCATAAAACAGCGCCACATTCATTTGAAGCGTGGAGGTGTGGCAAAAGATCTGCGCATCGCCCGTCCACCCCAAACGCTCGTCTCGCTGCGGGCAGTCTGTAGGAACGTCTACAAAATTGCTCTTTTGCCCCCAAAGAATATTGTGCCAAAGCTGATTCACTAAACGGTTGGAGCATTCAAAGCTGCCGGTTCTGCGCATTCCGCTGTGCAGCACGCATGCGGTAAAGCACTCCGGCTTAATCTCCTCTAAACCCTCCACCTGCACATATCGAAAGCCGTGATAAGTAAAATGCGCCATAAGCGTCTGCTCCTCTCCGGAAGCAATAAACGTATCCGTGCAGCGCGCCGTGCGCAGATTCTCGGTGTACAGCTCGCCCTGATGATCCAGCACCTCGCCGTGTCTGAGCACGATCCTGCTGCCGCGCGGCGCCTTGAGTTGCACTTCCACAAGCGCGCTCATAGTCTGCCCAATTTCCAAAACGGTTTTGCCTGCCGGCGTAACGATCACCTGCTGAACGCCCAGCCGCTCGTGCACCTGCACGGGAATATTCTCCTGCGCGGTAAGAACGGATTTATCCTGCTCGATTACAACGGCATTTCCGCGGGGAGTAAACAGCGGAAGCGTGGTGTCGATCGTCTCGCCGTGATAGATCTCGCTCTCCAATATCTGCCCAACGCCCTCCAGCCACGATTCATCCGTGCCGATCACGGCAGAGCTTCCGTCCTGAAAAAGAACGTGCAGCTCGGCCAGCACAGCCGTTCTGCTGCCGTACATGCAGCGCTGATCGAGCACAAACTCTCCTTTATACCACCCGTTAGCCAATGTAAAGCGCAAAACATTTTCCTGTTTTAGCTGCTTTGTAACATCGTAGGTCTGATATTGCAGACGTTTGCGATAATTTGTCCAGCCCGGTGCGAAAAACGCATTGCCGGTTTTCTGTCCGTTCAGTTCGGCTTCATACATACCCAGCGCTGTGGCGTACAGTCTGGCGCGGCGCACCGGTTTTTCCAAACAAAACCGCTTTTCAAACACGGGGCAAAAGCTCTCGCCCGCCGCTTCGCGGTAAGAAATAAATTCAGCAGAAAACTCAGCGAAAAGCCCCGTCTCAAAAGAGCCTTCCGCACGTGCTGCGCGCCCTAAGGAATCTGTTACGGCTACGCTCACCGCATAGCGCGTTTGCTTCTGCAGCGGCTCGCCGCCATACGGAACCAGCACGGAGCTGTCGCTCTGCACAACGCCGCTATTCCACACGGCAGTACCTGTTTCATCCGTTACTGTCAGGCAGTAGGTCGTCTGCACAACGTTCTTTTCTTCCGATCTCAAAATCCATGAAAAGTGCGGCTGCTTTATATCAAGCCCTATGGGGTTACTTTGATATTGTACCGTTAAATCTTCGCAAGTTAACATAAAATATCTCCTTTTATAAAACGAAAATCAAGCATTCTGTGCGTTCCATTATACCAGCTTTCAGGTATACATTCAATGAAAAACAAATAATTTTTTATATTCTTCCAAAGCCGACGGAAATAATGAAATGCAACCTATCCGATATTAAGCCGAAATCGGCATTTACATGCATGCCGCCATATTTGACGCATTGGCGTTATTTAAACAATTTCAGTAAAACAGAATGGTTACCCTCTCAACATCAAAAGTTATATCTCCATTATCAAAGCTTTCAGACCGTTTAATGGGAACGCTTATTTCTGAGAATACCATAAACGCAAAACGCAGAGGGCTTACGGTAAGCGCTCTGCGTTTTTTAGTATCATCCAAATTCTTTTCCGCCGGGGCGGCCGCCCGGGAACCCGCCGGGGCCTCCGCCGTGGTCGCCTCCGCCCGGAAAATAGTTTCCAATGTTGGCGGTAACGATGCCGGAAAGCGTGATCTCTTCCGCAACCGTTCCCGCGTACAGCGCATATGTTTCGCCCACTTGCATCTGCGGTGCAGTAACAACCACAGACTGATATGTTTTTTCCGGCGTAAAAGAAGCCAATGCAGTCCCTTGTGCATCGGTAAGCGTTATATCACCTTGCTGCGAAGAGGAAAGCGTATAGAGTATTGAACACTGCCTGGAGGATGAGGAAAATCCCTGCGCCATGCTGACGCTGCCTACGGCAATTAAAACGCCGCCCGTTGCGATTCCCTCGCCGCCGTAGTCCAGCGCGCCGTTGCCTCCGTTCGTAGGGCCGCTGACATACACCTCGCCGCCTTCAAGATAAAAATTCCCATTGGAGTCAATCCCGTCGCCCTCCGCATTGATATACACTTTTCCGCCTGAGATCCGAATTTCACAGGACAAATCGGAATCAAAATGATTTTGCCCCGGTCGGCCGCCGATAGAGGAGGCGTCATTGCCGCCGGCAGCATTAATCCCGTCGTCGCTGGCTGTTACGGAGATTTCTCCGCCCTGAACGGTTACCGTCTGCCCCTCCAAGCCTTCGTATGATTTCGTGATGACAATGCTTCCGCCGGTAATCAGCAGCGCGCTGTCCGCATGGATTCCGTCGTCGCCCGACGTAATAGTAAGCTGCCCGCCCGCAATCGTCATATCTCCGTTGCAGTGTATCGCGTCGTCAGAGGAATCCACGGTAAAAACTCCGCCGTTGATAATCAAGGTCTGCGCGCACTTAAGCCCCTTTGCACTGGCAGTATTTCCTGAACTTTGCCCCCATCCGCCCCACTGCGGGCGGTTATTTCCGCTCTGATCCGTGCTTGCGTTCGCGCTTCCGCCTCCGCAGGTCAGCGTAAAGGTTCCGCCGTTAATTATAAGGCACGTTTCCGCTTGAATCGCATCCGCTTCCGCCTCAATCTCAAAGCTTCCGTTTTCAATATAGACAAAGCCCTTTGCGGAATCCTCCGTATTATCTGCCTGAATCCCGTCCCCCTTGGTGTTCAGTACAAAGGTTCCGTTTTGGATTTTTACCGCATCCTTCCCCGAAAGTCCCTGCCCGTTTGCCGTGATGTTCAGCATGCCGCCGGTAATAATCAAATCATCTTTAGAGACGATGCCGTGCTTATAAGCCGCAGTAATGTTCAGCTGTCCGCTGCCGTTAATGCATAAATCGCTTCTACTGAAAATCACACCGTCCACTTTGCTTTCCTCATCAGATGCGGCATCGCGGCTCGCACCGTCGGTCAGCGTATTCACGCTTTGATCTGCCAATGTGATAAACACTTTATCTGCCTGTCGGATATACAGCGGCGCGTGGTTGCTGCTGTGCAAAGAAAGCCCGTTAAGCACGATCTGCAGCTTGTCGGTATCTGCTGCGTCCACGATAATACGCCCCTCTGTCAGCTCGCCGGAAAGCACATATGTTCCTTCTGCCGAAAGCGTAAGCACGTTTCCTTCTGCCGAAGCGCCGGCGCCGTTGATTGCAAACGAACCGTTTTTGCAGGTAATCACCGTAGCGCCCGCAAGCTCATAGGATGCGCCAGCATCCCTGTTGGAAAAATCAAGATCCAGCTCCGACGGCGGCGCAGCCGTCGCTCCGCTTCCCGGCGTTGCCGTGGACAAAGCCGATGCGGAATTGGAATTCTGTATGTTTTGTTCCGTGCAACCTGCAAACAATGCGGCAAGCATCACCGCAGCAAGCATCACCGTTAAAAACTTTTTCATCTGCCAAACCTCCTTTTATAGTTCCTCAGATGCAGACGGGCAATACAGGCCGCAGGAAATCTCAAGGTTTCCGTTGCGGCATCGAAGCTCGTCAATAAACGCCTTTTCATTTTTCCCATTTTTAAGCACAATAGTATATTCCAATTTGAATAAGCTGCCCATGCCGCTTGTTTTTACCTTGACCAGCTGGCAGCTTTCCGTATATTTTTCGAACAGATCGTCAAATACGCCGGTATAATCAAGGCTTTCGGGTATGGTAACGCGAAGCGTTTTCTTTATCTGCCTGCTTTCGCCGAAACGGGTAGCGCGATAAAGAAGCATAACCGCCCCCATAACGATCACAAAACACGCCGCAACGGCAATATACCCGGTACCCGTGGCTAAGCCAACCGCCATTGCCAACAGCAGACTGCAAATCTCCCGGGCATTTCCCGGAACCGAGCGGAAGCGCACAAGGCTGAACGCCCCCATCACCGCCACGCCCGTTCCGAGGTTCCCGTTTACCAGCGTAATGATCAGCTGAACGATTGCAGGAAGCAGAGCAAGCGTAACCAAAAAATTTTTGCTGCCGTTGTTTTTATAGGAATGAAGCAGGGCTATCACAAACCCTAAAAGCAACGACGCAAGCAAACAAACGCCCACAGCGGCAAAGGAAACCTCTCCGGAAGAGGAAGTCAGAATACTGGAAAAAATCTCAGGCACAAATAATTCCTCCTTTTTGTTTCAATTCTAAAGATTTTATATAAGCTCGTCCGTACTTGGAAAAAGACGCGGGATAAATTTTAAGCTCTCCGAGAAGCTGCGCAAGCCAAAGCGGCATGGAAAACGGAAGCTTTAGCTCCATCAGTCGTTCTCCCTGCGCTAACAGCTCGCTGCCATACGCTCCGTTTTTCAATGAAAGCTCCGTTTCGCGCCAAAGAATGCGGCTATCAAAAGTAATGCGGATACCGCTCTCCTGCCGCACTGTCCACGCCGTGCGGTCATAGGAAACAGCCATTGCGGGTTCAAGATTTTCATAGCTTTGTATCATCCAGTCGATCTCGTTCATGATCTGCGAAGCCAGCGGCGGTTCGCCTTGGCCGCAAAGATATTCCATTGCGTGCCGCAGCTCCGTTTCAATGCGCCGTTTATAAACCACGCCGTCGTATTTCTTCTTCAGTTCCAAAAATACCTTGCTTTCGTCCGAAGGCGTACCGTAGCTTCGCAGGCGCAGTTTTTCCTTATACATCGGTTTTTCCAACGAACGGCGTATCAGCAGGCGGGAAGGCGTGTCAAAATAAAGGCTGCAAACCGTACTTTTCCCAAAACGGTCCGGAAGCAGGCGTTCCTCCATACGCTTCATCAGCGCCAAATACTGTTTTTCGCTTAGAACATATTTCTTTTCAAAGCGTTTAAAGATACTCTGATATTGATCGTCCACACCATATTCCTTTCTTTATTGAAGCATAAAATAAATATATGCCATGAAGATTGATTTTACATGAAATTAACATGAAGTTTATCTGAAAAAGCTGCCTTAGTTTACGCGCGAGAGAATCGGTTTGTTTGCCGCCCTGTCCACAAGCATTTTATTTCTCAGCTCTGTCGTTTTAGTTTTAAACTCATGTTTGCTAAAACGTCTCTCCCTCGCCCTCTTAACATAAGAAAGAATTGTTTTGCACAAAAGATGCAGAAAAACAAGACAGAAGTACACAATCGCTCCGGTACTTTTAAAACAAAATTCGCATAATTCATTTTATTGAATAGCTTTGACAATACTTTCAGGGAATTATATAATCAAAGTAGCATAATATAACACAAAAAACGAAAGAAGCATATACAATGAACGCCAAAAAATTCAGAAACACAGAGATCATCAGCGCAGCAGCAACCGTTGCCGGATCCTTTTTGTTCCACTTTCTCTATGTATGGACACAAAACGGTTTTATCGCCCTGTTCAGCGCCGTAAACGAAAGCATATGGGAGCATGTTAAGATCGTATTTTTCCCTTATCTAATTGCTGCCGGTATCGAATATCTTGTGCTCAAACCAAGCCTACGCCGATATTTAACCGCTAAAGCGGCGGGACTGATCTTTATCCCGCTTGCAATGATCAGCTTCTATTACACTTATTCTGGAATCCTCGGCTTCCGGCTGACAGCTGTAGATATCTCTTGCGCAGTGCTTTGGTCTATTTTAGCGTTTGTAGTTTCCTATAAGCTTTATTTTTCCAAAATGAACATTGAAAAAAATGCCGTATGGCTTGCGGCGCTCTGCGCCGCCTTTGTTCTGGCGCTGTTTGTATTTACCTATTACCCGCCGCATATTCCTTTGTTTCAGGACGGTATCACCGGCCAGTTTGGCATTTCATGAGCTTATGTTCTGCACGCTGCCGTAGCGTTTGCGGTATTCCTTGGGCGGAATGCCGTTCTGTGCCTTAAAGCGCCGGCAAAAATGCGAAGCGTCATAAAAACCGCAGAGCTGAGAGATTTCGCTTAACGGCAAAGCGGTGCTTTGCAGCAGTTCTCTGGCTTTTTGCAGGCGAAGCTGGTGCAGATACTGCATCGGCGGCATGCCCACTACGCTCTCAAAGCTTCTGCAAAGCGCCGAAGGGGAAAGATATACCGCTGCACCCAGCGTTTCCAAGGAGAGGCACTCTTCCAAATGCTCGTTCATGTATTTCACACATTGCAGCGCAGCCTTATTTCCGGCCGCAGCCTGCAAACCGAAGCATATATACTCTCTCGAATAAATCTCGCACAGCTCCGATATAACAAGCAGCCCCAATGCGTTCAGTACCGTTCCGCTTTTTCGGCCGTTTGCACGGTTTCCGTCGCACAGCGCCTTGCAGCAGGGCAGCAGCTCCTGCAGGTCGCTTTCCTTCAAACAAAGCGATCTCCGATCATTGATTCCTCCGGCCGTAAACAGCGCGGGATAAGCCGTCATAGCATTCAGATGGGCGCTATACTGCATAAAAAACGCACGGTGGAAAATCAAATTCAGAACGTGCGCGTCGTTCTGTTCTCCCGCCTCAATGCCGTGCAGAATACCCGGCGGCACGATAAAAACGCTTCCTCTCTGCGTCTCCTCGCGCCGTGAATCGATATGATGAAAGCACGAGCCTCCCAGCACAATGCAAAGCTCAACAAAATCATGCATATGCATATCAACATGGTATGAAAGCTCCTCGTAGCCTCCTGCCAGCATATAGGGGGGATTTCCAAAAGCATCTGCGCTGTACCACTTTTCACGAAAACACATTCCAAGCTTTTCCACACCGATTCCTCCAAACAAACCTATTATATATGATTTTTCGTACAGTGTCCAGATTCCTGCAAAAATCATACAAATCTTTGCCTAATGCGTACAAGAAAAACATATGCAAAACCGCTATAATACAAAGCAAGGAGGAATAAAAAATGAAAATAAAAAAGAACGGCTTAGTCAAAAAATTCTGCGGCAGTATGCTTGCAGGGATTTTGCTTCTGTCAAGCTTTTCTGCGCCGGCACATGCGGCCACGCTGAAGGATTATGACGAAAGCGACCCAAAAATCTTCTTTTCTGCCGGGTGGGGTACCTTTTCGGTAGAGGAAGCCTATAACGGCACCGTGCACAGCACCTCGTCGGCAGAAGCTAAAATGCGGGCAGTGTTTGAAAGCTGCACCGCCGTTGAAATTTATGGCGGAACCGGCCCGAACCGCGGGTACTTCGACGTGCTTCTTGACGGAGAAAAGGTTGGAAGCATAAATACTTATTCCCAAGATGTTATAACAAATGTAAGCCTATATAAGGTGGAAAACTTGGAAAGAGGGAAACACACAGTGGAAATTATCACAACCGGAACGAACGATCCAAAATCTTATGACACATGGGTGGAGATCGATAGAATTGCCTCCGACGGAGAACTGATCAAAACCTCGCAGGAAGAAACGGATCCCGAACAAGGAAACCAAATTATTGACGATGCATTGGCGGAATATAACGGCACATGGACTGCCTATGCGCAGCTGGATCCCGCCAGAGGATATTATTTAAACACAGCTACATCCTGCACAACCGCGGGCAACAGCGTATCCTACACTTTTGCGTACTGCACAGGTATTCGTTGGTACAGTACCTCTAACGGCACTTATGCCTCCGCCGATGTTTACATCGACGGGAAAAAGCATTCCACCGTAAACGTAGGGGCGCTGAAAAACTCCGCGCCGTGGGCGGTTTTCGACAGCGGAGAGCTTCCCGGCGGGACGCATACGGTTACGATCGTTCATGCCGGTGAAGAAGGAAAATGGCTTGAGGTTGACAGACTGATCGGCGTAGGCGAAAACAAGGCGGGCTACAGCATTGTGCGTGCAGCCAATCCAAACTTCTTTGCCCCGATCGGAAGCTTTTCAAAGGAAAACGGCACATTGCATATTAAAACGCCGGGATCGCGCGTACTTTTCAGCTTTTTCGGTGCAAGCGCAGTGATCACCGGCCAAAAAACCGAAGGAAAGGCCGAAATTATTGTGGACGGCGAAAGCCGCGGCGAATTTGACTTTAACACAGAGGAGCTTTTTCATGTGCGCGGACTTGCGGCGGACTCCTCGCACATAATAGAAATCGTGCTGAAAGAAGGAGAGATGCTCCTGCAAAACGCACAAATAGAAGAACCTTACAGCGTAGCAAGCAAGCTGAATGAACAGGCGAATGAAGAGCTTTCCCGCATTGAACAGCACGAAAAGGAAATCTACGAAGAGTCCCTTTGGAAGCCCGTCTCTAAGAAGGCTAACATGCCGGAGCGCGGCGTAACGCTTGGAAACGGCGTGTTCCTTGATGCTTTTAATAAAAATATTACTTATCTTAAGCACTGTGCGAATAAATATATGTATGCAGACATGACCTCGGTTTGGACGGATGCGCTTACAGCCTCCACGGAGGGCCGCATGATGGCGGGAACCGGCAATTCCTTGCGTTGGATCGAAGATGCCGAACTGGAAGCGATTTTAGATAAGCTGCTTGCAGCCATTGAAGCGCGCGCCGACGCAAACGGATGGTGCCTGCCCTATGAAAGCGACCGCTTTGCTCCTCACCCCGGCGATATGATTGACGAAGACCGCAACTATGACCGCGTAATGTTCACCCGCGGCCTTGTCGCCGCAGGCAAGGCGGGCAAAACAAACGCCTACACGCTGCTGCGCAACTTCTACGACTGGTTCAATCAATGCGAGTATCTGCCCACCATGCTCAGCGGCGGGCTGGGAACGCAAGGCTCTCTCGGAACGATTTTGGCATGGGAAAGCCCTGTGGGCAAGGCAGAGGATCTTTACACCAACATGAAGTATTACGACATGGACTGGTGGCTTGAAAGCCTTGCAAACGGCATTCCGGAAGCGATCTACCGCTACCCTCTCAACCGCCCGCACGGCTACCTATTGGTAAGCATGGAATCCTTTCTGGCAGAATATATCGCTACCGGGCAGGAAAAATATCTTAACGCCGTCTTAGGCGCATGGGATATCTTCCATGACTATTATGTTACCACCGGCGGCGGGATTTGTATCTGCGAAGGGCCAACCTATCTGCCCGCAAATTACACGCTTAACACCAAGCACGGCGTATACGAAAACTGCAACAACGTGTTTTGGGTGGAGCTGAATTCGCGCCTGCTGGAGCTGTTCCCCACGGAGGAAAAATATGCCGCGCAGATAGAACAGTGCCTCTACAATATGCTGCTTGCCTCACAGGATCAAAACGGAAACATCCGCTATTTCCAGCTTTACAACGGGCAAAAGCATACCGCATCCGCAATCAATACCTGCTGTGAGATTATGGGAAGCGGCCAGCTGTCCTCGCTGCCGCAATACATCTATTCCGTTGCGGACGATGGGATCTATGTCAACCTGTTTGCATCCTCATCCATTGAATTTGAGGCGGGCGGAAAGCAGTTTACGCTTACAAGCAAAACGGAATTCCCCTATCAGAACAACGTTGCCCTAACAATCGGCGGAAACGGAGCAATGAAGCTGCGTCTGCGCATTCCGTCCTGGAGCGGCGCCGATACGGAGATTTTTATCAACGGTGAAAAGATCGGTTCCGGAAAAGCCGGCTCCTACTTTGAGATTGACCGTGCTTTTGCCGACGGCGATAAGATCACCTTTACCCTGCACCCCGAAACTCGGCTGGTTCCTTATACGGGCGAGACGCAGGTAGAAGACACGGAACGGTATGCTTTAGTTTACGGCCCCATTCTGATGGCCGCACAGGGAAACCTGAACTTTACGCACAAGATTGATAATGAAAATGTGCGTACAATCCACCTGGGTGTTGACGCCAAAACGCTCGCCCAAGAACTGAAGCAAGAAGATGGGCTGCGCTTTACTGCCGACATACTGAACGGAATCGTTTTTGTGCCGTACATGAGCATACAGAACGAAAGCTTTTCCGTTTTCCCGCTGTTTGAGCCTAAAACCGACCGAACGGATGATCCCACTGCTTCGGCAACTGCCCCGACGCCTACGGCAAGCATCGATCACTCTGCACCGATAAACAAATCCAATGCTGCGTGGATTATCTGCGGCGCGCTTGTTGCGGCCGGCGGCGCGGCAGCCGCTGCGGTTGCCGCGAAGAAGAAAAGAAAATCTTAAACTGCCGTTTCTGTAAAAGTGCAAGAGGACACCTCTAAAAAATCTAAATTGACTTGAGCGTCCCCCTCTTTCTTTTCAGAATTCTGCACATTTTACATTTATTTATGCTTTTTGCAGAAAACGTAGAAAATGGCACGGAAGGATCACCCTTCCGTGCCATTTTCGTGCTATTATAGGCGATGATCAGCAAGTCTCACACTATCTTGATTATCATTTCCACGCAGCCGTATACTTCTGCAAAGTGCTGTCATTGCCGCTATCATTTTGTCTCTTTTATTTATGCGCCGCTTTACGCTTTGCAAACACTACACCGACAAACCCTGCGCATACTGCGCACAGCCCCGCAACAGTGAGCCACAAATCCCGTTTATTATCACCTGTCGGTTCGGCTTCATCGCTTCCGGACAACTTCTGAAGTTCTTTTACCGCATTCAGCAATGCTTCTTTAGCCGAATCAACCTGTTCCTGCGTCGCTTCGCTGTTCGCGTTCACTTCCTCCGCTTGCTTCAGCGTCTCCGTCAACAGCGCCCAGCTTTCCTGTGTGTAGTCCTTTTCTTCCAGTGCTTTCACACCTTCAATGGCTTTATTCAGATCATCCTTGTTGATTACCTCTTTCGTATGATCTACATCCATAAATGCGGTAGCCGTGTAGTATGTCTTGCCGCTTGCCACCGTGGAGATTTCCACGTAAAAGCTGCGAGCTTCTTCGGGCAGAATTCCTGTAATCTTATTTCCATTTACCTTGAGAGCAACACTCTTGAACGTGTTATCGCACTGTTCTTTGCCATTAACATAACTGTAAGACAATTTCTCTGTGATATAATACGCCTGAGCCGTTACGCGGCTTGCGTCGCTCGGAAGCTCAATATCAACATCAACACTGCGTGATCCATTCGGCTGATTCTTAACTTTGGTCAGGATCTCGCCGCCATTGACTACGGAATTGGCAAAACGCAGGATCTCGATAGGCGTTGTCCAGTCATGGGAGTGCAGCCAATTCATGCGCGCAGACATCTGCGAATACGGCAGCGTATCCAGATAGCACAGAGAGTCGGAATATATATCACCGCAAATGTCCTTGGTGTATTCCATCCAGAGTACCGGGAAATCTACTTTGTCAAATCTGTCTTCCGCCTTCCAAATGATGGGCGCACCTACGCTTCCGGAGTTTAAGATATAGGATCTAATATGCGTCAAGGAATCGGCATTATGCCCACCGGCATATTGAGGTACGGCAAAAGCGAATTTCGCATATCCGATAAGTAAACCGGTAGTGGTACTTCCCTGTGAAATACCGGTAACACCAATTTTTTCGGAGTCAACGGTCGGATCTGCTGCCAACAGATTCCTTGCAAGAACGCCTTGCGCCACAGCGTGATAGATCCACTGCTGCTCAAGCGGTTTATCTGCATCACTAAAACCGTTTACCAAGGGTAGGCTTACATACCCGTCTTCTTTAAATGCTGCGGTTTCGGGAGCGTTTAAACCGAGCACCCACGGTTCAGCGGTAAATCCTCCCGCCGTATTGTTCTTCGGATAATAACCGTTTGTATCCATCGCGATTGCCACATAGCCGTTATCGTTCCAATATTTTACCCAATTAGCAAACGCGTGACCGCCCGCACCGTGAATCAATACGATGGCAGGAAGTTTGTCGCCCTGTTTCGCCCCCTCCGGCCACCCTATGTAAGCAAAAACCTTTGTTTTCTTATTGCCGATTTTAGCGCCATCGTAGGTAATTGCTTTAACTGTAGGATAGTCTTTCGGATCATAATCAGGTACATATTTCCATTCGGGAGTTGTTTTTCCCAATTCGTTCATTCTTGTTTCCAGCTCCGCTTTCCGCTCGTGTGCCAAAGCTTCCAAACCTATTACCTCCCTGCTTATAATCCCATCGTTGTGATCTTCCACATCGTAACCGTAGATAAAGAAATTATCCAGCACGACCTCTCCGGAACTCAAGGCGCTTCCGCCCCACAACGCTCCGATTCCTGTTACTTTGGAATCATCCGTTATTGTTTTTCCGTTGTTGTTTTTATATGCAGCAAAGGAAAGCGCAACATAGCCCTTAAAGCCGGCAGGAACCATCCATGTTCCGTTCGCCCCCACTGTTTTCGTCTCGCTGGATTTTTGCTCTGCGTCGTACACGGTAAAAGGCTGCCCTTTGTTCTGTGCGCCGCAGTTCCACCGAATATTATCTATCCATACCGTGCAGAGCAGATAGAGACCCTTTTCTGTATTGTTCTCAACATAAAAACCCGCTCCCAGTGCGCCCTTCAGGCTGACCGGAGAATTCAGCTTTACTTCCGGCGTCGCATACCAAGCTGTACTTGAAGCCGTTATGACATATTTTCCGTCTTTAATCTCGGCTGCGCCCGCGCCGGTAAGCAAAGATTTATTTGCCATTTCCTCCAATGTGGAATACACATTAACCTTAATATCCTTATCTGACCACGGTGAAACAGGCGCTTCGGTAGCCGCTAAGCTTCCGCCAATACAGAGCATCCAACAAAGCATCATGCAAATTGCGCATATCAACGCCGTCGATTTAATACTTTTTAATCGCATCAGTAACACTTCCTTTATAAACTCTATTGCAGATGAAAATGCGCATGTTCAAATGATTCCGGTCGGTAATTGACAAAATAATGTTTTTTTTAAAATACATTATCTCCTTTCCGAGAAATTCATCTCCTTTCCGAGAAATTCTGTTTCAAACAAATGGGCTTATTTATAACCACCGCATTCTTCACCTCAAGTAATTGTATCACAATATAATCTCTTTTTTCAATATAAGATCTTTTTTATAATTTGCGAATGCAGGCATACTTTGTTGTACCGTATAATAAAAGGAAACGGAAGTCAAAAACCGTTCCCTCTTTTATTACTTATTTACAGCGTGTTTCTTAGGAAATTTCATCGGTCAGCAGCAGCTCGATGGACTTTCGGTTAAGCTCGCGGTATTTCTCCTCATGCACCATATGCCCGCCGTTGCGCACCGTGGCGGCATAGCAGTTAGGCAGCGCGTCCTCGAACGTCTCTAAATTGTCCAACGGATGCCATTCGTCGCACTCGCCCCAAAAGATGTATACGCTTGCCTTAATTGCAGACGCATTTTCGTTTACATCGGTGTCGTTCCAGTTTTTCAGCGTGGTCATTGCCGCATCCAGCGCATAGGGGTTACTCAGCGCTGCGTAGTAGCTTTCAATTACTTCTTCCGTAATCAGCGTTTTATCAAAATATGCGTCGGCCAACGCGGAACGGATCATGTTGCGGTTAAAGAACACAAACCGGAAATCCGAAACCACGGGAAGCGCCATTGAACGGATCGCCGCCGGAAAAGAGGGATCTACTCCGCCGGGTGAAATCAAAATCAGCTTTTTCACGCGCTCCGGAAAAGCCAGCGCAAAATCCATCGCAATGATCGCCCCTGTGGAAAAGGCAAAGAAATGCGCCGATTCAATATTCATTGCGTTCATGAAGGAAAGCAGGAATTCGCTGTAGTCTTCAATGAGAAAATCACAATCCGTGCCGTCCGTACCTCCGTGCCCCAGCAGATCCGGCACGATCACATGAAAGCACGCACTGAAATCCTCCACGTTATTCCGGAACGTATACATGCTTTGACCGATCCCATGAAGAAAGATGATCGGTGTTCCGATTCCCTGTTCATAATAATGAACGTTGATCCCGTCCACGTCAATATATTGCCCGTATTCTTCCTGTTCAAAGGGATTTCTTTTCGCAGCGCACATAGCCAACCCCACCTTTGTATTTTAGACATTTTCTTTTTTATATAATACTACAAAAAGCACCTCTTTTGCAACACCCAAAACGGTTTTTTTCGCAAGATTAAAAGATTTTGTCAAAAAAATGATAAATTATTTACAAAATTATTACGACGCTGTAACAATTTGAGAATTCAGAAGAAAACGGAAGAAAATCAAAGCATTTTCAGGATATTTCCCTGTAACCGTGTTTGAAATTGGAAATGCAAATTGTTTATAATGACTTTGTTCTGTGAAAAACAGGAAAGTCATTGGGTAAAAGGACGATTATATGAAAAAAATTCTCAGCATATTGCTGATCTTATTCACACTGTGCGCCGGAGGAGCCTTTGCCGAGGAATCGGCATGGATCATCGGCGATAAAAGCGCAGAAATACAAGCCGTGCAGGTTATGCTTTCGGAGCAGGAATATTACAGCGGAGAATGTACCGGCCTGTTCGGCATACAGCTGCAAAACGCGCTGATCCAATTCCAGCAGGAATCCGGCTTAGAAGCCAGCGGAGAGATCGACAGCGCTACGTTAGCCGCTTTAGGGCTGACCAGCGAGCAAAGCGCGTCTACCGTCGGAATCGTTAATGCGGCGGCGCCGTTAAAACAGAAGGCGTCTAATTCAGCCACTACGCTGACGGAGCTCTCTGCGGATACCTCTGCGGAGATCCTTTCTTCCAAAAGCGGATGGACGCTGATCCGCTTGCAAAGCGGCGTAGAGGGGTACATTCAAAGCAAACGGATCACAGTCTGCAAGACCGGCCTCGCAAAGGCTTATGAGGGGGAGATCCCCGCTAATTCGCTTATGTGTGAAATGCGCGGGAGCGATGTGATACTGCTTCAGGAGCGATTAAAGTCTCTCGGCTACTTCAAACAAAATATCACAGGCTACTTCGGAAGCGTAACACAGCTTGCCGTAAAAAAATTTCAGGCCGTTAATGCGCTTCAGGCAGACGGGATCGCCACGATCGAAACTCTTCAGCTGCTTTTTTCACCGAACGCACTGCCCGGAACCGTAACGGAAAGCGACGAGCTGAACCTTTCCCAAAACGCGACCGACGCCGAGCTTGCCAAGCAGCTTGCCGACTATTCCAAACGCTTCCTCGGCGTTCCTTACCGTTCCGGCGGAAACGGCCCGAACAGCTTCGACTGCTCCGGCTTTGTCAAATATGTTTTCAATAAGTTCGGCTATACGATCCCCCGCACCGCTTACAGTATAGGATATTCCAAGACAGGCAAAAAAATAACCAAAATCAGCGACCTTCGTGTGGGCGATATTGTGTGC
>JAHAAN010000021.1 GCA_018376855.1 Clostridiales bacterium | reverse complement strand
GATACATGTTCCCCGTGTTCGGAATAATGGGAGAGTCAAAGGGCTTGATAAAAGTATTTCCGTTATCCTCAGAATAGGCAATGCCCACCGAACACAGTCCGTTTTCCGGCTTTGTTCCGCCATAATATGTATAAAACGCTACCATTCTTGCCTCTTTAGGCGTATTTTCATCAAAAAATCCCGATGTGTTTTCTGCATCGATCACGCAGCTTCCCGACCAGATCGTTCCGTTGTCATCAGGCAGGATCGCAGGCTCCAGCTCCCGCCACGAAACAAGATCGCGGCTCACGGCGTGCCCCCACGATTTCTGATTATTCTCTACCGCATAAGCGGAATTAATGGGTCGATCACATTGAAAATACAGATGGTATTCCCCCGTTGCGGCATTATAAACCAACCCATTAGGATCATTCATTGAAAATCGGTAGGGCGTAAAATGCAAAATGGGGCGGTACGGATCGCTGTATAACGTATCCGGATTCTCCGCGCGTTCAATGCGCAGAGTAACGGAGCTTTTTTCTCCCCGCGCATTTTCCGCTGTGAGCAAAACCGTATTTTGCCCTACCGCCAGCGCTACGGGAACCGACTCGCCGGACGCCGCTTTTTTTCCGTTGATTTTCAAGGAAACCCCGGCAGGAACCTCCGCCGCTACTTCGCATTTAGCGGCGTCATGCACGGCAAGCGCGTAGTAGTTCTGCCGCCCCTTCTCAAATTCGCTTCCAAGAACCGCTCCACGAAGCGATAAATCACACAATATCGGAGTATCCTCCGAAATGTTTTCGGGAATATCCTCTCCCCAAAGAAAGAAGTCATCCCACACCATACTGCCTGCGCCGCGTTCAAACGAAACACTTCCAAACCGCAGCCCGATCATTCCCTCCCGCACCTGCGGCTCTTCGATCCGCTCCGTCATATCCGAAAGCTCGTAAAGCACATAACCGCGGAACCCTTTAGGAATATAAATCTGCCCCTGATTGGGCGACACTCCGACCGAGGCCGAAGAAATCTCCTCCACACTGACAAGCCGGTAAGGCTTTCCCTCCCCCAAACGGGTATAATATCCGTTTCCGCACTGCGCGGCAATGATCCACACTGCCTCGTTTAAACGGTTCTCAAAATAAAATCCGCCGCCCTGCGCACGCGCCAGCATACCCTCTTCCAGCCTGCCGCCAAGGGAAAGAACCATTGCAGCCGCATTCGGGTGTTCTCCGTCCGGATTTGCGGTAATGCAAAAACGACCACTCCTAATTTGCGCCTCAATATTGGTAGGCGACTTCGGAATAATACAGTATTCGCCGCCCTCTCCCAGCTCCACCTGCCGATCCTCCAACGAAACGTCGCAGTATATATAACGTTTCAGCTTTGAATCCGTCCACGGAGTCTGATTGCCCCCCGAACCGTAAGCATATATCGGCATAACCGCCCCCAAAAATAACGCGCAGAGCAAAAATAACGCCGTTGCCACTCTCCTGTTTTTCATCGCTTTCCCTCCAAATAATTAACTTTATATTTATAATAAACCCTGAAGCTGCTCGAAAGTCAATATAAATCCACAAAAAACAGAAAAAAGAAAACGGCTTTAATCCGCCGTTTCCAAATCTCATCTTCCAAAATTCAACAAACACAGCCGAATGTGCAAATAGAAGCATGCCCCATGCAATTCAACCGCCGGCAAGCCCCTGCGAATCCAAAAACGATCGCATTTTACCTGCTCATACGCTTCATATAACGCCCTATTTCCCCAACCATTCGCACTGCTTTGGGCATAAGCTGAGGAGGAAACGCATTCAAGAAGTTATCCACTTCAAAGGAAAATACGCCCTTGTAGTCAATCTCTTTCAGGCTATCCATAAAGCCCTGCCAATCTATATTCCCCAAAAAAGGAACCGTATGCTCAAAAGTGCGGTCCTTACTGTCATGCACATGCAGAACTTCCAAGCTGCCGCCCAACGTTTTTACAACCTGAGCCGGATCGTTTCCGGCAATATTGGCATGCCCCACATCCAAACATGCGCACAGATAAGGCGAGCAAGACGCTACCGCTTTATGAACTTCAGGCCGAGCCATAGCAATTTTATACACTGTATCCCGCTTGGAATCATAACCGAAAATATTTTCAACAGCCACTTTAAGCCCCTCATTTCCTGCCAAAGCCGCAAGAGGCGGAAAATATTCTTTCAAGGCTTCCTCTTCTTTATCCGGATATGCGGCAAAATCCTCATAGCTCATAGTGAAAACAGGATGCATAACAAAATATTTGCACCCCAATGCAGCCGCTATGCGCATACACTTCAGTTTATCTCCTCCCAGTCCGTGCGTAAAAGGCTCATGCGCTTGGTGGAAGGAGATCCCCCTATCCGCAGCATATGCTCTAAGTTCTTCAACACGGCGCAGTGCTTCGCTCTCGCATGCAAAAGGCCACGGATCCACCATATCATTAGTGTAAAAAGGAAAATCCACACACTCTATTCCCGCTTTAGCCAACATATCAATCACTTCATTACTGGTAAAATGCTTCAGTAAAGAAACAATACTTAACCCCAGCTTCATATATTTACGACCATGACTTTCGCAAAACAAAAGTTTCCTTTCCTTAAAGATGCGCCGCTGTTTATACAGTAGCAAAAGCCGAAAAACGAAATGCAAAATATTTTTCTTTCAAGCTTTATCCACGCTTTTAACTGTTTGTAAAGTATAGCATACTTTTATTGCTATTAAAATGCATTTTGCTAACATCATTTTGCACAATTTTAACCATTATACGGCACGGTCTAAAAATCGCCTTAACGAAGTTATTTTATTACTATAAAATAGTTTGCTTTCATTATAGCGTCTTACGGCGACGCAGCCTTGCGCTCATAAGCGTTTCAACAGAATCTTCACACAAAAAGAAAGAGACTGCTTTATAAAACAGTCTCTTCCCATCGTGTTACTCTTCGCTAAGCTTTGATTATCTCTTTTTGCGAACAGCCAGCGCACCGCAGCCGAGCACGGACGCTACCGCGAAAGCGATCGTAGAAACGTCGGCAGTTGCAACGGGCTCGCCTTTCGTGCTGTAGGTGAACGCAACAGGCGTTACATTCCATGTCCAGTTTGCACCATCCGTTAAAGAGCACAGAGTAATATAATAGGTCTTTCCCTCTTCAAAAGGATACGCATTCGCGCCGGTGCCCACCGTCAAAAGACGCTCTGTGGGATGGTTCGCTCCGCCGTTGTCAATCTTATCCGTGTAAGTAGCGCCGGCATCCGTCATATCCTTGCCGGTAAAATCAGGCTTCTCGGCATAAATAGCCATTTCAACATTGTTTACATTTCCGGGAGCGGCATATGTAATTAATACGCTTCCATCCTCCTGAACCTTTGCTTGAACGTTCCAATCTTCCGTTGTTTGCGGATACGCAGCAAACGCAACCAGACCCATCATGCCGACCATTGCAACGACCAGCACAGCAACAAGAAACTTCTTCATTGTGTCTTCCTCCTATATAGTTTTTTTCTATTATAGCATATTGAAAAAAGAAAAGTCAATATTAGAATTAAAAAAAACGGAAAACTTTTCAACCAAAAACCGCGACCATTGCCGCTGAATCTCCCCTTCGTATTGATAACATAAAAAAAACGGCGGAAACCCGCCGTTTTTTACTTTTCCGAAAGAAAATTATCTCTTTTTACGAACAGCCAAAGCGCCGCAGCCGAGCACGGACGCTACCGCGAAAGCGATTGTGGAAACGTCGGCAGTTGCAGCGGGCGCATCGGATTTGCTGTAAGTGAAAGAAAGCACCTGATCCGGAGCCCACATCCAACCACTACCGTCGCAAGCGCACAGAGCAGCATAATAAGTTTTACCCTCTTCAAAAGACCACTCGTCGGCATTACCGGTGGTACCCTTTTTAATTACGCGCTCAGTTTGGTATGTTGCATTATTTGCTCTGCCGATAGCCAGCTTAAAAGGAGCCCCTTCATCCGTCATATCCTTACCTTCAAAATTCGGTTTGGACTCATAGATCGCCATCTCAGTCCATGCAGGCGTCAAACCTTTTACTTCATAAGTAAAAGTAACGGTACCCGCATCTACGTCTACTACAGCCTTAATGTTCCAGCTCTCCGAAGCCGTCGGATACGCAGCAAAAGCAACCAGTCCCATCATGCTGACCATTGCAACGATCAGCACAGCAACAAGAAACCTCTTCATTGTGTCTTCCTCCTATTTTATTTTTTACTATTATATAACTTCGTTCACAAAATTTCAATAGTCTTTTTTAAAAAATTTTCTGTTTCTTTGTTTCAACGATTTTCAGCTTTACATTTTAAGATAAAAATATTAACGCCGTTCAAAAGTCCGATTTATGGGACAGCAAAAGTGTTATACTATATTATATAGTTACAAAACCGATCGGAGAAAAGCTCATGGATGTTTTTGAAAAGCTCAAAATCCTTACAGACGCAGCAAAATACGACGTAGCCTGCACCTCCAGCGGGTCGGACAGGCGCGGGAGCGGCAAAATCGGCAGCGCCGTGGGCTGCGGGATCTGCCACAGCTTCTCAGCCGACGGGCGGTGCATCTCACTGCTCAAGGTGCTGTACACCAACGCCTGCGTTTACGACTGCAAATACTGCGTCAACCGCCGCTCCAACGATACGCCGCGAGCCGCTTTTACACCGCGTGAGCTTGCGGAGCTGACGATCTCCTTTTACCGCCGGAATTATATCGAAGGTCTTTTCCTCAGCTCCGGAATCATGAAAAACCCCGATTACACCACGGAAAATCTGATTCAAACGCTGGAGCTGCTGCGCGGAGAATACGGCTTCGGCGGCTACATCCACGCCAAGGCCATTCCGGGAACCGACCCCGCCCTGCTCGCCCGCCTTGGAATGCTTGCCGACCGCATGAGCGTGAACATCGAGCTGCCCTCGCAGGAAAGCCTGCGCCTCCTCGCTCCCGACAAAAGCAAGACCGACATTTTAAGCCCTATGAGCTTTATCCGCGACAAACGCGAAGAGAACAGCACTGAGCTGGTGCGTTACCGCAGCGCAAAGCCGTTTGCCCCCGCAGGGCAGAGCACGCAGATGATCGTAGGCGCGACGGCGGACACTGATTACCGCATTCTTCAGCTGACGCAGGCATTATATAAAAAATACCGCCTCAAGCGGGTATTCTTCTCAGCCTACACACCCGTAGTGGAGCACGCGCTGCTGCCCTCGCTTGAGACCAAGCCACCGCTGCTGCGCGAGCACCGCCTCTATCAGGCCGACTGGCTGCTGCGTTATTACGGCTTTGACGCCGAGGAGATCCTTGACGAGCAGCACCCGAGCTTCCACCCCCTGCTTGACCCCAAATGCAACTGGGCGCTCAATCACCCCGAACGGTTCCCCATAGAGATCAACCGCGCGCCGTTAGAAGAGCTGCTGCGCGTGCCCGGCATCGGCGTTACGGGAGCAAAGCGGATCGTTTCCGCCCGCCGCCACAGCCTGCTCCGCTTTGACGACCTGCAAAAGCTCGGCATCGTGCTCAAGCGCGCGCGTTATTTCATCACCTGCGCAGGAAAAACGATGCAGGGGTTTTCCGCCGTGCAGAACGGCTCCGTTCCCGCGGCTCTGCTCAGCGCACAGGGCGTGAAAAGCGTTTCGGAAAACGCGCTGCAGCTTTCTTTTATTACGCCCGAACAGCTTATGGAACAGGAGATCAAAGCATGTTTACAGCCACCGATGTAAGATATCTCTACGACGGCTCCTTCAACGGCTTCTGCTGCTGCGTGTTTGAAAGCTTTTCGCGCAGGGAATTTCCGTGCGCGATCGTACCCGAACACGAGGCGGAAGCCTTTTTGGGGGAAGAACGCAGAATTCCCACGGAAAGCGCTTATGCAGCGCGCGTACAAAACTCCGTGCACACAAAATTAGGCAGCGGAATTCTTGAATTTCTGAAGCTTTCTCTGCTGACCTGTATTCCCAACAAAGAGCTGCTTATGCTCACCCTGCTGCACAAGGCCTATTACCGTTACGGCACTTCCGTGCTGGAATGCGAAACGGACGAATGCGTCAGCACACTGCTCAAGGCTGTGCGGCGATTAACGCATGAGGCTCACCAGCTTACGGGCTTTGTTCGTTTTTCCGAAATCGACGGCGCGCTGGTCGCAGTCATACACCCGAAAAACTGGGTGCTTCCGCTGCTGAGCGAACACTTCTGCGCGCGCTATCCGCAGGAAAACTTTCTTTTGGCAGACGCTTCGCATTCCATGGCGCTGTTGCACACGCCGCAAAAAACGGAAATCATTCGCGCCGAAGCCTTTGAAATGCCGCAGCCCGACGCCGAAGAGCAGCACTTTCGCCGTCTGTGGCGGCTGTATTACCGAACCATCGCCATTGAACAGCGGGTAAATTCCAAGGCGCGAATGTCCCACATGCAGAAGCGCTACTGGGGGGACATGACGGAAATGACAGAAGACAGAGATCCACCGCCCGCTAATACTTTTCTGCCGTGAGGATATAGGGCGCTTTCGGCGCATTGATCATGCGGTGGCACATCACGGAAAAACGCTTTCTGCTGTACCTGCTCAGCACGGTTTCAAGCGCTTCGCCCTCGCGCACGCCCTCTTCATCGCCGGGATATATGCAGATCACCAGCACCCCGCCCTTCTGCAAAAGCTCCACGGCGTCCACGACCGCTTTGACCGTCGTTTCCGGATGCGTATGTACGGAGTGATCACTGCCCGGCCGGTAGCCCAAATTAAACATTCCTGCCGCAATAGGCTCATGAATGTGCTGCTTTGCATGCTCATGCCCGTCCAAAATCAGCGTCGCATTGGCATATCCCTTCTCCGCGAGCAGCAGCCTTGTGTTCTCCAACGCCTGCGGCTGAATATCAAACGCATAAACGCGCCCCTGCGGGACCAAACCGCAGAGAAACGCGGTATCATGCCCGTTCCCCATAGTAAAATCCGCAACTGCAGCATCGGGAGAAACGTTTGCCAAGAACGATTTTGCCAAATCCAAAAGAACCATCCTATTTTCCTTCTTTATTGTATTTATTGCAAGGCGGCGGAAACGATCCCTCCCGCCCCGTATGACCCAAAAAACATCCGTTTTCCGCGCGGCTGCTTTTTATTAAAGCACAAATCCGCCCTCTATGCAAGCTGCTTATAAAAAACACTCGTTTTACCGTCTCCTCAATTTTGTTTTTTCATCGAATCATGGCGAATCGTCATATACGATTTTTCACCGCCTGCGACACCGAGCGACGCAAAGCGCGCAAAAAAGTTTGTATAATATTTCCAACAACACAAAAGAGGGATGAAACTATGCAGCTCATTCAACGGATAAGCAAATACATACCAAAATTCAAAAAACAAAAATGGACGGAACCGGTTCTGATCTCATGCGTTTCCTTTGCACTGGCCTGTTGTGAGATTCTGCCGCAGGTACGGCCCTTTGCGCTTGCTGCTTTGGCCTGCTTTTATGCGGACAGAAAACGGGCGCTTTACTGTGCACTGGGCATTCTGATCGGCGCATGTGCAGCCGACTTCTCGCTGCAGGGGATCATCCTCGGCGCGCTGCCTGCCGTTTTGTGTGTGCCGGCCTTTTATGTGCTGCGCAGCAAACGGCTCGGCAAAAAGCGCTGGCGCTTCGGCATGATCGGCGCAAGCTCGCTGCTGGCTATCCTATGCGTGAATGCAGACCCCTATACGTTCTTTGCCTATCTGCTTTCCGCTGCGGCCTCCTGCGCGCTGCTTCCTATCTTAGAATCCTGCATGAATCTGCTTTCCTCTCTGCGCACGCGCACTTCGGTCTCACGCATGGAGATCACGGAAATCAGCCTGCTGATCTGCGCGCTGCTTTCAGCGCTTCCGATGCAGCCGTTTTTAGGAATTTCCCCCCTGCTGCTTTTAGGGAGCGCATACATCACCTTAGCCGCAGGCGCGGCAGGTATCGGCGGAGGCTGCGCTGCTGCCGCGGCTCTTTCGGCGTTGCTGCTTCTTAAAGGCACGCAGGCCGAGCTCATCTCCGCTCTGTGTCTTTCCGGTTTACTTGCCGGCTTGCTGCGCGATATTCGGCGATTCGGCGTCTCCGCAGGCTTTCTTGCCGGGCAGCTGATCGCCGCGCTTGCCCTGAACCGAAACGTTGAAGCCTTTGTTCCGTGGCCGACGGCTTTGATCGCCGTACTGCCGAGCATTCTGATCCCGGAAGAAATAAAGACGCGCCTGAGCGCATTGTGCGGCACTCTCCGCGCTCCCAGCGCTGCTATGAAAAACGACGCCTCCCGAAAAATGGAGGACATTTCAGAACAGATTCACGGCGCTGCCGAGGTCTTTAACCGTTTGGCGCAAATTTTTGATAACAGCACGGAAGCGGAGCCGCGCGCGCGCCGGATCGCCCTTTGCGGTCATGCTGCGAGCGAAGTCTGCACTGCCTGCGAACGCTATAATTATTGTTGGAAGGATCGCTACAGCGACACCTATAACGACTTCCGGGAGCTGGCCTCCATGATCTGCACGCTGGGGCAAATCTCGCCGCAGGACGTTCCGGCAGCGCTGAAGGCGCGCTGCTATTCATGGGTGCAGATTCTCATCAGCATGAACCGCTTCAACACGGAATCCCCGCAGCCCGAGCCGGTGCAAAGCAACAACCCCATGATGGCTCGCCAGTGCCGAAGCGTGGCTGATCTGATGTACCGCCTGACGGACGGCGCCCTTGCGCATGCCCGCTACGATTATGAATTGGAGCACCGCATTTACGAAGCGCTTTCAGAAGAGATCGCCGTGGAGGAAGTGGTTTGCCGCACAGGGGAAAACGGGATCGAACAAATCAAGATCGTGCGCAGGGCCGACCAATGCCGCCGCGGCTGCACACAGTCCATCCGGCGGATTCTGAACGAAAATTTCAACCTTGGTTTTATATGCGAGGACAAGCATTGCGCCAAAAGCAACGCGCTGTGCAGCTGTATTTTCACCCCGATCCCGCGGCTGAAGGCCTCCTGCTATGCCGCGTGCTGCAAAAAGGACGGCGAAGCCGTGTGCGGGGACAGCTTCAGCCTGCACTGTCTCAAGGAAGGCAAATATCTTGCCGCGCTCAGCGACGGCATGGGCAGCGGCGAAACGGCGGCAAGAGAAAGCGAATGCGCAATGGCGCTGCTTGAAACGCTGCTCAGCGGCGGCGTGGAAAGCGAAACCGCCTACCTATTATTAAATGAGCTGCTGCAAATGCGCCGCCGCCCCGAAAGCTATTCCACCGTGGACGCCTGTGTGCTCGACCTGAACAACGGCATCTGCCAATGGGGAAAGATTGGCGCAGTTCCCGGATATTTTATGCGCGACGGCAAAGCGCAAAGCATTGAGGGAGAATCTCTTCCCGCCGGCATTGTGGAGCACATTCGGCCAAGCATCACGCAGAAGCTCATTCGCGAGGGCGACGTATTGGTGCTTGTTTCGGACGGCGTTTACGATGCGTTATGCTCCGGCAGCGGCGACGGTATCGGAGCATATCTGAGCCAAAACACCGCATGCAGCGCGCAGGAGCTTGCCGACGGGCTGATGCGGGAAGCGCTCAACGCTGCCGGCGGCCGCGCCGGAGACGATATGACGGCCGTTGCGGTGCGCATCTACGCATAACACAGCTTTTCCGGCAGGCGGGGCGCACGCCTCCGGCCGCGGCCGGAGGTCCCCCCTTCGGGGGGCGGCGCCGCAAGCGGCGCCCGTGCGCCCCGCTGCTGCTTTCCTCCAAATCCTCCTTTCAGTTTGCGGCGAAAAAGTTCGCCGTCTTTTATTTTTTCTTCTTGACAAAACCTATACCATATGCGAAAATAAAAATAATAGTAATTCTTGTTTCTTTTATACAAATCATTAAAAAGGAGCGTAAACTATGGCAAAATACTCAAAGCAGAGAGAATGCATTTTAAAAATCGTACTCAGCGGCAAAGAGCATTATAACGCCAACGAAATCTATCTACTCGCGCGCAAGGAAATCCCTAACATCAGTTTGGGAACCGTATACCGCGATCTTCAGCAGCTGGCGGAAGCAGGGCAGATTCGGCAGCTTTCCTTTCCCGGCCAGCGCGATTGCTATGATTGGAAGTTAAACAGCCACAATCATGTATGCTGCCAAAAATGCGGCAAACTCGTTGATTTTGAAGTTGAGCTGGACGGCTTGGAAGAAGTTATTTCCGAACAAACAGGCGTTCAGGTGGATTCCTATTCGCTGTGGGCAACCGGCATTTGCTCCGATTGTGCAGCCAAAAAATAATTTTATGCTTACCGATGCTATCAAGATCTACTCCAACAGAAACGATCCTGAAAAGCGCGCTGTTACAGTGCATTATTCAGGCTATGAAAGCTGCGGAGCCAACCACAGCTTCGGCCCCGCAATCCGAAACCATTATTTGCTGCACTTTGTCATTGAAGGCCGAGGCACGCTGGAGAAAGACGCCGGCACATACCGCATCAGCGCAGGACACGGCTTTTTTATCGCGCCCTCTGAGGTTACCACTTATTATGCCGATCACGAAACTCCGTGGACATATTACTGGGCAGGCTTCAGCGGAACGGAATCGGAATATCTGTTAAACGCCGCCGGTATCACGCGGGAAAACCCCGTGTTCCAATACGATCTTGCCTCCGTATTGCCGCATTTGGAACTCTTAGCCTTTCCCACAAGTCAAAGCGCAGGCGAACGGGCGCTTGCCTTGGTCGGAGACCTCTATCATATCTTTTCCCTGCTTGCCGCTCAGAACGAAAAAGCACAATCACAGAAAGCGCGCAACACCTATATTTATACTGCGCTTTCCTATATCGAGCAAAATTACAGCTACCCCGTTACCGTGCAGTCGATCGCCGACGTTACAGGGGTCAGCCGCAGCCATTTATACCGGCTTTTTCTTTCCGAATTAGGGATCAGCGTACAGCAATATTTGCTGCAATATCGCCTGCAAATGGCCTGCTCCATGCTGGTCAGCTCCAAAGCGACCATGGAGCAGATCTGTTTTAGCTGCGGTTTTACCGACGTCAGTCATTTTGCAAAGATCTTTAAAAGCAAAATGGGGCTTACACCGGGAAAATATCGCAAAACTATGCCCCAGCGGGACAATAATCTGATTTTTTCCCGCGATATGCTGGAAAGCATTCAGCATTCTTGACAAAATTCCGCCGTTGCGGTATAGTTACCCTTTGAAATCACCGGAAAGGATGCGATTCTATGGATCCTCAGCTGATCGCACGCATCAACGAGCTGGCAAAGCTGCAAAAAACCGTAGGGCTCACCGCACAGGAAAAATCAGAACAGGCGGTGCTTCGCGGAGAATATTTAAGAGAGATCCGCGCGCAGTTCAGGCAAACGCTTGAAAACGTGCGCATTGAAACGGCAGACGGAGAATACGTCAAGCCCCAAAGAAAGGAAAAATCATTATGAAGCTCGGAGTTGTGGGGTTACCCAACGTAGGAAAAAGCACATTGTTTAACGCTATTACAAAAGCCGGCGCGGAAGCGGCAAACTATCCGTTCTGCACCATTGAACCCAATGTGGGCGTGGTCGCCGTGCCGGATACCCGGCTGGACGCGCTGTCAGACATATATCACCCCGAAAAATATACGCCCGCCGTCATTGAATTTGTGGATATTGCTGGGCTGGTCAAGGGTGCAAGCCGCGGCGAAGGCTTAGGAAACAAATTTCTCTCCCATATCCGAGAGGTAGACGCCATCGTTCATGTGGTTCGCTGCTTTGAAAACCCGGATATCATTCATGTGGACGGCTCGATCGATCCCATCCGCGACGTTGAAACGATCAATCTGGAGCTGATTCTTGCAGACATGGAAACGATCGAAAAACGTATTGATAAAGCCAAAAAGAATGCCCGCGGCGGAGATAAAAGCTTTTTGGCCGAGGCAGAGCTGTTAGAGCGCGTACAAAAGCATCTCGAAGCGGAAAAGCCTGTTCGCTCTATGACCTTTACAAAAGAGGAACAGGAGATCATCGACGCGCAGTTCCTTCTTACAAGCAAGCCCGTTATTTACGCCGCCAATATTTCCGAGGACGACATCGCACAGGGAGAAACGCTGCCGATGGTGCTTCGCCTTAAGGAGCTTGCCGCCGCAGAAGGCGCGCAGGTACTTATCATCAGCGCGCGCATCGAAGAGGAGCTTTCTCAGCTCGATCCGGAAGAAAAAACAATGTTCCTTGAGGAACTTGGCTTAAAACAATCCGGGCTTGATCGTTTAATTCAAGCCAGCTATACGCTGCTGGGGCTGATTTCCTTTCTTACCGCCGGCCCTAAGGAGGTTCGTGCATGGACGATTACAAAAGGCACAAAAGCTCCGCAGGCGGCCGGAAAGATCCATACCGATTTTGAACGCGGCTTTATCCGCGCGGAAGTGGTTGCCTTTGACGCGCTTATGCGATGCGGAAGCTATAATGCCGCCAAGGAAGCCGGTTTAGTTCGTTCCGAAGGCAAGGACTATGAAATGAAGGACGGCGATATCGTGCTGTTCCGTTTCAACGTTTGATTGTACTTTTTATGCCGCGCTGCAAAACGCGGCTTTTCTTATATTTGAAAGGGGACGATTGCTTCATGCAATATGAAACAGTTTTAAAAAACGGTGCTTATTTAAACGTTTTTACAGGGGAGCTCATAGCCTGCGAGATCGCGCTGGTGCACGGACGCTTCGCAGCATTCGGGCAAAGCCTTTCCGGCCTAACAGAATGCGATCTGCACGGAGGGATCGTAATTCCTTCTCTGATCGACGCGCACATCCACTTGGAATCCTCCGCTGTTTTGCCCTCCGAATTTGCCCGCGCGGCGCTTGCGCACGGAACCGGCGCGATCATTGCCGACCCGCATGAAATCGCCAACGTGTTAGGAACACAGGGGCTTGATTACATGCTTCACGCTACGGAAGGTCTTCCCATCGACGTATATTTTATGCTTCCCTCCTGCGTGCCCGCCGCCCCGGGAGAAGAAAACGGCGCGACGCTAAATGCCGAATTGCTTGAACCGTATCTTTCGCACCCCCGCATACTGGGACTGGGGGAAGTCATGAACGTGCCGGGTGTGCTCAGCAGCGATGCAGACCTTATGAAAAAGATCAGCCGGACATTGGCCGCCGGAAAGCGTGAAGACGGCCACGCCCCTCTGCTTTTCGGAGAAGAATTGCAGCGTTATGCCGCAGCCGGAATCACTTCCGATCATGAATGCACACGGCTCGAAGAAGCAGTTGAAAAGATCCGTGCCGGAATGTTTATCATGATCCGCGAAGGAACCGCCGCGCATAATTTAGAAGCGCTGTCCGGCCTGCTCAAGCCCCCGTACAGCTGCCGCTGCATGTTTGCCACAGACGATAAGCATCCCGGCGATCTGCTGAAAAACGGTCATATTGACGGCATGGTGCGCCGTGCGATCTCCATGGGCGCTGAACCGGCTGAAGCTATCCGCATGGCAACATTATACCCCGCCCGCTATTTCGGCTTGTTTCAAAAGGGCGCTGTCGCTCCCGGCTATGCAGCCGATTTTGCTGTGGTATCGGAACTTTCCAAGCTTTCCGTGGAGCAGGTATGGAAAAACGGTCGGCTTATATATGATTACCGCAGCGGCGCGGCGGCATTGGACGCGCCGCCTGTTCCGCAGGATCTTGAAACAGCCGCCCGTTCCTCATTTTATTTGCAAGAGCTGACAGCTGATGATTTTTCCTTTGCACCGGAAATTCCCTGCACAGCCATTGAGCTCGTACCAAACCAGCTGCTCACACGAAAGCGTGAGCTTTTCAGCAGCGAAGGCGCCGTAAAGCTGGCGGTTCTGGAACGACACGGCCGCACAGGTCATATCGGAAAGAGCTATTTGACGGGATACGGTCTGCGCGCGGGTGCGATCGCCTCCAGCGTCGCGCATGACAGCCACAATTTAATTGTAGCAGGCATCCACGAAGAAGACATGGCGGCAGCGGCCAACGCCGTGCGAGCCGCGGGCGGCGGATTTGCCGTATCATTCGGCGGAAAAACCGAGCTTTTGCCGCTTCCTGTGGCGGGCCTCATGAGCGATATTAGCGCCGAGGAAGCCGCAAAAAAACTGGATATGCTGCGAATGCAGGCCGCGCGGCTAGGTGCTGCGCCGAATATCGACCCATTTATGACGCTTTCCTTTGTAAGCCTGCCTGTCATTCCTGAGATCCGCCTGACGCCAAACGGACTGGCTGAGATTTAAGCAGGCTGCCGGCGCACGGGGCGCCTCCGGCGCCTATGCCCCCGAAGGGGGCTCCCCCCGATTGAAAATCGGGGCCGTGCGCCCACCGTTATGGCTTTTAATGCACAATTGCTATAAAGCGTCTTAACGAAAATAACCGATCGAAATAATAGAAACGCGGGAACGAACTTTTTCATTCCCGCGTTTCTATATCATAATTATATTTCTACACTCCCAGCAGCTGCAGCACAATACCGCTGACACATGCAATGGCAAATACCCAGCCGAGGATCACAAAATTCTCTTTCTTGCTTCGGTTCATGCGGAATAATACCACAAGCCCCAGCCCTGCGCCTGAACAAAGCCCTGCAATCGCCGAACCGAAGCTGATACTGCCGGCAATATACAGCTCCGTAATCAGCACAGACGAGGCGCAGTTGGGAATCAATCCGATCACCCCGGCAAGCAAAGGCTGAAGCAAGCTGTTTTGCAGCAGCACCGAACCGAGATTCTCCTCACCGATGAAGTAAATCACCACATTAAGCGCCAACGTAATAAGAAAGATAAACAGCAGAATGCTGCCCGTATGTTTAAGCGCCGGCAATATAATGCCTTTTTGCCCGCACCCGCAGTGCTCGCACAGATGCTCTGTTTCGGTGTGCACCGCCTCCCCGTGCAGCTCCGCCCGGCGGCGTGAAAACACAAAATCGATCAACAGCCCAAACAAAACCGCTATCACCAGCTTTGCGGCAATCAGCATCAAAATATCCCCCGCGTGGCCCGGATTTGCCAACAGCACCGGTATCGCCTCATCGGAGGTGGCAAGAAACACCGCAACCACCGTTCCCATGCTGATGACTCGCTCCGCATACAAATTAGCTGCCGCCACAGAAAAACCACACTGCGGCACACAGCCGAGCAGCGCGCCGATCACGGTGCCGAGCCGTCCGCTGCCGGCCAGCCATTTTTCCAGCTTTCCGTTTGACTTATGCTCTAAATACTCAATGAGCAAATACGCCAAAAACAAAAACGGAACCAGCTTTAGGCAATCCAGCACCGCATCCAGCAAAACATCCCACATACCTTGAAATCCTCTCTTAAAACCATATCGCGCAGGAATAATACAAAATCACCTGCGCCAGCAAATTTGCGCCTAATGTATACAGCACGCTAAAAACTTTTTTCCGTTTAAAAGCAGCCAGCAGCTTATTGTTAAAGCCGATCATAAACGCCGCGGCAATGATTCGCACCAGATGCCACAGCACCATTCCCAACGCCGTTTTGATCGGATAATTTGCCGCACAAAAAACCACTGCAATCAATATCTCAAACGGCACAACAAAAAACCAAACGCGTTTAGCCGCCCCAATAAGCGGGAAACCCGCCGCCGCCAAGAACAACAGCACGACCGCGCTTCCGATCAGCGCCATCAGCGCGCCCTTCAAAAAAGCGTCCCCCACGCCCGAAAACATCAGCTGCCGGAGCTGTAGCATGATAATCTCCTCCGCCCAAACTAAACTGTTTTTATTATACCGCATTGCACGTTTTTTCGCAATATTTTTAAAAACGGCTTTTTCTTTCTTGAAATCAATGATCCCTTTTGTTATAATAGTAAAGATATCATTATCTGCAAAAGGAGCTTTTTATTATGAAACCAATCTATATATCCCCCGAAAAAGCAACTGCACGCTTTGACGATGAAAGCAACATTACGCCATTTTGGTTAAGCAACGTTATGTATCGGGAATCTGCCTGCTTTATCCGCAAAGGCGGCAGAATACGCGCACGGCTGTTGTTTTCTCCCTTGCGCATTATTGCTGTGCAAAGCAACGATCTGAAAACCACCTATGAAGAAGGGCGCGATTGGATCTGGGATAAAAAAACGCAGGCGCTGCTGCGCCCCGAAGGCTCTCGTATCGGTTTTTTTGAGCCGGAGGAGCTGGCAGGCGCCAACGCAAAGCCCTATGAAGCCGAGCCTGCCGGCCTTGATAAAGACACCAAATGCGCCCGCATCGGAAACGCATTGTACTGCGAAGGGGAAACCTTATATGGCAGGGTATTTCAAGTTACCTATGTATATGATCCGGCACAATGCGAAATCATCACCCATGAACGGTTTCGCGGCAATCTGCTGCCCAAAACAATGAAAAAGTTCCGCGCAGGCGAGCCTCTGCGAATCGTAGTCCATGGGGATAGCACCCATACCGGCGCCGACACCAGTTCATGGTATAAACGCGAGCCCTTTATGCCGGGCTATCCGGAGCTTGTAAAAAGGGGGCTGCATAAGATTTACGGAAGCAACATCACGCTGATCAACAACGCCGTGGGCGGAACGCAGAGCGGATGGGGTGTGGAAACGCTGGAGGAACGCGTGCTGTCGCAGAATCCGGACTTACTTTTGCTGGGCTTCGGCAACAATGACTGCGGCCAACATCCTATTGATAAAATCATGGACAATCTGATCTATATGATTCAAACCGTTCAAAGCCGCTTGCCGCAATGCGAGATTATTTTACTTGGCCCCAGCATCGCAAATCCCGATTCCGGCTTTATCGCATGGTCTGATGAATTAGCTGCTCCGCAGCGCGCACTGGAAAAAGAAGGTCTTGCCTATTATAACGTTTGGCGCAATATGGCTTCCGTTTTAGCCTTCAAGGATTTTGCAGCAATGACCGGCAACGGCATTCACCATCCCAATGACTGGACAACGCGCATTTACAGCTCTAATCTGCTCGCGATGCTGGTGGACTATGAAAACCTGTAACACTACCGCATTTTCCCCAAAAAAGTATTGACCGCACTCCCGAAAGATGCTATAATAAGCAGCGTTCCGGGGGTATAGCTCAGTTGGTAGAGCGCTTGAATGGCATTCAAGAGGTCAGGGGTTCGACTCCCCTTATCTCCACCAAATAGCTAAAAACCGCCTAAAATAGGCGGTTTTCTTTTTGTTTGCACGAATTTTAATCCGATTTGTATCTTATTAAGCATACTTTCATATCCTTCCTTCTCCACGCGGGTAGAGAAAAACCGTTTTTCTTTATTAAAAAATCATCACAGTAATAAAAAAACTTTCGTTCCCAGAATCGGCGCCGCTCATCGAATTTATCGAAAATAGCAAAAAGATATCGTCGGCAAATCGACCAAAACCTTTTTAAACTGATTACTATGCATCTTGAAAGCAAAAAGCAATTCTGCATTTGCAGCAAGGATTCAATTACGGATAGCCATATTAAATCGGAAATCGTGCTTGAATTCCGCCCTTTATGCGAAAATGCCGCGGCCCATTTTGTTTAGAAAAGCGCTGCGCTTTGCATATTTAAACTCAAATAAAGCATACCCAAATACCGCGATTTCTGCGGTGTGTTTAATTCCTTTAAAAAACCGATATTCTTTTGTTTTCATATCCGCCGATTTATCACCTCGCTTTTGGATATTTCAGAATGCTTTATACATTGCGCAACTACCAAAATCGAATCAAATTCAACGATCCAACAGTAAAGCAATTTTATACCCAAAAGAGCAAATCATGAAATATCAGGCAAGAGTATCATCTTGCATTTTCGCTGCATATCATTGTGTTAGGCCTCTGTTTCCTTTCACAAGAGACCGGAGGCAATATCTTTATTTGGAGGCAACCTAAGTATGAATAGATTTTCAAATTCCGCAAACCCTCCGAGTGCGGAAGATCTTCTCAGATGCAACGGCTGTTCAATCATTTCACCGTCGCCTCAATGCTGCAAACCGCCTAGACCAATATGCCCCACCGGCCCAACGGGGGCTACGGGTCCCACCGGCGCTACGGGTGCAACAGGTGCGACTGGCAGAACCGGAGCTACTGGTGCGACCGGTGCAACGGGCAGAACCGGTGCAACGGGAGCAACGGGTCCGACAGGACCTATCGGACCAACCGGGCCGACTGGACCTGATGGCGTTGGTCCAACGGGACCGACTGGCGCAATGGGACCGACCGGCGCGACTGGGTCAACGGGCGCAACAGGCCCCACCGGCGCAACGGGCGCAACAGGGCCTATCGGTCCCACCGGCCCTACTGGCGCTAACGGCAACACAGGGCCTACTGGCGCAGTTGGCCCTACCGGCGCTAACGGTACAACCGGACCTACCGGCGCTATAGGGGCTACCGGGCCTACCGGCGCAACAGGTGCCACCGGGCCTATCGGTCCAACAGGCCCTACTGGCGCTAACGGCAACACAGGGCCTACTGGCGCAGTTGGCCCTACCGGCGCTGACGGCGTCACAGGGCCTACAGGTGCAACGGGTCCCACCGGTGCCAACGGCGTTGCCGGCGCTACCGGGCCTACTGGTGCGACTGGCGCGACAGGTGCTAACGGCATTACCGGAGCCACCGGGCCTACCGGCGCTAACGGTATAACCGGACCTACCGGTATGACCGGGGCAACCGGTGCCGATGGTGCAACTGGCGTAACCGGACCGACCGGGGCGACTGGCGCGACCGGCGCTAACGGCATTACCGGGCCAACAGGTGCAACAGGTGCGACTGGCGCCAACGGCGCAACCGGACCCACAGGAGCAACGGGAGCAACAGGCGCTAATGGCGCAACCGGGGTTACCGGACCAACGGGGGCAACAGGCGCAACAGGCGC
>JAHAAN010000020.1 GCA_018376855.1 Clostridiales bacterium | reverse complement strand
GCGTACAATCGCGGGGAAAGACGCAGAGGAACCTGTTTTTTGGAAGCTTCTTTATCCGCCATATCAGTACAAACTTCCTGAATTTACAACAGGCTGCGCATCCTTATTACCGCAGAGCACCACCAACAGATTAGAAACCATTGCCGCCTTGCGTTCCTCGTCCAGCCGCACTACGCCGTTTTCCCCAAGCCGGTTAAGCGCCATCTCCACCATGCCAACCGCGCCGTCTACAATCATCTTGCGGGCGTCGATCACTGCGGAAGCCTGCTGCCGCTGAAGCATTACAGCTGCGATCTCGGGCGCATAAGCCAAATAAGTGATACGCGCTTCTATAATTTGCAACCCTGCATTTTCTACGCGATTTTGAATTTCCTCACGGATCCGTGCTGCTACAATCTCACTGGAACCTCGAAGCGAACCCTCGTCAGGCTCTCCGTCTCCGGTAGTATCCACATTCTGCGCCACATCATAAGGATATATACGTACAATGTTTCGCAGCGCCGCATCACACTGAATAGAAAGAAATTCTTTATAATTATCCACATTGAATACTGCTTTTGCCGTATCCTGCACACGCCAAATTACCGCAATTCCGATCTCAACCGGATTGCCTAGACAATCATTGATCTTCTGCTTATTGTTGTTAAGTGTCATTTTGCCGCAGGGTTGACAGCCGTTACAAAAGGATTGACAAAAAACATGCCCTCTCCCTTTAATGTGCCGATATACTTTCCGAACAGTGTTAAAACCAAGGCCTCCTGTGGCTTAAGCACTTTAATGCCTATAGCAAAAATCCAACCCAAACACAGCCAGAGCAGAGAGAGTATAATCAGCGCGACACCCAACACTTCAACGGTTTCCACATAAATGCAACCAAAAATCAACGCCGCTATAGAAACTAAATATGCGGCTATGATCCCTATCAGAACCGCCATGCCGTTTTTTGCTTTTACGATCTTTTCCTCCATAAACACACCTCTTTATTATTTTGATATCATTATAATATCAAAAAAGCTGCGTGTCAAGATTTTTATAAATTTTCCCTGCCTATAATTCGATAGCAAAAATTAAGTTGCAAAATACAAAGCAACAATTTAGTTAAAGGCTTCCTTCAAACCTTCTGCACCAATTTTCCGCATGAAAACATAGGCAAAAAACCAAAGTATGCAATACCCGCTGCCCCGATAGAGTGGCGGAAGGAGAGGAAAACGCTGCGCCGGAGCAGAGCAGAGAAGACAGGAAGTATGGTCGCAGAAGGTGTTTTGATTTTTGTTGTAGAAAAAATGATTCTTTCACGTTTGAGCTAAAAGGTGATGTGTGAGTTTGCACTCGTCCCCACTATATCACGGACGTAAATGATCACCGCAAGATAATCATTCTGAAGTGTTTGCGTAGATCTATTTTGTTTCTTTTATACCTTTTTGCAAACAATTCTTTTTTTGCTAAGGGGACAAGGGAGATTGGGAATTCTCCTCGCTTTCTTAACGATTCCAATTGAATTGCTTTTTAGCGTAGCTGAGATAAAATGTTGTTGATAGAAAAGCTGTTTTGAAGTTTCCTTATTTTTATAGTGAAAAAGCATTAGTTTCGTTTTTTGCACTGTCAAATCAAGTTGACTTTAGAACAACAGCAAAGTGCGTTATTGTTTTGAAACTAAACAAAAATAGGTTCAATTTATTTTTGTTGCTTTTAAGCTTTTGGCCTAAAAATAAATTCCTTAATGTCCGGTGTTGAAAATCAAAACGGTTTAATAATCCCGATGCTGAAAAAATCGCTAAAAATGCAAATGCAATCTGAAACAGTCTTAAAATGTTGATCACTAATGTTTTTTCCAAGACATAAGTTGCTCTGTCCTGTGAGATTTTACTTTTGCGTATAAACGGAAATTGAAATCCGAACCAAAGGTGTTGAAAGGATGTAAAAGGCAGTGTTGAGGCGGAAAGCTTGTGGATTTTCAGTCATTCTTGTTGATTATTTTTTTTGTTTTTGTTTCCTGTTCATGCACGCTCATTGGCTTTTACAATGGCTTGGCCAGTTTATCATAGTCAATAACGATGGCGTTGTTTCATGCGCTATCTTTTTGCGGCAATGTTGTTTAATTTAAATCTCTCCTTTAAGCTAGCATTAAGGTTTTCTGCCTTCGGTGTTTTGGAGATAATTTCGGCGGATGAGGGGTATCCGGCGGTAATTCCGAAAAAGGCGTTTAAGGATAATTTGCGAAATTAACTGATAGCGGAGTCAAAATAACACTGATGCCCGTCATGATCCTCAAGGCGGCTGTTAAAAAAATCTTCCATTTTCTCTAACATATTTTTTACCTTTCCGTCTGTCGAAGTGATATGAGCAAAGTATACCTTCACGGCAAGCGGCTGTCAACCCTCATTGATGGGCGTTGATGTGGCGGCACCGGCATATAGATGCCGGCTTAGGCGATAAGCTTAGGCGGATTTATGTGTTCCATCGGTTTTGTGGCGGTTTGTCGGGGAACTGTCTGCTTCTTTTGTATATCTTTATATATGAAAATCTACGGTTGAAGCATTTTAATTTTATTTAAATGTACTTGAAAAATGCATCAATCGGAAATATAATAAGAAGTACGGTTTGGGTCGTTTTCCGGCGGCGCCGCTGCCGGTCATGCGCAGGTGTAAGCGTAAATAAAATCGGTTGTTCAAAATGAGGATGCGGTTTTGCGGTATTGCATAATGCCTTAGATTTTAATAAAGTAAAGGGAAAACAATATGTCGTCATACAGTGAGCTTATTAAGAATTTTGAGAAGATTCGCAGCTATATGCGCGAATTTTATGTTTACGGTTTTAAAAGCCGCGCAGAATACGATAAGAAAAGCGCGCGTTTATATGACGACGAACGCCGCAGAATGGAAAGCTGGCTCGGAGACCACATGGGCTTTGTGCGCACGCCCGAAGGCAAAAATGTGTTTATTTCCATAGACAGCAGGGCGATGCAGCACAATCCTTTTTATAAAGCGCTTAAAGCCAAAAGCTTTACGGACGGCGATATCACGCTGCATTTTATATTGTTTGATATTCTTCATTGTCCTGAAGTTGCTCTTTCTTTGCCGGAGATATTAAAACAAATTGATAATTATTTGTCTAACTTTGAAAGTCCGATGATGTTTGACGAATCGACCGTTAGAAAAAAATTAAAGGAATACATCGAGCAGGGCGTCGTGATAAGTCAAAAGCAGGGCAGAAGGGTTATTTATCGCAGAGCCGATGACATAGCGCTGCCGGAGCTTGGCGATGTGCTGAATTTTTATTCCGAGGCTGCGCCTTGCGGAGTTATCGGTTCGTTTCTGCTTGATAAGCAGGAGATCCGTCAGGATCATTTCACGTTTAAGCATCATTACATAACCGGCGCTATGGACAGCGAAATACTGGCGCAGCTTTTTCAGGCAATGCGTGAAAAGCGCGCGATCACGGTTTCAAATTTGAATCGCCGTGCCGGTGAACCGAGGAAAAACAGAATTATACCGCTGCGCATTTTTATCAGCGTTCAAAACGGCAGGCAGCATCTGCTCGCTTACCAGCCGGAGTTTAATGAAATTAAGTCCTTTCGCGTTGATTATTTATCCGATATTAAGATGGAGGAGCCTGCGCTGCGTTTCGATGAGCTGAGGGCTGAACTTGACGTGATGCAGACAAAAATGTGGGGCGTTGCGGCCAAAAGAAAACGCCGCGGTGAGGAGCAGCTTGAGCATGTTGATTTTACGGTGCGGATCGGCTATGGCGAGGAGCATATCGTTCGGCGTTTGGAACGAGAAAAACGAATCGGCAGCGTTGAAAAAGTCGATGACCGAACCTATCGTTTTGCGGCCGATGTTTATGATACAGGGGAAATGCTGCCTTGGATCAGAACCTTTATTTGCAGGATTGTGAGCATACATTTTTCTAACCGTACCGTTGAAAATATTTTTAAACAGGATTTAAAGGCGATGTACCGTATGTATGGAATAGAGGAGGCGGAGCGATGATTTTTAATGAGCTTTATTCTGCTTATTATAATGCGGTGGCGAAAATCATCGCAAGAATGATAGAGGGCGGCGCTTCGGAAAAAGAATTAAATAAAATAGTCTGTGAAAATGCGTTCGGCGAAAGTGTGCTGACGATCCTTCCGTCGTTAAAAAACGAAAAGTGGCAGCTTGCAAGGAACGATCTGTCTACACCGATCAAGCATAAGCCGACAATGCCGCTGACGCTGCTTCAAAAGCAATGGCTAAAGGCCATATCGCTTGACCCGCGCATCAGGCTGTTTGGAATGGAAATAAGCGGCCTTGAGGGTGTGGAGCCGCTTTTCAAGGCGGCTGACTGCTTTATTTATGACAAATACGGCGACGGCGATCCTTATCAGGACGAAGGCTATATTGCGCGGTTCAGAACGGCGCTGTCGGCTGTCCGGGATAGGCAGTCGCTTAAAATTCAGATGCTTAACCGCAAAGGCAAGCTGCTGACGATGACGGTCTTGCCGGTGCGGTTAGAGTATTCTGAAAAGGATGATAAGTTTCGCTTGCTTAGTACCGGATGCCGGTACGGAGAAACCGTTAATCTTGCGCGGATCGTCTCCTGTGAGAAGGGCTCGGCGTGCGGTTTTGCACCGTCGGTGGTTTCTTCGCCGCCGCAAAGAACCGTTGTTTTGCGCATTTGTGATGAAAGAAATGCCTTGGAGCGCTGCATGCTTCACTTCGCGCACTTTGAAAAGCGGGCGGAGCGGATCGATGAAAAGCATTACCTTGTGCATATTCGGTACGACAAGGACGATGAAACGGAAATGGTCATACGCGTTTTGGGCTTTGGCCCTTTGATAGAGGTAACCGAACCGGAGCGTTTTAGAAATTTAATCATAGAACGCCTGCAAAGGCAAAGAGGCTGCGGACTTTTTTAAGCTCGCAGCTTTTTTTCCGTGTTTGATGGGGAATTTATTGGTAAAATCTACTCGCAAGGAAGCTTCAAGCGTGTGTTTGAACAGATCTTTCACTGCGGTGCACAAGGCGATGCCGACGTGTATGCCCGAAGCAGCTCTTGCTCTTTGACAATCTGATGAGCCTTGGAGGCTTCGACAGATGGGGAAATTCCTCGAGGACCGGTCAAGTCCGCTTATCGCGGGTTCGAATCCCGCCGTATGCTCGCTTGAGCATATCGCCAGTGGTTTGGTATCTGCCGGAAACGGCATAGGAAACGGCGTGCGAAAGCACGCAGGAACGTTTTTTTATTTTGTGCAATTGCTCAGCCAAAAGCAATGAAGCGCTTGCCTTGCCCGAAAACGGATACCGCGCATCAAGTATGCAGGCCAGAAGCTCGCCTTTCCGCCTGCATGGGAGATCGCTGAAATTTTCGGCCGCAGGCGTTTCATGAGAAATTGCAGCCGTATTTTAACTTTTAGGAGGTTTTACATATTATGAAAAAGATTATGATTAACCAGAACCAAAGAGGCTTTCTTTTTAAAAACGGAAAGTATGTTAAAATGCTTACAGCCGGAAAGTACCGTCTTTTCAGCGGCAGAGAGATCGAAATTACGGAGCTGGATCAGCCGATCGTATCGAACAAGTGCACGTTGGATACACTTCTCAGGGATGAGGCGGTGGCAAACAGCGTTTCGGTGATCGAGGTTGCGGACGAAGAGCTGGCGCTCCATTTCGTGAACGGGAAGTTTGTTTCTGTGCTCCGTCAGGGTAAGTATGCCTTTTGGGAGGCTGCCGGTCGGCATGAATACAGGATAGCCGATATTTCAACGCCGGAGGTCGAGCCGTCTGTGCCGGAATATATCTTCTCTAAGCTGCCAGCGGTATATTACACCAAGGTGGAGGTTTTAGAGTACCAAAAGGCAAGGCTCTACTTCAACCAAAAATTTGTCAGGATTTTGGATGCCGGAACATATTATTTTTGGAAAACCGGCGTCAAGATCGACGTCGGTTATGTGGACACCAGGCTTACGCAGATGGACGTTACCGGGCAGGAGATCCTTACGCAGGATAAAGTGTCGCTTCGCATTAACTTCGTATGCAGCTACCGTGTAACCGACTATGTGAAGATCCTGACGGAGATCGACGACTTTGCCGAGCAAATGCATGTTGCGGCGCAGTTGGCGCTGCGCGAGTATGTAGGCAAGCATAAACTGGATGAGATCCTTGAGAGCAAAGATCAAATGTCTGAGTTTGTGTTTGAGAAGCTTAAAGCAAAGGAGAAAGAACTGTTTGTCGAGATCACGGACGCCGGCGTTAAGGATATTATTCTTCCCGGAGAGATCCGTGAGATCATGAACACCGTGCTGGTTGCGGAAAAGCGCGCGCAGGCGAATGTGATCACCCGCCGTGAGGAGGTTGCGTCTACCAGATCCTTGCTGAACACGGCAAAGCTGATGGATGAGAACCAAACGCTTTACAGGCTCAAGGAGCTTGAGTATGTTGAGCGGATTTGTGAGAATGTGGGGAATATTACGCTCAATAGCGCCGGCGATATTCTTGCGCAGCTTACGGGCATTATAAAGGGAAAGCATGCGTAATGAGAAGAGGAAAGCGCGGAAGGTTGGCGGCGATTTCGGCCTAAAGCTTTTGCGGCATTTTTAAAAGGAGTTGTGTTATGATTGAAATAATCGGAAAATTTAATAAGGCAGTCTGTTACACTGATGAGCTTGAGCCTACAGCTTATGCGCAGATTGAATCGGTATGCAATGAGGAAGCCTTTGCTGAATCGAAAATACGCATCATGCCCGATGTTCATGCAGGAAAGGGCTGCACGATCGGCACAACGATGACGGTCGTTGACAAGGTTGTTCCCAATATGGTCGGTGTGGATATCGGCTGTGGAATGTATACGGTTGATCTCGGCAAGGCGGATATCGACCTTGAAGCGTTTGATCGGGCGGCGCACTGCATTCCCTGCGGCAGAAGAGTGTGGGAAGGCAGACAGGAGCATTTTGACCTTACGGTGCTCAGATGCTGCCGTAATTTGAAGGATACAAAGCGGCTTGAAAGAAGCATCGGCACGCTCGGCGGAGGCAATCACTTTATTGAGATCGATGCGGATGCGGAGGGGAATCAATATCTTATCATTCATTCCGGCAGCCGTAATTTGGGAACACAGGTCGCGGAATTTTATCAGAATATGGCCATAGATCTGAACATCGGGAAGGAAGAATACTTTAAGCAGAGGGATGAAATCATACGCGCCTATAAAGAAGACGGGCGCAAAAGCGATATTCAGGCCGCGCTGAAAGCGATTGCAGGGGAATGGGAGGCCAAGGAGCTCACAATGCCCAGAGAGCTTTGCTATCTTTACGGCGCTTTTATGGAGGATTACCTGCACGATATCAACATTTGCCAGCAGTTTGCTGCGCGCAATCGCGAGAAGATGGCGGAGATCCTGCTTGATAAAGCCGGGCTGACCGGCAGAGCTGCATTTCATACGATCCACAATTACATTGACGTGGAAGAAAGGGTCCTGCGGAAAGGCTCCGTATCTGCTAAGAAGGGAGAGAGGCTGCTGATCCCCATCAACATGCGCGACGGAAGCCTGATCTGCACGGGCAAGGGCAATGCGGAGTGGAACTGTTCCGCGCCCCACGGCGCAGGGCGGCTTATGTCCCGTTCAGCAGCGTTTGAAAGGCTTACCATGGAGGAGTATAAAGAGCAAATGAAAGGTGTTTATACCACCTGCGTGAACGCCGCTACGCTTGACGAGTCCCCTATGGCGTATAAGAATATGGATGAAATCGTTGCGAATATAGCGCCTACTGCGGAAATTATCGCGCATATCAAGCCCATATATAATTTTAAAGCGGCAGAGTGATTTGCCGCTGTATTCTTAGCGCAATTCGGAGCATAAAGGGAAAGCGGATAGGATGAAATTTGCATTACATAAGGGAAGGGAGAAGGCAAAAAACATGTAGAAGCTTATACGGCTTAAGCTGAAGGAAATTGAAGAAAAGGAAAATATCGGAATATTTCATTGCGTTGAATCGGGCAACAGGGCTTGGGGCGTTGCTTCGCCTGACAGCGATTATGACGTGCGGTTTATCTATGTTCGGCCAAAGGAGTTCTATCTTTGCCTTAATAAAACAAGAGACGTTATTGAGTGGTGGGGCATTTCTGCGATTATCGATCGGTATTTTGTTGCCAAAGCAGGGGTTTATCACTATTTAAACACAGCCAAAAGCAATTATAGGGAATATCTTAAAGGTGAAACCGTGCGGCTGAAAAAATATTTTTATGTGCTTCGCTTGTTGCTTGCGTGCAAATGGATATTAGCCGAAGGAACGCTGCCTATGCTGTTTCAGCCTTAAATATCTTGACAGCGAAATGAAGCCGGACGTAGAAAAGCTGCTTGATTTAAAAAGAAATTCTTCGGAGCTTGGCGAAGGGCGGAGGCTTGATAGAGTGAACCGATACATAGAGTAGTGCAGCGTGCAGGAGATCGAAAGCGCTATAGCGTCGATCCCTGTTTGTCATCAGAACGGGTGGGAGGAGCTGAATTCCGTTTTTTCTTTCGCTTTTATAAAAGAGATCGTTTATTGACGTATGAAACAGGAACTTTTTTATGCTTTTTCGTAAACAAATCTTCATTTTAAGAGCGTTCGGGTTTAATGAACGTTTTTTAAGATGCAGTCTGTATGCCGGCTTTAAAATGGGGATTCCGATATGTCTTTGCTGCCTTTTATGAATAAACCGCCGAATGTCTTTGTTCTTTTGCAATTTTTTACCATGGGTTTGTTGTTTTTTTATAGTATTTAACGGCGGCTTTTTCGTATTTTGACCCCAAAGGAAGCGGGGTATTCGCCTGATGCATTGCTGATAAGTTCGATTTTTGCGGGGCTTAGGGTGATGTTTGCATTAGACGTTTTGTTGCCTTTGAATAATTATGGTTATGTAATGCTCTGTAATTTTATAATGATTCGGAGCTTTGGATCGCTTTAGTGCCTTTTTTGATAGCCATTTTAGCAGCGTGTTATCCGGTCAACCGTGATAACAATCGCTCTAAAACAACAAAAAAGACAGGAATTTTTGTTCTTGTCGTAATAATAATTAAATATGGAAAAACTGCACACGGTGTCTATGCGGAATCCCGATGTGAAGACAATCGAATATAGATGTATTTTTATTTTTGGTGTCTGCACTTGAACATTCGCGTTAAATTCTGTTTATTTTGTAATGTATCTTAATTTAAAATCAATTATTCGTGATTCATCAGTAAGGCAACTTCATTATTTCATTATTCATTGAAAATCCTGTCGATTGAATATTGAATAATACAAAACGAAAATCCTGCCGACTGAAATCGACAGGATTTTCGTTTTGGTGTTCCCGGGCGGATTCGAACCGCCGGCCTTTCGCTTAGGAGGCAAACGCTCTATCCTGCTGAGCTACGGAAACATTTTAATTTAATGAGCATATTTACTTAGAAATAATAGCACAGAACGGAGAAACTGTCAATGTTCTGTGTAGCGCAAACAAAAAAGATGTGATACAATTATAATAAGGGCAGGACAGGGAAGCGACCGTGAAAATGAATTTTTGCGCGGGGGTTCTTTGCGGCGAATTGAAAAAAGGCAGGGGATTGTTATGGCGATATCGGTTCCGTTTGAGTGCGGGGCAGGGGAGGCGGAATTGACGTTAGAAAAACGCCTGAAGGCGTTGGGGTGCGGTAATATCCGTTTTCAGCCGGTTGATTACGGGGTGCGTCTTTGCGCAGAGACTGCGGACGGGGAAGCGTTTTCGCTTACGCTTTATTTTAATCAGAAAAACGGGCGGAGTACGAAGCTTGTTACGATGGGCAAGGCGGGAAACGCGGGAGAAGGGCTGGCGCCTCAACTGGCTTTGCAGGCTTGTGAAAAGACGGTGCAAGGGGGGGGTTCAGCACGTCCGGTTAAAGAACTGCCCGAACTTGGCGAGCATATCGGAACCGACGAATCGGGCAAGGGGGATTATTTTGGGCCGCTGGTAATCGCGGGCGTTTGCGCGGACGACAGGGCGCTGAAGCTGCTTGAAACGCTTGGAGCTTGCGATTCCAAGCTGAACAGCGATAAAAAAAATACTGCGCTGGCCGCTGAGCTGCGGCAGGCGTTAAGCCCCGCCTGCATAGAGATCATATGTATTTCTCCGGAAAAATACAATGCGCTGTATGCGCGCACGGGAAACCTGAACACACTGCTTGCGTGGGGACATGCGCGTGTGATCGAAAATCTTTTAACGGCGAATCCAAATTGTAGGGCGATCGTTGCGGATCAGTTCAGCAGCGAGCATGTGCTTGAGCGCGCCTTGATGGAACGCGGGCGCAGCACCCGCTTGTTTCAAACGCCAAAGGGGGAGCGGGATGCCGCAGTTGCCGCAGCCTCGGTGCTGGCAAGGGAACGCTATCTTGCATCTATGGCGCGAATGAGCGAGCTTTGCGGGTTTGAGCTGCAAAAGGGTGCTTCGCCTGCGGTGGAGCAGCAGGCGCGCAGGCTGGTTCGGGAGCTGGGCGAAGAGGCGCTGCGCAGCTATGCCAAGCTGCACTTTAAAACCACGGAGCGTGTTTTGAGCTGAGCATGCCGCTTGGCGAGAGAAAACTCTTGCAGTTTTGGCGGTTTTGGTTATAATAGGATTATAAATGGAAAGGAATTGAAAAGAATGAGTGAAGTAATGTATTTTAAGGATGAGACAGGCAAGGAAATGCCGCTGCTGATGGCGGATGCCTTTGAGTTTGATGGGCAGCACTATGCCTTGTTTGTAACGCCGGAGGATCAGCTGCAGGAGAACGAGCAGCCGAATCTGTATGTTATGCGGGCGATTTTTAACGGAGACCAAATTGAAAACTTTGAAATGCCTTCGGATGAAGAAATGGAGCGCGTTACGCCTGTGATCATTGAGCGGTTGGAGCATCAGCATAGCTGCGGCTGCGGGGACAGCGGGTGCGATTGCGGCTGTTCCTCCTGCGGAGGGCATTGCGGCGAGTAAAACGGCAAAAGGAGGGCATGTATGGAACGCATCGTTTTGACGGTAAGCCGGGAGTATGCTTCGGGCGGGCGCACGGTTGCGCAAAAGCTTGGGGAGCTTCTCGGCGTTGCAGTATATGACAAAAAGCTGATCGGCATGATCTCGGAGCAAACGGGGTTTACGCCGGAGTATGTGGAGAGTGTGGAGCAAAAGCCCACATCCAGCCTGCTTTACAGCGTTTACATGCATTCCGCGCAGCTGCCTGCTTCCGATCAGGTCTTTGTGGAACAGACACGTGCGATTCGCAGCATAGCAGAGAAGGATTCCTGCATTATCGTGGGGCGCTGCGCCGATTATATTCTGCGGAAGGATCCGAACCTGCTTAGAGTGTTTCTTTATGCGCCGCTTACATCGCGGGAACGCCGTGCTGTTGAGGAGTACGGCGTTGCGCAGCAGAAGGCGCGCGCGGAGATCCGCCGGCACGATAAACAGCGAGCGGCCTACTACGCGCGGATCTCTGAGCGTAACTGGGGAGACTATAAAAATTACGACCTTATGATCAATACGGATATGGGGCTGGACGAGGCCGCAGAGCTGATCGTTTATGCTGTAAGGAAAAGAAAATAGAAAGTATTGCGGGCGGCCTATCGGCCGCCTGTTTTGCAGCTGTGAGACACAGCGCCGAAAGATTTTTTTGGCCGGAATAAGCTATGGCTGTTTTTTGTTGGAAGGGTCTTTGGATTTTTCAGGGGTATTATTTTAAAGTGGAGCTTTACTTTCAATATCAAGTGAAGTGAGTTTGCGGATTGAAAGCCGTTTAGGCTGCCGTTCTCTTTTAAGAGAGTGGAAACGCCGATGCGAGCGGAGCAATACTCAGCGTATTTTTAGAAAAGCGTTTTAGAAATGCCTTAAGCAAAAAATTCCGCCCGTGTGTGCTTCCGCCTTGTTTTCGCGAACAAAACCGCGCTATAAATTCAGTGAGGTATAGAAATTAAAATGAAACAAATTTATGCGTTTTCCGATACGCACGGATATCGGGATGGCTTTGAAAGGTTTCTTGCGCTGACGCGGGACGGCGCCGCCTATGCGCATTTGGGCGATTATGTGTCCGACGCGGAAGCGTTTGCGCCGCTTACGAAAAAGCCGGTTTATTCCGTGCGCGGCAACGGAGATTTCGGATCGGATAAACCGCTTGAGGAGATCATTACGCTGGAGGGCGCGCGTATCCTGCTGCTGCATGGGCATACTTGCGCGGTGAAATACGGCTTGCAGCGGCTGCTGTACCGCGCTTTGGAGCTGAGGGTTCAGGCGGTGTTGTACGGGCATACGCATGCTGCGGATATTGCGTTTGAGCAGGGAATCTGTTTGGTTTGTCCGGGCGCAATGGGCAGGAGCCGCGCGACCTATGCCTCCCTTACCGTTGAGGACGGCATGGTAACGCCCAAGCTGTTTTGTTTATAAGTAAGGCGGGAAAATTGGGGATTTGGGGTGGTCGTATGGGGAAAATCGTTTGGGAGGGCCACCAAGAGTGGGAGAAGGACTTTCCTGATGGGCAGGCTCCGGAAAACACAGTAAAAATAAAAAGACCTGATAACCTGTTAAAAGCGTCGATACCGTATGGGATCATTCCGTTGATCCTATGCTTTGCCTGCGTGTTAAAAAAGCGCAGCCAATGCGTTTATTTTTGACTTTCGGTTTATGCCGTTAAGCTTTGTTATCGTTTTTTGCTGATACCCGTGCATGAATTTCTTCATGCCTTGTGCTGCCCGAAAAACGCAAAAGTTTATGTGGGCGTGTGCCTAAAAAGGCGACAGCATATGCGGTGTCGTTTTGCCCGATAAAGAAAGGCCGTTATATTGTTATGTCGCTCTCGCCGATGCTGCTGGGGGTGATCCCGCTTGCAGTTTTTCTTGTTTGTCCGCTGCAATGGAAGGCTTTGTTGACGGTCTGTGTTGTTCCCGCCTTTATGGGAATGATTTTGCCATCTCCGGATTATATGGATGTCGTTTCCATAATTCGGCAGGTTCCCAACGGGGCGAAAATTCAGGCTTCAAACGAGGGCTTGTATTGGCTTAAATGAATTAGTGGGGAGCTGCTGAGATGGGTTATCGGATCAGAGAAATCAGACCAAGCGAATATTCAATACTGTCAGATCTTTTATATGAAGCGATTTTTGTTCCCGATGGAATGGAGAAGCCGCCGAGAGCTATTATTGAACAGCCGGAGCTGCAAGTATATGTTGCCGATTTCGGGAAAAAAGACGATAGATGCTTAGTTGCCGAATCGGAAGGGAAAATTGCAGGAGCTGTATGGGCGCGTATCATGAGGGATTATGGCCATATTGATAACGAAACTCCTTCGCTTGCTATATCTCTTTATGAGGAGTATCGCCGTTTGGGAATCGGTACGGCGCTTATGCGGGCTATGCTGCGGCTTCTGAAAAGCAAAGGCTATAAACAGGTGTCGCTTTCCGTGCAGAAAGCAAATTATGCAGTGGGCATGTATAAAAAAGTCGGGTTTAAGGTGTTCAGTGAGAATGAGGAAGAATATATAATGGTGTGCAAATTATAAAGTTTTGACCTTGCCGCTCATCTCAATAAAATCTTCTTTCATCTTTCATTGAAAGACCAACGCTATGGCTTTGCGTATCCGGAATTTTTTTAACTCAATATTTTGCTGAAATTTTTCAAGGAATCCTTGGGACATGTATCATTCTGCAATATGTCCTCATAGTTCCCGACAGACCTTTCCAATGCTTTTCGGCGCGTCATATCTGTTCCATAGAAAAATATTGAATATAATTTATACAAAAATCCGAAAGATGCCAATTACTTAGATATTCATGTGTTATCAGGGTTATAAAAACATGCAATTTTTTCACAATAATTTTTCTGTTATTTATCATAATAACCTGCGCTGTTGTTATATGGCTCGTTTACCGAATTGCATTGTAGTATTGGTCGAAGAAATCTGAGAATCCGGGAAATTCCGGCAAGTAGGGGATATTGTTAATGATCAGCGCAGTCCATAGAATGATCAGCAGCACCATCAGCGCAATGCCGATGATTCCTAAAATTAAACCGAGTTTTCCGTATTTATTGCAAAGCGCTGCCTGCTGGTTCGCGATGACAGACTGATTGTACAGAATAGCGTTCCGAGCGGCGGTGCCGTTGTTATAGCCTATCGCACCAAGGACAATCGCGGCAATGCCGAAGACGACGTTTCCGCAAAGCAGAAGCGATATGGCGCCAAGGACAATCGCCGCAATGCATTTTCCGGTTTGCGGCTGCACATAATAATTCGGGACCTGATAGTTCAAAGGAATGCCCCCCTTTTCAACATCGTTTTCATATATTATCATTATTATAACATGCCGGCAGCCAAACGGTCAATATTCTGTTTGCAAAGTACGATCTTTGTGGCAAACAACGCTGATTTTTATGGCTGAACGATAAAAATGCGTTGACAAATGCAAATAATCGTAATATAATACCACGTGTTTGAGCGATAGATATTTATGCGCGGGTGTAGCTCAATGGTAGAGCCCCAGCCTTCCAAGCTGGTTGCGTGGGTTCGATTCCCATCACCCGCTCCATTTGCGTCTGTAGCTCAGTTGGATAGAGCAACGGCCTTCTAAGCCGTGGGTCGGGGGTTCGAATCCCTCCAGGCGCACCACTTTTATCCTTTATACGGCGGGTATAGCTCAGTTGGTTAGAGCGCCAGATTGTGGCTCTGGAGGTCGTGGGTTCGACTCTCACTACTCGCCCCACTTTTTCTTTTATTGGGGTGTAGCCAAGCGGTAAGGCATCGGATTTTGATTCCGACATGCGAAGGTTCGATCCCTTCCTCCCCAGCCATTTTGTTATGATTCATTAGCTCAGTCGGTAGAGCACCTGACTTTTAATCAGGGTGTCCCGGGTTCGAATCCCGGATGGATCACCATAAAAGCCCCGAAAATCGGGGCTTTTTGCATTTTATGTTGCATTTTATGTTGCATTTCATGTTGCATTTTGAGGTTTTCTGAGTAGAGAATCTGAGTTTTCTGCCATTAAATTTGCAAAGTTTTGTTTGGCATTTTTAAAGGTATGCTGATAAACCGTTTCGATCATTTTTTCCGAAGAGTGCCCCATCAATTCAGCAATATATCGTTGCGGAATGCCTTTTAGCAAGGCCTGCGATGCGAAAAAATGGCGGAGCGTATAAAATCGAAAGTATGGTTCATTGTTCTGCTTTAGCAGAGCAGTCCAAGCGTATCGAATGTTTCTTGTATTGCCTGCATAAATAAAATCGGTTGCTGATTTGCCGTTGCATGCTGCCTGTAATACAGATGCAACAATAGAGCCGAATGGTATAGTGCGATTACCCGCAAATGTTTTCGGCGTTTTAACAGATGTTCCGGAATTAGAGACTACACGGGCCTGTGTTATTGTTAATTCGTTGCGGCTGAAGTCTATATGCTTTACTTGCAGTCCTGCAATTTCGCTTGATCTCAAACCAAGCTGAGAGGTAAGGAGGAATGGCAGTTCAACCGGTGTTCCTTTTGTATATTCATAGATTCGTTGAATTTGGGCTGGTTCCGGAATGTAAAATTCCGTTTTTATTTTCTGCGGTAGCTTTGTGTGAATAGAAAAATCAGGCCGCTGTGAACGCATGACGGTAGTTAGAAAACCGTGTCTGTTGCGGATTGTTTTAGGGGATGTACCCTGACTTGCCCAAGTATTTACCAATTTATCTATATCGGTTTGAGTAATATCATCCACAAATAATTTTCCAAAATCGCCAAAGCCACGATTGGCTAAACGGGTATATTCCATTAGTGTACTGGGGGACAGCACAGCGTCTTTTTGCGCGACATAGGCAACAGCAGCCTGCGCAAAGGTAAGTTTATCTGCATTTGCGGCCTGTATATGCGCATTGTTTGCGTACTCCAATGCCGCATATTCAGCTTCTTTTTTCGTGTCTCCGGTTACGGATTTATATATGCGTTTTCCGTTTTCGTCTTTTCCTATATAGATAATGCAGCGCCATCGGCCTGATGGAAGCTTTTTTGCTGTTGCCATTGTAATTAAGTTCCTTTTTACTTCATCATCGTTTTTATAATATCCACAATACAAATAATGCAATTATCACAACGTAAATGACATATAGCAAGCATCCGCCGCCGGTTATCGCTTTTCCAATTTTCCTATGTCTACCTGCTTTCGTGAGGGGGATGCCCGTTGCACGACTGATTTTGCGTTTTGCTTTGGTAATGCCCAATGCACGTCTCCAACTAAAACCGCCATATCCCATAGGATCATCCCTTTTCGTGAGTAGAGTAATATTGTTCGTCAGTCATGCCGCGAGAACATATTTTACACCATTCTGTATGACCTGCACTGTGAGCTTCTGCTAAAGTGCCTTGCACTAAATTGGTGATTGTGCGGCACTGTGTAGTGTGTACTTTGTCGCCGCTTTCGCCCCAATATACTAAGTCTTTCTTTTTTGCGGTAGGTTTTGGCGTCACAGTAGGCTTGTTGGTAGGTTTCGCCGTATTTGTTACGGTTGGGTGTCCCGTTGCAGCATCCGTTATTGCTGGCGTAATAGTGGGTGTTACGGTAATCAAATCTTCAATGTTTGATGGGGCTGGCGTATAGGTTGTATAAATAGCCAGTTTCGTTGTGGCTTCGGCTGTGTTTGTTGCGCTATTGTTTACAGTTGCGTTGTTGTTGCTGCTTATAATTCCGCCAACAGATCCAACGACTAAAATGCTTCCAACTACTATGGATGCGACTTTTGTTTCTTTTTTCATAATTTCTCCTAATTTGTATATAAAATTGTTTTTAATTGTATATTAGCACATAATTTCTTATAAATCAACATTTTATACAAAATTTTTAATTTTACAAAACAGGAAAATAATTACCAACCATAACTATCCAGTGTACAAACGACAAATTACGACATACAATGCCAGTGGAGGTGTTGTATGTATGAAATATACAGACTATCAAGCAAGCCGCGATCTTGCGTGGGAAATCCTAATCTGCGAAAAAATCACAGAGTTGCCTGTCAGCATGGTAGGTTTATGCCGCCAAATGGGAGTTGATATCCGTAGGAGTACGCTTAAACCGGGAGGTTATACTACTCTTATTGACAACTGCCCAACCATAATCGTAAATGGCGATGATCCGTCTGTGCGACAACGTTTTTCCGCGGCTCATGAGTTAGGGCACATTTTACTCGGCCACACGGATAAATATGGTGTTGTGTACCACGACCCAAGTGCAAAGGATGATCCAAAAGAACAAGCTGCCAATGTGTTTGCAGCTCGCTTGCTCGCGCCGGCTATTGTACTTAGGGATCTGGGCGTAACGAACGCCGAACAAATAGCCGAGTTGTGCCAAATATCGCAAACGGCAGCTGAATACCGCATGGAACGATTACAAGAGCTATATGACAGGGAAAAACGATTCCTCATCGACCGCGGGCGGTCATGTTTTGGTATGTCTCCATTAGAGCGTAAAGTAGAGCGGCAGTTCCGCAAATACATAAAATCGCATCGTTTATAGGTCGTCCACTATCGGCATGGCCTGCACAGCTTTTTTTAGTTTTTGGTATTCTTCTTCAGACAATTCTTTCACACCCCCGTCTCCTCGTGCTGCTATGAGGTGGACGGGGGAATCTTTTTTATACAGGCCGCTTTGTATTAAGTCTTCGGCATAAGCGATTACCTTGTCTTGTCCTGTTGTGTTCAGTTGGCTATATACTCGCTGTAACGCCTCTACGTTAGGCGGGGTAATTGCTTTTATTATTAGTGTTGGTTCGCCTATTTCGTTTCCGCATAAATAATCAAGCGATACTCCGAAATATTTGGCGAGTGATAGCAATTTATCTATTCTTAATTGCGATTTGCCATTTTTCCACTCGGAAATAGTGGATGGTTTTAATCCAGTTGCGTTGCATACATCAGCTACTTTAACGCCTTTTTCATGTAATAATTGTTCAAAAATTTCGTACATAAAGATCTCCCTTTAAAAAATTCAAAATACCGAAAAAACACTATTGACAAATTCGGAATAATGAATTATACTGTATTAAAAGTTCGGTATTTTGAATTATAGATAGGTTTTATTATTTAGTGTATCACATAACCGAACAAAACACAATAGCAAAGGAGGGATAAAGCATGAAACCATTATATAGCTGCGAGTATGTGGCGAATCGGTACGGAGTTAAAAAAATTACCGTATGGGACTGGATCAGATCCGGCAAGTTGAAGGCTATGAAGATCGGGAAAATGTATCGCGTGTCAGAAGAACATCTTGCAGAGTTTGAAGCGGCTGCAAAAAGAACAGAAAGTTGAGAAAGGAAAAACACATGAGCGAATTGCAGTTAATTAAATCCGCTAAATTTGGAGAAGTACAAGCGGATATTTATCAGAGAAACAATGAGCCGTATATGACTACTGAACAGTTGGGTGAATGTTTGGGATATTCGCATCCCAAGCAAGCTATTAGCAAGATTCTTGAGCGTAATGATTACCTTAAAAACAGTGATTTTTCAGGGGTAGTCAAAATGGGTACCCCTGATGGAGGAACTCAAAATACTCGCGTTTTCACAGAGGATGGTATCTACGAAATAACCATGCTTGCGAAAACAGATAAGGCGCGGGAATTCCGCACATGGATTCGCGGAATTTTGAAATCGCTGCGAAAAGGTGAAACGAAGCTTGTCGGCATGACGCAATATCAAACCATGATTGCAAACACGCGATCTGAAAATGCGAAAATCCGCAAGGCGCAAATTCTGACGCGGTTGGCCGAGCAGTACAACGGTACATACAGGCAAGTGCTTAATTCTTACGCTACTAAGGAGTTGACGGGGGAGCATCTTCTGCCACTGCCGGAACTTCCGCGAAAGACATACACCGCCGCCGAAATTGGGGACAAACTGGGAATATCTGCTAACAAGGTTGGCGTGCTTACAAACCGTCATGATCTCAAAACGGAGCAATATGGGGCTTGGTTTTGTGATAAAGCAAAGAGCTGTAATAAAGAGGTGCAGTCGTTTAGGTACTTTGATAACGTGATTGACGCGCTGCGAAGATTTATTTAGGGGGTGAAAAGCAATGACCAAAGACTACATGGAAGCAAATTATACTGAATTTAAAGCGATTACAGCATATCACATGACTAAGTTGGGACTGACGCAGGCAAAGCTTGCGCCCAAAATCCGTATGACGCCGCCAACAATATCAGCAAAGCTGCGTAATCCAAAAACGTTCCGTTACGACGAGCTTTTGCGGCTGTGCGCCGTGCTGCAATTTGACGACGCTGAAAGATCGACTGTCATGGGGGTGAAAACATGAACTTTTTACAATGGTGGCACAGCGCGGCGTCAACCAGCAACGGCGGCATTGTAATCCTGATTCTGCTGATGCTGGCGGTGATTCTGCTTGCGTACTTTGGCGGACATCGGGACGGGCGCAGGGAGCAGCGGCAGAAGGACGTTGACTGGTACGCGGGGATTACATACCGGATCAAAAATCCG
>JAHAAN010000160.1 GCA_018376855.1 Clostridiales bacterium | reverse complement strand
TGCCGTTTCGCAGCAGCTTTGCGCGGGGCGCACGCCCCGACTTCCGTCGGGGAAAGCCCCTTGGGGGCGTTGGCGCCGCAAAGCGGCGCCCGTGCGCCCCGCGCTGCTTCGCCGTCTATCTTACCGCATTTTTCCCGCCATTGCAAGAGCAAACAGCAAAAAGGCGGCATAAAATGCCGCCTCCCGCTTCGCCGCACAAATCCGCCGCTGCGATCTTCTTTATTCTTTCGCTTTACGCGCTTACACAAAAATAAAGCGTTGCAGCACACCGCTCGTCCTGATAGATCCCGCAGGAGAAAAACAGCCCTTGAGCTTCATTTGTTTTCACCGCTTCAAACGGCGTTACGGTTTCATTTTCTACAAAATATGCTTTTGCATTTGCAGGCAACGCTTCTTCCAGTGTAAAAATCGCTTTTGCACCCTCATATTCTGCAAACATTTCATGCGCATACCTCAGCTCTGAAACGGCAAACAGCCGCTGCAAGCTGCTGCACCCTTCTATTCCCTGCAATGAGCTTTTCTTTGCGTCGATATACGAGGCTTGAAAATGAAGCTCTGAACCTCCGTATGTTTGCGGGTGAAGCGCATATTTTATATGCGTCTTTTCATCCGTAAAAAGTTGGTAAGCCTCCAACTCTATCGCCTGCACGCGAAACCCATGATCGGAAAAAAGCAGTTCAAACTGAAACCTGCTGCAAAACACATCGTTAAAGCTAAAACGATCCCTCTTTTTAAGCTCAGCAAATTCCGTTTCAAACAGCCGCACCGCATTCTCCGGCACGTTAAAATCCGCCCAAGCCGTTTCCTCACACATAAAATCGGCATTCTTTACCGACACCGTATAATCTCTTTGATCGGAACAAGCACTAGTTGTCAGCAAAGCCAATGCAATAATGAAAAAAACAGTCATGCGCTTCTTCATCCTACAAGCTCCTCATTTCCCTCCAATTTCCTTTTTTACATTATATGTAATATTTTCCTCTTTGTCAATAGTGATTTATAAAAATAATTAAAACACCAGCGCACAGATCAGCACCGCTGCAAGCGTTCCCGCGAGCATCGCCGCAAGGCTCGCAAGCACGGCATGGCGGCTATCCTTAATGCCGGTAACACCAAGATACACCGGAATCGTATAGAAAATCGTTTCCGTAGAGCCCATAAGCACAGAAGCAAGCCGCCCCTGAAGGCTGTCCGCTCCGTAAATGCGGTAAATCTCCGAAAGCTCCGCAAGCGCTGCCGAACCCGAAAGCGGCCGCAGCAGCAAAAACAGGCTGATCCCCTCCGGCACGCCCAGCAGATGCAGCAGCCGATCCGCCCAGCCGCCCAGCCAATCCGCCGCGCCGCTTGCCCGCAGCATTGCAATGGCGAACAGCATTCCGGCCATATATGGCATCACCTTAAAAGCCGACGCAATTCCTTCGCCTGCGCCGCCGACAAAAAGCCCGTATGCGTCCACCTTCTTGCGGTGCGCCGCAACCAGCACCAAAATCACATAGGCCGGAATAATATATGCCGCGCCCTTTATGAGCCACTCCATCTTTTCCTCTGCTCCCTTCTTAGGCGAGCCTCGCCTTTGCCCTGCAAAAACCGCGCCGCCGCATAGGCCGCCAGCGTCGACACCAGCGAAGCCGCAAGCGCCGCGGGAATGATCGCTCCCGGGCTTGCGCTTCCCGCCGCCGCGCGCAGCGCGATCACCGTTGTGGGCACCAGCGTCAGCGAAGAATTATTGATCACCAGCAACATGACCATGTCGTTCGACGCCCTATTAGGATCATCGGAAACCTTTTGCAGCTCTTTCATCGCCCGCTGACCGGCCGGCGTCGCCGCATTGCCAAGCCCCAGCATATTCGCCGCAATGTTCAGCGTTACAGCCGCCTGCGCCTCACTGCTTTTTGCCGCCGACGGAAATACCCTTCGTATCAGCGGCGAAAGCAGCTTTGAAAGCGCCTGCAGGATGCCTGCTTTTTCTGCCACCGCCATCAGCCCGCTCCAAAGCGCGTAGATCCCGCACAGCGTCAAACACAGCTGCACCCCCTGTCCGGCTCCCTCCGTCATCGCAATCACCGTTTGCTCCGTCGTTCCGTTAAAAAATGAAAACAGCAGAGAAAACACCACAATAGCTGCCCATATTTTTCCAAGCAACGACTTTTCCCCCCTTCTAAGTCAATATACGAACGGAAAAAAGCTTTATGCCAAAAATATTCACAAATTAATCGACATTTTTTGCGTTTTTTTGATTGACATTCATTTTACTATTTGTTATAATTGTCGTGTTAGTAGGAAAATTGGATAGGAGTGCGGTAATATGGCAAAAAAATCGACGGGAATTGTGCGTAAGATCGATAACTTAGGTCGCGTTGTAATTCCAATAGAACTCAGGAATAACTTAGGAGTGGCGGTTAAGGATTCTATGGAAATATATGTAGATGGTGAGCAAATTATTTTACAGAAATATACCCCTGCTTGCTTGTTCTGCGATAATGCTACGGACATCGTCTCTTATATGGGAAAGAATATTTGTAAGGATTGTCTCGCTAAACTGAACGCTTCCGCAGAAAAGAACTAATCGGCACTCAAAATCTCACATATTTATTACAGCTTTGTTGGGAACGCAGGCGTCAGTCTGCGTTTTTTTATGTTTCTAAATAATTTTTTCATTCCAGCTATTGACATATTTCCTTTCTATGGTATAATTTACATTAGCAGCATTATATTTTTCAAAGCATGCGCTCTGTGTTTTACTTTACCTGCCTTGCTTTCTTTCTGAGCGCACGAA
>JAHAAN010000159.1 GCA_018376855.1 Clostridiales bacterium | reverse complement strand
ATGCAGGACCACCGGCAGGTCTTCAAGCAAAGCACCGCTTACCAAATGATCGATGTTCTTATCTCCTCTATGAGCAGCAACGCTAAATTTTCCGGCCAAACCATGGGCGGAAAAACAGGAACCGTTATGGAATCGCGAGGCGTATTCTTTGCCGGCTTCACGGGATATTATGTAGGCACGGTATGGATCGGCAGCGATGATTACAAGCCTCTGATTTCCAGCGCAACGGGAAGCGCATATGCGGCGAAGCTTTGGAAAAGCATCATGACAAAGCTGCACGCAGGGCTGCCTAATAAAGCAATTACAGAGGTTGACCCCGCATCACTCGGAATACAAAAAGTAAAATTCTGTTTATACTCAGGCAAGCTCGCTACGGAAAACTGCCCGGAAACCACTACAGATATCGGCTTATACAGCGATTTAGTTGCTGATCCCTGCACTTGTCATCAAAAAATTGCAATATGTGCCGATACCGGAATGCTTGCAACGGGAAATTGCCCGAACAAAACAGAAATTGTCGCGCTCTCTCTTCCCACTCAGGGGCAGTTGGCATATATGTACACACACGCTCATCAAATATATGCCAAGCACTGGAAGGAGCCTTCGGCCGCGCTGAATTCCTGCACAAAGCATACCGCTGCTTGGGGCGAGGAAGATCAGTTAAAGCTGAATTTACGCCCCGAAATCCGGCGTTTGATTGAAACGGCAAACCGGCTGCTTGACGGAAACACGCTTTCTCCGGATCAAGTTCAGCAATTAAACACGTATCTTTCTTTAATGAAGGACGCATATAATGATCCTGACAATTACACTTACGCAGTTTACAAGAAATACTATGACGATCTGCGTTATTATGTAGAGCTTCTTACCCCTACAGAATAGCAGCTGTCAACGAAGCTTCCGGCAAAGGCTTAAATACCACAAAAGAATAAAAGAAAGCCCCCAAAAAGCGCCGACAGGGTTGCTGAAAGCATTCCTTTTCGCCCCGCTCTTAAAGGGGTTTTCTTTTATTCCGTAATATCAAGCCCGTCCGTTTCTCCGCTCGCATGATGCTTAATATTTTATTCAGCATGATCCGCTGCTTAGCTTAAAACAAACACGCCCCACAGCAGCATAACCGCGGAGCGTTCACTATAATCCGAACACTTTTATTTGCGCTTTTTCAAGCGTTTTACCCTGCTTTTCATTTGATAAAATTATTTAACGCAAGCGCCGTCTTCCCTCATCAATCGAAGCATATCAAGCGTGATCAGGCTGCTCATACGCGCTGTCTGCTCTTCAAATCCTTCAAAAAGCTGGCCTGCATTCTCTTGTGCGAGATCCGAAATCACGCGCAGGATCGCAAACCTTACCCCATTAAGAACCGCTGCCTGCGCCACTGCCGCTCCTTCCATTTCCGCCGCGTAAGCCTGAAAGCTTTCGCGAAGTTCCAGCTTTTTTGCTAACGACGCAATAAAGCTGTCGCCGGAAACGATCCTGCCTAAAAACACATGCTCCTCTCCAAGCCGCAAAGCAGCTGCTTTTTGCGCAAACGCGCACAGTGAAGCATCCGCAGCATACACTGTAGGCTTCTGAGCGTCTTCGCCGGTACACATATACCCTTTTACATACCCCAAAGCCGTTACATCAAAATCATGCTGAACCGCTTCTGTGCCGATAACCAAATCCCCAACAGAAAGCCCGTCCCGTATACCGCCGGCGATTCCGGTGTTGATTACTGTATCTGCACCAAAATGGTCGATCAGCAGCTGCGTGCAGATCGCCGCCGCACATTTGCCGATCCCACATTGCACCACCGCAACCGGCAGCTTCTCCATTTTACCTGTATAAAAAGTAAAACTTCCAAGCTTCTGCTCCTTCTGTTCCTCCATGCGCTCTACTAACAAGCGCACTTCGCTCTCCATCGCACCGATAATTCCAATCATATTTTCCTCCTATTCCGGATAAACCAGCTGTTCCTCTTTCCAATTTTTAAGAACCTGACACATATCCACAGCAATGCTCTTAGCTGCATTCAAATCGTGCTCTAAATAGTTCCCGCATGCACGCCGGGTGCAGCCGGGAATTTCTCCCTGATAATCACGAATGTAACGCATGGCATCGCACACCAACGAAATTGCGTCTTTTTGCGAAACACTCTGCCGAAGCAAAATATAAAAGCCTGTCCGGCACCCCATCGGGCCGACATAGACTACCTCCTCCTCATATTGGCTATTGCGCGCATATGTGGCAAAAAGATGCTCGATCGTATGCATAGCCGCATTAGGTAGGTAATCGCCGCCGTTAGGAAGCTTCATCCGCACATCATAGGTGATTACATCACCGTCCTTTCGGGACAGGTATAATCCTTTTTTCAATGTATCGTGATTAACCGTAAAGCTGTCTATCGTTTTCATAGAACTCCCCCGCCCTTATAAACGCTCAGCCGACAAGCTGAAATTTTTGAAAATTTTTATTTAAATGTACCTTCCGCAGCATAGAGCTTCAACAACTCGGATGCCCAAAAAGCACAAAATAATTGTTACTCTTTTCTTTATTATTATACTGCCCTTTGAAAACTTGTCAACCCCTCCCCCAAGATCCATATTGCAGACCGCTGTATATTTTTTGAATTTTTACACAATTTGGCCTATAGCAAAAACGCTGTCGTTCTGTTATAATCAAGCCATCGGAAGTTCAGATGGCTATGCCACAGGGGGTTCCCCTTCCGAAAGCACACAAGAGAAGCTTACGTCTTCTCGGAAAGGAAAGTCTCTATGAAAAAATCAAGAAAAATACTTATTAT
>JAHAAN010000019.1 GCA_018376855.1 Clostridiales bacterium | reverse complement strand
ATTACAGGTTCATTTAAGGTTCGCGGCTCCGCCTTCATGATTTCCCAGCTCTCGCAGGAGGAAAAGGCACGCGGCGTAATTGCCTGCTCGGCCGGAAATCACGCGCAGGGAGTGGCGCTGGCCGCCACCAAAAACGGCATTTCGTCCTTGATCTGCCTGCCGGACAGCGCGCCCATATCCAAAGTGGAGGCCACCAAGGGCTACGGCGCTTCGGTATGTCTTGTAGAGGGCGTGTACGACGATGCCTATAAAAAAGCGCTGGAGCTGCGCGACAAGAAGGGTTACACCTTCGTTCACCCGTTTGACGACGAAAACGTGATCGCAGGGCAGGGCACCATCGCTCTTGAAATTTTGGAGGAGCGTCCCGACGTAGAAGCCGTGATCGTTCCCGTAGGCGGCGGCGGTCTGATCTCCGGCGTAGCTTTTGCAATCAAGGCGCTGCGCCCCAATGTAAAAGTATACGGCGTACAAGCCGCCGGCGCGCCGAGCATGGTTCAGTCGCTTCAGCATAACCGTATTGAGCGGCTGGATAGCGTCTCAACGATTGCGGACGGCATTGCCGTAAAAGAGCCGGGCGTAAACACCTTTGAATATTGCAGCAAATATGTGGACGATATCGTAACCGTAACCGAGGACGAAATTTCCACGGCGATCCTTGCGCTGATCGAAAAGCACCGTCTGATCGCGGAAGGCGCCGGCGCGGTCAGCGTGGCCGCAGCCATGTTTAACAAGCTGCCCATTCAGGGCAAAAAGGTGTGCAGCCTTGTTTCCGGCGGGAACATCGACGTAACGATCCTTTCCCGCGTAATCAAGCGCGGCCTGCTCAAATCCGGCCGCTCCTGCGCGCTGTGCATAGAGCTGATCGACAAGCCGGGGCAACTCAAGGATGTATCCCGCATCATTGCGGACTGCGGCGGAAACGTCGTTTCCGTGCATCACGAACGCGCAAGCGAGTCGATGGACATCAACGGCTGCTTCCTGCGTCTCGTGCTGGAAACCAGAAACTTTGAGCACATTCAGCAGATCACCGATACGCTGACAAAAGCAGGCTATCGGCTCGTCTGATAAGCGAATCAAAATAATACCGATTATCATTATCCTGAAAGGAGAAAATATTATATGGAAAAAGTCTATACCCCTAATGCCCCCGAGGCGATCGGGCCTTACAGCCAAGCTATCGTCAGCTGCGGCCTCGTGTTCACCTCCGGCCAAATTGCCATCAATCCGGCAACCGGAAATGTGGACGCTCAAACAATTCAGGAGCAGACGGATCAAATCTGCCGCAACCTGCAAGCGCTTCTCATTGAAGCGGGAAGCTCAATGGAAAAGGTCGTGAAGACCACATGCTTCCTTGCCGATATGAACGATTTTGCCGCCTTTAACGAAGTATACGGCCGTTACTTCTACACCAAGCCTGCCCGTTCCTGCGTAGCTGTAAAGCAGCTGCCCAAAAACGTCTTGGCCGAAATTGAAGTGATAGCCGAAATACGAAAATAAAACAACGGCTGCAAAAATGCTTGACAAACTCCATATGAAATGCTAAAATGTGAAAAATCATATAAAGCATTGAAGGGAATCAGTATCTCAAAGGCGGGCTTCAGAGAATCGGCGGTTGGTGCGAGCCGGCGCTGCGCGGGAGAGAACGTCATCCCAGAGCATTCTGCCTGAAGGCGGCATAGCCGCTGCGTAGGCGCAGACGGTTTATTCCCGTTATCGAAATACGCATTCCCGGTTTTCCGGCCGATGCAATGAGTGGCCGCAGTGCGCAAGCGCAGCGGCAAGAAGAGTGGTACCGCAAAGCATTTTAGCCTTTGTCTCTTTTGATAAGAGACGGGGCTTTTTGTTTACCTAAAACAATTTACAATATGGAGGTTCTTATGCTGTTAACAGGCGCGCAAATTCTTGCAGAAGTGCTTTTAGAGCAAAACGTCGATACGATCTTCGGCTACCCGGGCGGATCCGTGCTGAACATCTATGACGCACTGTATTCCTATCGGGACAAAATCACACATTATATTACCGCGCACGAGCAAGGCGCCGCGCACGCGGCGGACGGCTATGCCCGCGCGACCGGAAAGACCGGCGTGGTGCTTGCCACAAGCGGCCCCGGCGCAACAAATCTCGTTACCGGAATCGCCACCGCCTATATGGACAGCATTCCCATGGTGGCGCTGACAGGCAATGTCGGCACGCCGCTGATCGGGCGCGACAGCTTTCAGGAGGTCTATATCGCAGGCATCACGATGCCCGTTACAAAGCACAACTTCGTAGTACGGCGGGTGGAAGACCTTGCGGATATTCTGCGCAGCGCTTTCCGCATCGCGCAGTCCGGCCGCAAAGGCCCTGTGCTGGTGGACATCCCCAAGGATATCACCGCCGCCCAAACGGAATATATCTCCGCTCCGGCCGTAACGCCCGACGCTTTAGCATCCCTCTGCACGCAGGAGGATCTATCCGCCGCAGCCGCGCTGCTGAACACCGCCAAACGCCCCGTGATTTATTTCGGCGGCGGAGTAAGCGCCTCTGACGCGGCGCAGGAGCTGCGCGAGCTTACCGAAAAAGCGGATATTCCCGCAGCCTACACCATCATGGCCGCAGGCGTTTTAGGCTACGGCGAACCCCGTAACATTGGGCTGATCGGAATGCACGGCTGCGTAACGGCCAACAAAGCCGCCGATGAAGCGGACGTTCTTTTGGCTGTCGGCACGCGCTTTTCCGACCGTGTGGCGCTTGACACCAAACGCTTTGGCCGCAATGCCAAGATCATTCAGATCGATATTGATCCCAGTGAAATCAACAAAAACGTTGCCGTGGATTGCAGCTTGGTGGGCGATGTTCAAAAGATCCTCCGCGCGCTGCTCCCGTTGATCGAAAAAACCGAGCATCCTGAGTGGATGCAGCAGATCCGCGCGTGGCAAGCCGAGGATTATCACCCACAGGACAGCGCCGAAACGCTTAAACCTCATCAGGTAATGGAAACGATCTGCCGCATTGCCGGAGAAGACGCCATTTACGTAACAGACGTCGGCCAGCATCAGATGTGGGCGGCGCAGTATCTCCGCCATGTCAAAAGCAGAAGCTTCCTTACCAGCGGCGGCTTGGGCACCATGGGCTTTGGCTACGGCGCGGCTATCGGCGCAAAAGTGGCGTTCGGCAGCCGTCCCGTCATTCACATTACGGGCGACGGCTCGTTCCACATGAACATGAACGAAGCCTGCACCGCAGTGAGCTTTAACCTTCCTGTAATCACCGTGATTATGAACAACGCCGTTTTGGGCATGGTTCGCCAGTGGCAGGGCGCGTTCTACGGCAGACGCTTTGCAGCCAGCGAGCCGGAGAGAAAAACCGATTATGTTCGTGTTGCCGAAGGCTTCGGCGCACGCGGCTTCCGCTGCGAAACGCTTGCAGAGCTGGAAACGGCGCTGCGCGAGGCAATGAAGCAAAACGGCCCCGTATGGATCGAATGCCCGATCGACCGCGAAGAAAAAGTGCTGCCTATGATCCCTGCCGGCAAGAGCGTGGATGATATTATTCTCAATTAAGCCGACGGCAAACAGAAAGGATGATTGACATGGATAAGAAAGTACTGAGCCTGCTGGTGGAAAACCACGCCGGTGTTCTGGCGCGCGTTGCGTCCCTGTTCTGCCAGCGCGGCTTTAATATCGACAGCCTGACCGTTTCCGCCACAGACGAGCCTGACATTTCCCGCATTACGATCGTTACGCAGGGAGACGAAGCCTCCTACGAACAGATTCTTAAGCAAACGCGCAAGCTAATCGAAACACGCGATATTTTTCCGTTAGAAGCTTCCGGAAGCGTGCAGCGCGAGCTGCTGCTCATCAAGCTGGCGGCAGACGCCGCCGTTCGCAGCGACATCCGGCAGATCGCTGAGATTTACCGCGCAAAAATCGTGGATCTTTCCGCGGAAAGCATGATCCTTGAGCTTACCGGAGACCCCGATAAGATCGATGGCTTCCTGCAAGTGATTTCCGCCTCCTACAAGATCCTTGAAATGTGCCGCACAGGCGTTACCGCTATGGAACGCGGACCTGCGCAGCACTCCTGATTTTCGTTATGACTGTGCCAACCACACAATCACATATTATTTAAAAATAAAAGGAGAGAACCGTTATGATCAAAAAATACTATGATACCGATTGCAATCTCGGCCTGCTGGACGGCAAAACCGTTGCCATCATGGGCTTTGGAAGCCAAGGCCACGCGCATGCGCAGAACCTGCATGAAAGCGGCGTAAACGTTATTGTCGGCCTGCGCCCGGGCAGCGCCAGCTGCGCAAAGGCTGAGGCAGCCGGCCTCAAGGTCATGTCCGTTGCGGAAGCAGCCAAAGCAGCTGACATCGTTATGATGCTTGTTCCCGATGAGCTTGCCGCCGATATTTACAACGCCGAAGTCGCTCCCAACATGAAGGCCGGAGACGTTCTGATGTTCGCGCACGGCTTCAACATTCACTTTAACTTCATTCAGCCCCAAAAGGATATCGACGTAATCATGGTGGCTCCGAAGGGTCCGGGTCATACGGTTCGCAGCCAGTATCTTGAGGGCAAGGGCGTTCCCAGCCTGATCGCTATCCATCAGGATTACAGCGGAAAAGCCAAGGAATACGCTTTGGCCTATGCGTGCGGCATCGGCGCAGGCAGAGCCGGCATTTTGGAGACCTCCTTCCGCGAAGAGACGGAAACCGACCTCTTTGGCGAGCAGGCCGTTCTTTGCGGCGGTGTAACCGAGCTGATGAAAGCAGGCTTTGAAACGCTGGTTGAAGCAGGCTACGAGCCTGAAATGGCTTATTTTGAATGCATTCACGAGATGAAGCTGATCGTTGACCTAATTAACAGCGGCGGCTTCGGCATGATGCGCTATTCTATCTCCAACACCGCGGAATACGGCGATTACAGAACCGGTAAGCGTTTGATTACAGAAGAGACCCGCAAGGAAATGAAAAAGGTTCTTTCTGAGATCCAGAACGGTACCTTTGCAAGCGAATTCATGCAGGAATTCTCCAGTGGCCGCAAGGCTAAGTTCCTTGCAACCCGCCGCGTGGAAAGCGAGCATCAGCTGGAAAAGGTCGGCGGCGAGCTGCGCAAAATGATGAGCTGGCTGAAGAAATAAGCTAAAGCTTTGTTTTTCGGGCCGCCGCTCAGCGGCGGCTCATTTTGTTAAGTAAAAAAAGAAAGGCGTGTATTGATATGTCTTTACGCAGCAACAACGTAACGCAGGGGCCGGAACGCGCCCCGAACAGAAGCCTTTTTTATGCCATGGGCTACACGAAGGAGGAGCTGGATCGCCCGCTCATCGGCGTGGTAAGCGCATACAGCGAGATCGTTCCGGGGCACTTTCATTTAGATAAGCTTGCGCAGGCGGTAAAAGCCGGCGTGGAAATGGCCGGCGGAACACCGATTCTGATCCCCTCCATCGGCGTATGCGACGGGATCGCCATGGGGCACATCGGCATGAAATACTCTCTTGCCAGCCGCGAGCTCATTGCAGACAGCGTGGAAACCATGGCTATGGCGCATCAGCTGGATGGCCTTGTGCTCATTCCGAACTGCGATAAAATCGTTCCCGGCATGGTAATGGCGGCAGTCCGCATGGATATTCCGGCGATCGTATGCAGCGGCGGACCGATGCTTGCCGGAACGTATGACGGTCAATCCGTCAGCCTTTCCAAAATGTTCGAAGCGGTCGGCGCTTATAAAGCCGGTCTGATCGACGATCAGAAGCTGTGCGAATGCGAACAGGGCTGCTGCCCCGGCTGCGGCAGCTGCGCAGGCATGTACACCGCCAACAGCATGAACTGCCTGTGCGAGGCAATCGGCATCGCCCTGCCCGGCAACGGCACCGTTCCCGCGGTGAGCAGCAAGCGGACACAGCTTGCCAAGCACGCTGGCATGGCCGTTATGGAACTGGTGAAAAACAATATCACCGCCCGTAAGATCATCAACCAAACCTCCATTGAAAATGCCTTGGCCTGCGATATGGCGCTCGGATGCAGCTCCAACAGCGTGCTGCACCTGCTTGCCATCGCAAAAGAGGCCGGCGTAACGCTGAACCTAAAGCTCTTTAACGAAATGAGCGCGCGCGTTCCGAACCTTTGCCATTTAGCGCCTGCAGGGCCGACGCATATTGAAGATCTGAACGCTGCCGGCGGCGTTCAGGCTGTGCTGGCAGAGCTGAACAAAAAATCCCTGATCCACACGGATGCCCTTACCGTTACGGGCAAAACCGTAGGCGAGAATATTCAAGGCGCGCATATTTTAGACACCGGCTCAATTCGCCCGATTGAAAATCCATACAGCGAAACGGGCGGGCTACAAATCCTTTGGGGCAATTTGGCTCCGGACGGCTGTGTGGTAAAACGCAGCGCCGTAGCGCCCGAAATGCTCGTTCACACCGGTCCGGCGCGCGTTTATAACAGCGAGGAAGAGGCGATCGCCGCCATTTACGGCGGAAGCATCAACTCCGGAGACGTTGTCGTGATCCGCTATGAAGGCCCCAAAGGCGGCCCCGGTATGCGCGAAATGCTCAATCCCACCAGCGCGCTGGCAGGAATGAAGCTGGATAAATCCGTTGCGCTGATTACCGATGGGCGCTTTTCCGGCGCAAGCCGCGGCGCTTCTATCGGACATGTATGCCCGGAAGCGGCAGCCGGCGGAACCATTGCGCTTGTGCAGGAGGGCGACAGTATTACGATCGACATTCCGGCCGCCAGCGTAACGCTCAATGTTTCCCCAGCAGAGCTGGAACGCCGTAAAGCCGCCTATAAAGCGCCCGAACCCAACATCACCAAGGGGTGGCTGGCTCGTTATGCCCGCGCTGTCAGCGGCGCAAACGAAGGCGCGGTCATGAAATAATGATTCGTTAGCGATACGTTTCATTTTTCAACGGAGTCTTTCCTATTATAACAAAGGACTTTGCTTAGTTTATAAGCAAAGTCCTTTTATTATTTAAAAATTGTTATTTACCCTCTTGACAAATCAGTCTACACATTGTAGAATCAATTTATACTACATAGTGTAGAATCAAATTTCCTATTACTGAAAGCAAGAAAGCGTGGTGTCCTTTATAATGGCAGATTTACAGATGGGTGAGATCGAATCCCGCTTTGCAGATATCATCTGGCAAAATGAACCGATTTCCTCCGCAGAATTAGCAAAACACAGCGAAGAAATTCTCAAATGGAAAAAAACGACTTCCTTTACCGTTCTAAAACGGCTCTGTAATAAAGGCATTTTTCAGAACAACAAAGGCACGGTTACCTCTGTCATCTCCCGCGATGAATTTTATTCTATGCAGAGCGAAAGATTTGTCAAAGATACCTTTCAGGGTTCTCTGCCCGCTTTTCTCACTGCCTTCACAGCGAGAAAGCATTTAACACCGGAGGAAGTGGAGCATCTGCGCCGCATGGTTGCAGAATATGAGGAGGAAAAGTGATGGAGGATGTATTGATTAAACTGCTGAACATGAGCATAACCGCAAACTATTTCATTTTGGCTGTTATCACCTTACGGCTGGTATTGAAAAAAGCGCCGAAAAGTCTGCGCTGCATTCTATGGATGCTCGTGGGCATCCGCTTGATCTGTCCCTTTTCCGTTGAAAGCGTTGTAAGCCTGATTCCCAGCGTCCAAACCATCCCCAAGGATTTTCTGATTTCTCCCGTACCCCTGATCGACAGCGGTATACCCGCCGTCAACCATGCAGTAAATCCGGCTATTTTGCAAACCCTTGCGCCGAATATCGAAGACAGCGCAACCCCCTTGCAGGTTCTTGCTGTTGCCGCATCGGCCGTATGGATTGCCGGTATGCTCGCCATGCTCGTCTATGCTCTGATCAGTTGTTTGCTGCTCCGCAAAAAAACAAGAGAAGCCGTAAGACTAAATAATAACGTATGGGTATGCGACCGCATTGCCGCACCTTTTATTTTCGGAATGTTCCGCCCGCGAATTATCTGCCCTCTTCGCTGAACGAAACCGACGCGCAATATGTTCTCCTCCATGAGAACGCCCATCTAAAACGACGCGACCATCTATGGAAGCCCATCGGCTTTCTGCTGCTTACCGTTTACTGGTTCAACCCGATTTTATGGATCGCGTACAGCCTGTTCTGTAAGGATATTGAGCTTGCCTGCGATGAACGGGCGCTTAAAGAGTACGGATCGGAAATCAAAAGGCCCTATTCAAACGCCCTTATCAATTGCAGCAATCCGCGCAGAATACTTGCCGCCTGTCCGCTTGCTTTCGGTGAAACCTGCGTAAAATCGCGGGTAAAAAACGTGCTGCGCTATAAAAAGCCCGCGGTTTGGATTGTTGCCGCTGCGGGCGCAGTATGCGCCGTTACAGCGGTGTCCTTTATGACAAACCCGAAGGAAAACGGGTATGTACCGAATATTTCCCATGGTCAAACAGCCTACTATATGTACTCTTTTCCTAATGGTGCTATTATTTGTGTTTCAGATGATGAAAAAATATTAATATTCCCTTAGACCGTTGGTAAAGAAACTCCTAAATGCAAACTTTCAAAACGTATGCTGCATTTCCAGTGCAAAATGCGTTTTATACTCCGCGTTGAAAAATTCAAACCTACACAGCTACACAGAAATTCCTTACGGCAGATGCCTATTCAACACGCTGCGGCTCAATCGCCGGGGTGTGTTTTTTTGCAAGCAGGCGCGGGGCGCGCCCACTGTGTCATAACCGTCTTTTCCAAAATTTTTCTTGACGTTTTATCTATTTCTTCTATAATGAATATATACTTTTTAGCTAAAAGGCCGTTTTTCTTCTCAAAAATGTATATCTTTCTCAACAAAAGGCTATAACCTTGTTAGCAAATCATCTTCAAGGAGGCTTTCACATGGCTCAATTTTTAGTGTCCGCTCCGGAACTGTCGCTTGAAATTCCGTCCGCTTGGCAGCACACATCTATCGCCGTGCTTTTGATCTCCGCACTGCTTGCTTGCTTTTTCGGCTATCGGCTGCGGAAATTCTGCGTTGCGGTTACAGGCTTCAGTGCCGGGCTGATAATCGGCTTTTTCGTCGGCGCTCTTATCGGAGGGCCGGCCGCCGGTATTGCCGCCGCGCTTATTCTCGCCGTTATTTTAGCCCTGCTTGCCTTTAAGCTGTACAAAACCGGTATTTTTTTGATGACGGCAATCTACACATTTTCAGCCGTTCTAATGATTCCGGACGGCGGAAATACCGTTACCGGCACTTTGATTGCCGTTTTGGCCTTCATTGCCGCCATTGCTGCCGGCTGCTTATCCCTGAAATTCCTGCGCCCCGTACTGATCATCGCTACCTCTATCGGCGGAGGCTTCCAGCTTGCCGCTGCCATCACCCTCCTTTTTGCCGCCGCGCCGCAGTGGCTGTTTCCTGCCTTGGGCTGCGTGCTTGCTATACTCGGAATTTGGGTGCAGGCGCGCCGCAAGGACGCATGACGCCCGACGCGCTGCTGCGCTTTGAAGCTGCCCGAAATAAAATTGTCGGCACGGATCGGGAGCAAAAAGGGATCGGCACCTTGGGTGAAAAAACGCTTCATGCTGTGTTAAAGCATTATTTTGAACCCGATCCCTCGTTTCACGAAATCAGATGCGGCGCATTTTACGCCGATATTTTTAACGCAGAAGGTATTACCGAAATTCAGACACGCAGCTTCAACGCCCTGCGCCGCAAGCTTGATTTCTTTCTGCCTCTCGGCGCTGTGCGCATTGTCTATCCGATAGCCGCAATCAAATATCTGCGCTGGATCGATCCGGAAACAGGTGTCGTTTCTCCGTCGCGCAGGTCTCCCAAACGCTCGACCGCATGCGAATGCTTTTATGAGCTTTATAAAATCAAGCCCTATTTAAAGCATCCTAATCTGCGCCTTTGTATCGTGCTGTTAGAAATAGAAGAGCTGCGCCTGAAAAACGGCTGGAGCGCCGACGGCAAAAAAGGCTCTTCACGCTTTGAACGCATTCCTCTTGCGCTTATAAGCGAGCTGAACATTACCCGCCCTACGGACTACGCCCGGCTGTTGCCTGACTCGCTTCCCGCCCGCTTTACCGTCGCAGACCTACGCAAGCACGCAAATCTCAGCGTTTCCAAAGCACAAACCGCCGCAAACGTACTGCATTCCATAGGCGTACTATCTCTCTGCGGCAAAGCAGGCCGCGCTTTCCTCTATGAACGCACTACATAATAATCAGAAAAGAAAGGACGATGTATCATGCCCTTCATCAACGGAGTCTATGTTCCCAAGGACAGCCAAGATCCCTTAGAAAATGCTTCTCAACGAAATCTGGAGCACGAAACCGCGCCGATCGGCGCAAAAGCCGAAGCACTCGCCAAAAAAGGACGCCGCCGCCTTCCTTTTTACAATCGTCTCAAAATCACTCTTACCGTGCTTCTTATTTTGTGCATCGTTGCTATGTTTGTCGGAATCGGTTCCGCAAACGCGGGCATTACGCTCAGCGCCCTTGGCGCAATGGTGCTTATCTCCATTATTTATTATATTTTTACGCTGCGCGCTTAAAATAAAAGCGCAGCCAAAGGAAAGCTTATGCATAAGCTTTCCTTTTTAATTGCAAAAAGAAGCCTTTATGAACGGGCACGATCCTGCTTACAGACATAGCTGTTAAAAATTTTTCGTAAAAACTGCGGACAAAACACCGGATATTCTGAAAAGCAAATTTTCTATCAAGAAAAATTTCTTTCGGAAGCTCCGTTTTTATCATATGTTCTCTTTATAACGCATACAGTAAAGCAAACAAAGAAAACGGAGGATGCTTATGAGAGAAACGGATGAATTCAAAATCGCACCGCTGGCAGGCGCAAAGCCAAAGCCGCACAACGTTGTATTGGAGGAACGCAAAAAAGCCTCCCTTACAGGGGTGCTTGATGTAGAAAGCTTTAACGAAAAGGAAATTCTGGTTCGGTCGGAGGCCGGAATGCTTACGCTGTTCGGAGACGGACTGCATATCAATAAGCTCGATCTGGATCACGGACAGCTGATCGTAGACGGATTTGTAGCCGGAATTGAATATCACGATGAACCTTCAAAGGAGCGTTCCGTGTTCGCACGGCTGTTTCGGTAATGGTATTTGAAAGCGTTCACCAACTATACGAATTTCTGTCTATGATCTATTGCGGCGTCGTGATCGGCTGTCTCTACGATCTGTTCGGTATTGTGCGAAAAATCCTGCCGTGGCGTTTCACCGTTCATCTTTTGGACATCCTGTTTTGCGCCTCATCTTTAGTGGTAACTGCCGTATTTGTCTATTTTTCTACGCGTGGAATCCTGAAAATTTATATTTTTACAGGAATTTTAATCGGTTTGTTGTTGCAATTTTGGGGAATTAAACCTATAATAAAAGCAGGTGTAAACGCCTGTTCCCGATTCCTTTTGCGTATGCGCCGTTTTTCCCGCCGGAAAAGCGATACCGAGGAATCGAAGCAAAGCTCTGATTGTTAAATCAGGGCTCTGTCTCACTAACACAGAACGGAGAAAGCTATGGCAAAAGAAAAAAAAGCGGATAACTCTCACCTTCGCCTTTGGCACGTTCTTGTGGCTTTGCTTCTGATCGCACTGAGCGTTTATCTGATCTTTCAATTCATCGAACAGCAGGCCATCCTTGAACGCCAGCAGGAACGTCTTAGAGAACTGAAAGAACAGCAGAAGCTGCTGGAAAAAGAACTTAACGATGTAAACCGCGAACTTCTTGATGCGGGAAGTCCCGCGTATATCGAACGGTATCTCCGAAAATGGGGGATGATTAAGGACGGCGAGATCATTATCAAAGTTACGGAAGTTCCGCAAACCACCGCTCCTTAATATCATTAAAACATTTTTTGCAGGCTCCGGAAGGTCATGTTTGTCATAACCGGCCGAAGCTTGCGTTATTTTAACGAAATGAGAGGAAAATTCCAATGACAAATGCATTTAAAGAAAGCACCGCATGGATATGGACCGAACAAGCTGCACAGCCGGACGAATTTGCCGAATTTCACGACACCTTTAACTATTCAGGCAGCCAAGCACTGCGCCTGCGGTTATGCGCCGACTCCGATTACGCCGTATATATTAACGGAACGCTTGCGGGCTTCGGACAATACCCCGGCTACCCGGATCTTCGCACCTATGACGATTTAGATATTACTGCGCTTGCACACAGCGGCGAAAACGGCATGATGATTCGCGTATGGCATTACGGAGCCGGTTCCCAAACACATGTGCCGGGCAAAGCGGGCCTGATCTACGAGCTGTACAATGAAACTGAGCTTTTAACTTTTTCAAGCCAAAACACGCTTTCCTGCCTGTCCGCGCTGTACACTTCCCACAGCTGCGAATTTATTACAACCCAATTAGGCTTTAATTATCATGTGGACAACACGCGCCCCGCAAACATACTTAAGCCCAGTCAAGCCGAAAAGCCCTCCTGCGCTTTTGCACCCCGCCCTATTGAAAAGCTTGTGCTGCGTGACCGCATCAATGCCGCCATGATCCAAAAGGGTTCTTTTTTCCTGCACGGCGGCGACAACGCTGCCCAGCTGATGCAAAATGCGGCGCTGACCTGCGATATGGTAACCTCCCCGCATGTTTGGAGCGAAGAACCTATTGCTTTTGACGCTTGTGGAGACGGCGTTTATTTCTTTGTAGATCTGCATGAAGAAACGGCTGGCTTTTTGGATTTTGACCTTGAGACAAACGAAGAATGCGAAATGCTTGTCGGCTACGGCGAGCATCTTGATGACGGCCGCTGCCGAACCGCAATCCGAAATTTTTCCTTTACCTTTCGCCTGAAAAAAGGGCGCACACAGTTTTTGGATACCTTCCGCCGACTCGGCTGCCGCTACCTGCAATTCTTCGTGCGCACGCCTCATATTACGGTATATTATGCCGGCCTGCGCCCAACGGAATATCCCGTTACCATGAAAGAGTACCGCAGCGGTAACCTTTTGCGTGATACGATCTACCGCGTTTCTCAAAACACGCTTCTGCAATGCATGCACGAGCACTATGAGGACTGTCCCTGGCGCGAACAGGCGCTTTACACAATGGATTCCCGCAATCAGATGCTTTGCGGTTATTATGCGTTTTCCGAAACGCGCTTTGCGCGCGCCAGTCTCGAACTGATTTCCCGCAGCCTTAGACCTGACGGTTTTCTTTCTATCTGCGCGCCGGATCATATGAAAATCTGCATTCCCTTTTTCAACCTGATGTATTTCGTGCAAATGCGCGAATACGTCTCCTATTCCGGTGATACAGCATTTGCACAAGAGCTGTTCCCCATGCTGAGCGCTCTGATGAAAAAATTCATCGATCGGATCGCGCCGAACGGTCTGCTCCCAAACTGCGCCGGAAAAGGAATGGGCTATTGGAATTTTTACGAGTGGTCCGATACCCTCGCCGGAAACGGGTTTGACGAAACCGAGCCGTTCTTTGACGCTCCGCTTAACGCAGTCTTTGTGCTGGCGCTGCGCGAGTTCGCTTCCCTGTGCAAACTGATCGGCCGCAGCGGCGATTCGTATATAAAGCTCGCAGAACATTTGAAAACCGCTATTGCACAGCAATTTTTCCGCCCGGAAGACGGCTTATTCGCCACCTCTATCGGCCGCTTTGAAGGCCGGTACAGTGTTCTTACCAATAGCCTGTGCCTGCTGTGCGGCGCGGCGGACGGACTGCCCCAAGAAAAGATTCTTGAAACACTGCTTACTAACGGCGCCGGAAAAGAAATTCCCTGCACGCTGAGCATGAACTGCTTCCGCTACGACGCGTTGCTTGCCGCAAACCGCAATGCCTATGCGCCCGCAATTCTCAGCGAGATTGACGAAACCTACTTATATATGCTGCGCCGAAACGCAACCTCATTTTGGGAGACACTCAAGGGCGCCGAGGACTTCTGGGGCGCCGGAAGTCTATGCCACGGTTGGTCCGCTTTGCCGATCTATTATTATGAAACGCTCTGCCAAGAAACATAAAAATGATAGTATTGAAAAAATCTTCAAGCCGTGTTATACTATTTTCACGGCTTTTCAGCATTTTCAATATTTACAAAATATCTGAGCTGAAAAAACGAAAAAGGAGGGGTTACAACGAAAGCTTTTGATACGCAGGAACTAAAATATCTTGCAACGCTTACAAAGCTCTACCCGAACCGCAGCGCAGTATGCAGCGAGATCATTAACCTGAACGCTATTTTAAACCTTCCCAAAGGAACCGAGCATTTTATGAGCGACATTCACGGCGAGCATGAAGCCTTTCTTCACATTCGCCGCAATGCCTCGGGCGTAATCCGACAAAAAGTTGAACTGCTTTTCGGCAAGACGATGACGGCTCGGGAACGCGCGGAGCTGGCTACACTGATCTACTACCCGGAGGAAAAGCTTGCCGAGCTGCGCCCTACGCTAACAGACCCCGATGACTGGTACACGGTAACGCTGACGCGGCTGCTTGAAATCTGCCGCCTTGTCAGCAGTAAATACACACGCTCCAAAGTCAGAAAACGGCTTGCAAAAACAGCGCAGGGCTATGATTACATTATTGACGAACTGCTCAATAACGACTATGACGCGCTCAATAAAGAACAGTATTATGAAAACATTTTAAAAACCATTATCAGCATCGGCTCAGCGGAACAGTTTATCGTTGCCGTATGCGCAAGCATTAAAAATTTGGTGATCGACCACCTGCATATTGTAGGAGATATTTTCGATCGCGGAGCACGGGCGGATATCATCGTGGACGAACTGATGAAGGAAGCCTCTCTGGACATTCAATGGGGGAATCATGACGCGCTTTGGATGGGCGCTGCCGCAGGCTCACGAACCTGCATTGCCACGGTGTTAAACAATTCCATTACCTACAAGAATCTGGACGTGATCGAAATCGGCTACGGTATTTCCCTGCGGCCTCTTGCATTGCTTGCCAGCGAAGTCTACCGCAATTCCGATATTTCCTGTTTTATGCCTAAAGGCTGCTCCGATGGGGATTTTTTCGATCAGGACGACGATGTTCTTGTGGCGCGGATGCATAAGGCGATCTGCATTATTCAGTTCAAGCTTGAGGGGCAAACGATCCTGCGCAACCCTGATTTTGACATGGAAGACCGCTTGCTTTTGGATAAAATCAATTATGAAGCCAAAACCGTTACGATCCAAGGCAGCGAATACGCACTGCGGGACTGTGATTTCCCCACAATCGACCGCGATCACCCCTATGAGCTGACTCAGCAGGAAGCAGAAGTCATGCAATATCTGAAAAACGCTTTCATGCGCTCGGAAAAGCTGCAGCGCCACGCTCGCTTTCTCTTTGAAAAAGGCGAAATCTACACAATATTTAACCAAAACCTACTGTTTCACGGCTGCATACCTCTAAACGAGGACGGCACCTTTATGCGCTTTCCGGCAGCGGGAAACAAATGCGGGAAGGCTCTGCTTGATCACTGCAACCTGCTTGCACGGCAAGGCTATTTTGCAAAGGAAGGCAGCGATGCCCGCCAGCATGGAAAAGACCACCTTTGGTTTCTTTGGTGCGGCAAAAATTCGCCATTGTGCGCCCGCAAGAAAATTGCAACCTTCGAGCGTTTGCTGATCGAAGATAAATCCACATGGGAAGAACCGAAGAACGCTTATTATCACTGTTGGGACGACACAAAAATCGTGGAACGCATTTTAGAGGAGTTCGGCCTTGGCGGAAACAGCTCGCATATCATTAACGGGCATGTACCCGTACAGTGCTGCCGCGGAGAAAACCCGATCAAAGCCGGAGGAAAGCTCATCGTGATCGACGGCGGTTTCTGCCGCGCCTATCAGCCCACTACGGGCATTGCAGGCTATACGCTGATCTACAATGCAGAAGGAATTCGCATTTCGGCGCACGAACCCTTCCTCGGTGTGGAAAACGCCATTAAAAACAATGCGGACATTCTTTCAGATACCGTTATATTTGAACATGCCGCCGATAAAATCAAGGTAAAAGACACCGATATCGGCCGCAACATCTGCGCGAATATAGAAGACCTGATGCGTCTGCTCAAAGCCTTTGAAACCGGCATGCTCAAGGAAACCGGCATCTAAACAAACATAAAAAATCCCGCCGCATAAAATGCGGCGGGATTTTTCGTTACAGTATACTATAAAAAACGATTGTTTTCGCACGCAAGTGGGGCGCACGCCCTGCGTGAACCGCAGGGAAGGCCCCTAACGGGCGCCTTGGCCCGCAAAGCGGGCCCGTGGCGCCCCACTGCCCCTCACCGCAGCCCATCCGCTTTCTTTTCTCCCCGAAGCCCTATCAAAACATAAACCAAAAAAATTGCAAGCACACTAAGCGCTTTCCACTCCACCCTAAAAATGCTCAGCACAAAAAGGAACGAAGGTATTCCCGCACCGCCGATAATTCCCATGCCGTTTTTCTCAGCCCCAAAGGTTACTATCACGCCCACCGCGATCCACAAAAGCAATGCCGCTATCAGTGCAGAAATGACAATCGCCGCAATCCTTAAGCTGCTCTTTTTCATAAAGCGCCTCCGTAAATTGATCTATATGTATTATAACATACCTTATTTGTAAAATCTACTGCCACCGACAGCTTAATTTATAAATGCTGTTCTGTACATAAGATGCTTCTTTCCTATAACTATAGATTAAAACTTCCTGCTTTAGAAAGCAAAAAACATATTTCACACTTTATAGAGAAAAAATAAGGGATACGTTGCTGAAACGTATCCCATTTTATAAAAACGCACCTATTACTTAAAATATCTGTTCAGCAAGCCGATAAACGCTTTGCCGTGGCGAGCCTCATCACGCGCCATTTCATGAACGCTGTCATGAATTGCATCCAAGCCCTGCTGCTTTGCCAGCTTAGCCAATTCAAATTTGCCCAGCGTCGCGCCGTTTTCAGCGTCCGCACGCATCTGAAGATTTTTCTTTGTATCAGCGTATACGACCTCGCCCAGCATCTCTGCAAATTTTGCAGCATGTTCGGCCTCTTCATAAGCAATTCGCTTATATGCCTCCGCAACCTCCGGGAAACCCTCTCTGTCCGCTTGGCGGCTCATTGCCAAATACATACCTACTTCGGTGCACTCGCCCATAAAATTCTCACGAAGCCCTTTTATGATTTCGGGATCAACACCCTCAACGATGCCGACCTGATGCTCTGCCGCCCAAACGACCTCGCCCTCGGTTACTTTATTAAATTTAGAAGCCGGAGCATTGCACTGGGGACATTTATCCGGCGCCGTCGGACCTTCTACCGTATAACCGCAAATTGAACATACCCATTTAATCATAATAATTCCCTCCGTTATGTTTGCTTTTATTTGCATGTATTTTATCACAATTTTTAAACAAAGAAAAGAGATATTCCAGAAATTTCACAAATTATTCACAAATAAACTGAATATTCTGAAAACTTATTTTAAGGTTTTATAAGATGCTGGTCATATCACACAAGATGGTGTATAATAAGAAATATTATAATGCTGAACGGAGTGAAGCGTCTTGCAGGAAATGATCCGATTGGAAAACGTAGCTTACGCATATGAAACCGGCGATGAGCAGGAAATGCAGCAAGAGGTTCTGCATAACGTCTCGATTTCGGTGAAACAGGGCGAATTTCTCTGCCTTCTCGGGCATAACGGCAGCGGAAAATCCACGCTTGCAAAGCTGATGAACGGCCTGCTTCTCCCCACTGAAGGAAAGGTCTTTATCAAAGGCATGGATACCGCCGACGAAGCAAATCTGCTCACGGTTCGATCCTGCGCGGGAATGGTTTTTCAAAATCCCGACAATCAAACCGTCGCCACTATTGTGGAGGACGACGTAGCCTTCGGCCCCGAGAACTTAGGTGTGCCGCCCAAAGAGATCCGTACCCGCGTGGATCGCGCGCTTGCGGATGTAAATATGCTTCCCTTTGCCAAAAGCGCTGTGCACAAGCTCTCCGGCGGGCAAAAACAGCGCATTGCCATCGCGGGTATGCTTGCCATGCAGCCGGAAATCATGATCTTTGACGAGCCGACCGCAATGCTCGATCCCATTGGCCGGCGAGATGTTATAAAAAGCATTTTAGAGCTGAACCGCGAAAAAGGCATTACTGTTGTGCATATCACCCATTTTATGGAGGAAGCCGCCATGGCCGACCGCATTCTTGTAATCTCCGACGGCAGCGCCGTTATGGAAGGCTCTCCCCGCGAAATCTTTGTGCAGATCGAACGGCTTCGCAGCCTTGCTTTAGACGTTCCCGAAATGACGCAGCTTGCGGACATGCTTCGCCGCAGCGGCATAGACGTTCCCCGTAATATTCTTACCGTAAAGGAGATGGCCGACGCGTTATGTCCATTGAACTGAAATCGCTTTCCTATATTTACAGCCCCGGAACTCCCTTTGAAAAAAAAGCGTTGGACAATGTATCCTTAACTGTTTCGGACGGCGAATACGTCGGCCTCATCGGGCACACGGGCAGCGGAAAATCCACGCTGGTACAACACCTGAACGGTTTGCTCCGCCCTACCAGCGGCTCGATTATTGTTCAGGGAATCGATCTCACAGAAAAAAAGCCACGCTACGATGAAGTCCGCCGCAAAGTCGGGCTGGTATTTCAATACCCGGAATATCAGCTCTTTGAGGAAACCGTGGCGAAGGATATCGCCTTTGGCCCAAAAAATCTCGGCCTTTCGGAAGAAGAAATTGCACAGCGTGTATCAGAAGCAATGGAGCTCGTGGGGCTCAGCGCTGAAATCGGAGAGAAAAACCCCTTTGAGCTTTCCGGCGGGCAAAAACGCCGCGCCGCAATTGCAGGTGTGCTTTCCATGCGCCCTGAAGTTCTTGTTTTGGACGAACCGATTGCCGGTCTTGATCCCCGCGGCCGGGATGAAATTTTGGCTTTGATTGATAATTATCACACAAAAACCGGCGCTACGATCGTTTTGGTGTCGCATAATATGGATGATATTGCCCATGTTGCCCAACGCGTAATCGTGATGCATGAAGGAAAGCCGGTGCTTGACGGCACTCCCCAGCAGGTCTTCAGCAATGCGGAGCGCCTGCAAAGCCTTGCGCTGGATGTTCCGCAGGCCGCCCTTCTGGTGCAGGAGCTTGCCCGCCGCGGGATGTATCTGCCCAAGGACTGCATTACCATCGAACAGGTATTTGAAGCCGTCATGCGCCAAAGGAAGGGGGAGCTATCATGAAGGACGTTACGCTCGGGCAGTATTATCCCATAGATTCCCCCATTCATCGGCTGGATCCGCGCATTAAGATCATCGGCGCGCTGCTGTATATCGTATTAGCGTTTGTAATTGGAACTTATATCGGCCTTGCACTGCTGTTTGCATTCATCGCCGTAATCACCGTACTTTCCAAAGTGCCGGTAAAATCCATGCTCAAGGGGCTAAAAGCCGTCTATATTCTGCTGGCCTTTACCTTTATCATCAACGCCTGCTTTTCCGGAGGCGACACCGTATGGGCGCAGTGGTGGATTTTCACCATCACAAAAGAAGGGGTAATTCGGGCAATTTTTATGGCGCTTCGTTTGGTGCTTCTTATCACCGGCGCCTCTTTGCTGACGCTTACGACCTCTCCCATTCAGCTCACGGACGGCATTGAGCGGTTGCTCTCGCCGCTTGCGAAAATTAAATTCCCCGCGCACGAGATCGCCATGATGATGTCCATCGCACTGCGCTTTATTCCCACGCTTATGGAAGAAACCGACCGCATTATGAAGGCGCAGGCCGCACGCGGCGCCGTATTCGATAAGGGCGGATTGATCGCCCGCGCAAAAGCGATCATTCCCTTGCTTGTGCCGCTGTTCGTCAGCGCCTTCCGCAGAGCCGGAGACCTTGCCATGGCAATGGAAGCGCGGTGCTACCACGGCGGAGAAGGCCGCACGCACTTTCATGTTCTTAGGTTT
>JAHAAN010000018.1 GCA_018376855.1 Clostridiales bacterium | reverse complement strand
TGAGAAAAGGAGCATTACATTCAACCGTTCAGTTTATGGAAATGAGGGAGCAGCAAGCGTTTGCGCGGGATCATTGAAAAGAAATGGATCGGTCAAATGCAGAAAGGAATGAAAGCTTCGGTTGATATGCGGTGTTAGGTGTGCAGTATCAGAAAATGAGCCTGCAAAAAAATTTTTGAAAAGCGGGCAGGCTGCGCTTCCGGAGTGAGCGGGAGTTTTGTTGTTTAGATGCTATGGTCATTCTGTTTCCGTACATTTGCGGAGCTTTTGATCGGACTGTCAGTATGGCACAGTTATCGAATATGATTTTGCCGCATATTGTTTTGCAGCCGAGAATGGGTAAAAATAAGAGCTGTGAACAAAATTCTCTGTTCACGGCTCTTGCTGTTTACTGTGTTTTTTGTTAGATTCTGCGATCCTTAAAATAAAATTCTTTGTCTTTCTGCGAAATTGCTCGCAGAACACGGCACGGATTACCGACAGCTACTACATTAGCGGGAATATCGTGCGTAACAATACTGCCTGCGCCGATCACGGAATTTTCACCGATATGAATGCCGGGGAGGATGATTGCGCCTGCGCCGATCCAAACGCTGCTTCCGATATACACGTCGGCATTATATTGCAGCCCTTCGGCACGCAGCGCGGGATCAATAGGATGGCCGGCAGTGGCAATCGTTACGTTCGGGCCGAACATTACGCCGTCTCCCACATAAATATGGCCGTCGTCCACCAAGGTAAGGTGAAAGTTTGCATAAACATTTTTTCCGAAATGAACGTGCAGGCCGCCCCAGTTAGCGAACAGCGGCGGTTCAATATAGCAGCCTTCGCCGAATTCGGCAAACATTTTTTTCAGCAAAGCGTTATGCTCTTCAGGTTCCGACATATTAAACTTTCGCAGAAGCTTTAAACATTCCCGCTGCTCTTGCATGATTTCAGCAGCAGCCGGTTGGTACAGCTTGCCGGCTTCCATTTTGATTTGTTCTGCACTTTTCACAGGCTTTCATCCTTTCAGGCGCGGGTATATTTGGTAATCTCCATTTCGCCTTCACAGCATGCGCCGAGCTTCGGTGCAATTTCTTTAAAATGCAAAGAATTCATGTGGATTTCTACAGCGTCTTCATCGCGCCACTTTTCCACAAAGGTCAGCAGGCACGGATTTTCAAGCGCGCGGAACAGTTCGTAGCTGACATTTCCCGCCTCGGCGCTGCTTTTCAGCACCAGCTCGGAAGCAAGCGCTTCAAAATCCTGCAATTTATCGGCTTTAACGTGATTTTTGGCAATAATGAGAATCATGAATTTCATCCTTTCTTTTTTGAGATCAGGGCTTGAGAAGCGCGTCAAATTCGGCAATGTTTTCATAACCGCAGGCAGCTTTGTTTTCTTCGATGCGGTGAATGATTTCCACAATTTTCGCGTTAAACGGCGCGGGAACGCCGGTTTTTTGGGCAAAATGGCAAACCACGCCGTTGATTGCGTCGATTTCGCAGGGCTTGCCCTTTTCAAGATCCTGAAGCATGCTGGGTTTTAACAAACGGTGCTTTTTGATGGCCAGCGGAATGATTGCAAAGGACACGGCACGTTTGAACGTCCCCTTAAAATAAAGCAGCTTTACGATGTCTTTTCCCTGCACAGGCGCGAAGGAGACGCCGGCGGCATGACCTACGTCGATGCATTCTTTGATGACATACTGCGCTACGCGGCGGGTTTTTTTATCTGCGGCAACGTCGCCGAACGTGCCGCCGATCACGGTTCCCAGCCCGCTGAAGGCAGCGTTGATGAGCAGCTTTGACCATCGGGCGCCTTCAAAGTCCGGTTCGTATTCCACGGGGCACATGTGTTCCAGCACAGTGCGCACAAGCGCTGTGCGCTCTTCACCGGCGGCATTGTTTCTGCCCATGCCGAAAGTCATGCTGTCCGCTTCGGACGTTAAAGCAACGGTTCCGGGAGCTGTCATAGTTGCGCCCCAAGCGACGGTTGCGCCAAGCACCCGGTCATTGCCCAATACCTCTGCAAGCAGCGGTTCCGGAATGCCGTTTTGCAGGGTGCATAAAACGCCGTTTTCCCCCAAAAACGGTTTTAAAAATTCTGCGGTCTCGCGATTGTTCAGCTGTTTGGTCATTAAAAAGATCAGGTCATAAACGCCGCTCATTTCTTCGGGCAGAAGCGCTTTGACGGGCACTTTCATTTCAACGCTTCCGGTAACTTGCGCGCCGTTGCGCCGCAGCGCTTCTATGTGCGCGCGATTTCGGTTGATCAACTCCGTTTCAGGATCTGCTTTTGTTAAATAAGCTCCGAGCACTGTGCCCAAAGAGCCGGCTCCGTATATGGCAATGCGCATTTTTTTATCCATCCTTTCGTTTGTTTGGTTTATTATAGCACAGATATTATTGGTCGTCTATGTCGGGAATTTCGGGCAGCGCCGCAAGAAGCTTAAACACGGCGTTTGTGTTTAGGTGCAGGATATCCGATTTGGCAAATGCTTCACGGGCGCATACGCAGAAGCAATGCACGTTGGTTTCAAAGCAGAAAAAGTGCACGCCGCAGTCGCTTGTAACATCAAAATTCGCCATTGCACCGGTGATGCCTTGGCCGCTGAACTTTACATAGGCTTCCTTTTGCGTCCAGATGCGGCAAAAACGCCGCGCAGCATCTTCAGCCGGGCCGTTTCGGATAAAGTTTATTTCGCCCGGTGCAAAAAAGCGCCGTGCAAGCGCAGGGTGTCCGTGTCCGATATACTCAGTGTCAGCCCCTACGGGGGCAGTGTGAAAGGCAGCTAAAACAGCGCCTGCTGTGTGAGAAATGTTAAAATGAAAGCCGGGGCGATCGGAAAGAAAGGGCTTGCCGCCGGGCTGCCGGTTCCATTGGGCAAAAGCCTCGCACAGGCCGCTGCGCTGTGCGGCTGCGCGCACGAACGCTTCTCCCAACAGCAGAGGAAGCTTGTCCTCCGGCCGCTTCAGCTGCGCGGCATAAGCGCGCCTTTGTGCTGAAACACGGGCTGAAGCCAAGGCAACCAGCTTTTCCGAAGCATTATGCGGTTCATAAACCCAGATTTCTTTCATAAACGGACTCCTTTTTACATAAAATATTGTAACATAAAGAACCCAAAGACTTCAATCTTTTTCGGCAAAAATATTTGGAAATTTGATGCTTTGTTTAATCAATGAAAAAATGCATAATATAAGATTGTAAAGCGCAAGAACCCCTGTGCATATTCTCTGCGATATTTTTATAAAAAGTCATTGCATTTTTTAGTAATATGTTATATAATACACTGGCAACTAAAAATGCATGGAGAGATGGCTGAGCTGGTCTAAGGCGCACGACTGGAAATCGTGTGTAGGCTAATACCCTACCAAGGGTTCGAATCCCTTTCTCTCCGCCAAATAAGAAACGACAATTTTCGGCAGAAGGTTGTCGTTTCTTTTTCTTCATCTTCAATCTTCTTTCAGATTGTCGTTTCCGGTGAAAAGATTGCTTTACAAGGCATAGAATATAGCTTGTGCAGTTATTTTTCGTTTCTTTTGTATCTTTTTTTAAAAACGTTTCTTTTCCTGTCAAGGGCGCGATGGGGATTGCGATTTCCCCCTTAACGAACCCTTGTAACCCTTTGAAGCGCCTGTTTGGTGCGGTGGATATAAAACTTTTCATAAAATAAATTTCTAAGATCATTCAAAACAGAAAGATACGTTTTTATTCAACTGCAACAGGGCGACTTCCGCGACCGAACCGCCTCCTTGTGCGGCGGCTCGCTCTCCTTCCGCCGCCCTTCCGGCTGCAAAAGCTATGGTATTTTTCGAGCTTTTCACTCGTGTAATTTTAAACGGAATATAAATCATTTTTTTATCAGCATTTCATAACGCCTTTTAGGTGTGAAATTATTTCGGAAGTAGTAATCCCATATGTCCATTCGTTCCTGTGGGCTTTCTGTCTGCGCTGTTAAGGCCTTTACAAGGGCTACGGCCTGTTTGTGATAGTGTGAATCGTATATATGCTTTGCCTTTTCCCGCGTAATGCGCATTTTCTTTGCTATTTCTGCAAATGAGGCGTTTTCTGCCTCCCGCGTTTCGATCATGCGTTCAATCTCCGCCTTAGTTAATTGGCGTTTTAGCGGCGGCATGGATTTGATAAAGCGCTGCGGCATTCCCGGTTCGCCGCATCTGTATTGGGTTAAAATGCTTTTATACTTTTTTTCCAGATACGCGCATGCATATTGGCGGCTTTGATAGCATTCGTAAGCTTGTTCGTAGACTTTGTTGACTTGTGAAAGGTTATCGTGCCCAAGCGTGATGGAAATATGATTGATGCAAAGGCGGATTTGCTTGATTTTCAGCCAGTGATAGATTTGGCGCGCTCTTGCCGGCGACAGGTTAAACTTTTTTGCAATATCGATGAATGAACTGCCGGAGCGGTCATAAAGCAGCATTATTTCATAAGCTCGTTTTTCATTTTTCAGTACATCATAAGGGATATCTTTTAACATCTCGGTTTCCTGTCTTTTATTATTTTTAATCATTTTATCAAACCGGATTAAAAAAATATATGCCTACCGTTACATAACCGTTGTGTAACGGTTTAATATTTTTATACTATTTTTTTAAAATATTTTTATATATTGCTGTATAATAAGGAGAGAATCGTTTGCTTGTATGGAATATTTCTAAAGAGGCGGAGGTCTTGACCATGATAGGGGAAAAGAAGATACTTGAAATTTACAAAAGCAGGCTTATCCGGAGAAATGATGATCCCGGCATGATCTTTTATTACTCTTATGAGGATTTTGACGGCTTGCAGGCGGAACTGATCAGCTTTGCGGGCGCGGGCGGTCAAACGCTGCGCGGTGCGTTTTATTACTACCGCGAAAAGAGCGGGGAGAGGGTCGTTATTTTTGAGCATGGCCTCGGCGGAGGACATCGTTCCTATATGAAGGAGATCGAAATACTGGCGCGCCATGGGTATACGGTTCTTGCCTATGACCACACGGGCTGCATGGCCAGCGAGGGGCAGGATATCGGCGGGCTTGCGCAGTCGGTCAGCGATCTGGACTATTGCATTCGCTTTCTGAGGAGACTGGACGGCTATACGAAAGCGGATGTTTCGGTGATCGGCCATAGCTGGGGAGGGCTTTCAACGCTTAATATTGCCGCTTTGCATCCTGATGTAACGCATTTGGCGGCAATTTCTGCACCGATTTCCGTTCGGGCGCTGGTCAAGCAGTTTTTCCGCGGGCCTTTGTCGCTCTATGTTCCTGCGGTTTTGCGTTTTGAAGCGGAGAGAAATCCGGGCTATGCGGAGCTTGAGGCGGTTAAAAGCTTGGAGGAAACGCAGGCGAAGCTGTTGGTGATCCATTCGGAGGATGATCCTACCGTCAGCTGCCGAAAGAATTTTCAGGCATTGCAGAAAGCGTTGGCCGGGCGGCCGGGGACGGAGTTCTTGTTGGTAACGGGCAAGGAGCACAACCCGAATTATACCTTGGACGCCGTTATGTATAAGGATAAGTTTTTTAAGGAGATGACTGAAAAACTAAAGAAGAATGAATTTACGACAGAGGAAAGCAAACAGGCTTTCAAAAACAGCTATGATTTTGACAGAATGACGGCGCAGGATGCGGCTGTTTGGAACAGGATCCTTACTTTTTTGGAACAATGAAAGGCCTGCATGGCTTGGAGGAGTTGTTTTACAGCGAGTAAAACAATAATAATACTGAGTATCAATAACGAATGTAGGGAAGGAATGGATTATGGAGAAGAAAAAAGAACGGTTGGAGACCGTTCAAAACAAGCTCGTTGCGGCATTGCCTTCAAGGCCGCTTCGGGAGGCTGTTTTGCAGAAAAATCACCGCTTTTCCGAAATAGAATTGCTGGCAATCGCTTACCGTTATTCGGAGAATCATCATGAAAAAACGGCGGCGATGCTGATGCTTGCCGACGCGCTGCCGGAGCCGTTTTCGTCCTATGCGCGGTCTATGGCGGAATGGATGCGGAAGTCCTTTGAACTGTTTACGCAGAAGGAGGAGGGCGCGGTGTTTGAATTGCATATCAAAACAGAGCCGAATTCTTACGATGAGCGCTATTTGTGCGCGGATTATGACACGGCGCTCAGAATGATCCCGTTGTTTTTTGAGGAATATGAATCAGAGGAGGGCGAGCATGTTCGATATGACATCGTAAAACGGAAGGTGATTTCAGGCAATGTGTTTTTCGAGGATGAGATGGGGCGCTGCTGTCTTGGGCCGAACAGGATCGTGCGTGCAGCAGAGATGTATACTTATCCTGAACCGAATCAGGATTCCTGCGACGGTTTTTGCAGCGAGTGCCAAAGGCTGTGCGTGCAGCGCGCAGAGATTTCCTTTCCCTGCTTTGTGCATGACGGAGATATTGTTGAGTTTACAAATCCACATGATCGCTGCGTTCGGTATGGGGTGAGCCTTTTCGGGGAGGCGGCGATGCCGGAGGATTACTGCATTATTCCGTTTGACGCGCATATGTTTCGCTGCCGTTGTTATGAAAAATACGTTGATGCGCATGAGCATATTGCGGCGCCGTATATTTTGGAGATCATCACGCGGGAGCAGCTGCCGCCGAAGCACAGGCAGCACTATGACTGCGTGATGAAGAAAGCGGCGCAGGAAGCGTTGGGGGAGTAAGAGGACAAATTTCTTGACAGTGCGCTTTTAATGAAATATAATACGAGCAGCCGTTAAAGAAAGAGAAGCAAATAGAAAAAAAGGAAGCGGCTGTTTGCAGAAAAAGAGAAGAAATTACCGCCGGGTAACGCTCTGCATGGTTCCGTTAGGCCAAAGAAGGAACTGTGCGCGGGCGTTTTTTGTTTTATTGGTTTAAGCAGGCCGCAGGAGCGCTTATGCAGCGGGCGTGAATTTCTGTTGGGAGAGAGAAAAGGGCTATGAAAAAAGAATGCTTCGGAGAGTTTATCAGGTATGCGTCGCTTAACGTGCTGGGCATGATCGGGCTATCTTGTTATATTTTAGCGGATACGTTTTTTGTTTCCAAGGGGCTTGGGGCAAACGGGCTGGCGGCGTTGAATCTTGCGCTTCCGGTATATTGCGTTATTCACGGAGTGGGACTTATGATCGGCATGGGCGGGGGAACGCGCTATGCGATCCAAAGAGGTCAGGGGGACGCTGCTGACGGGGCTTTTTCGGCCGCGATAAAGGTAATGGGTGTTTTTGCCGCGCTGTTTGTTGGTTTGGGAATCTTTTGTTCGGGGCAGATTGCCGATTGGCTTGGGGCAGATCAGGAGATCTATCAAATGAGTAGAACGTATTTGCAGATGATTTTACTGTTTGCGCCGATATTTATGCTGAATAATTTGCTTCTGTGTTTTGTAAGGAATGACGGAGCGCCGCAGTTCTCTATGGCTGCGATGCTTGGCGGAAGCTTTTTCAACATCGTGATGGATTATGTTTTTATTTTTCCGTGCGGTATGGGCATTTTCGGCGCGGTATTGGCTACCGGTCTTGCGCCGGTTGTCAGTATGCTGATTATGCTGCCTTATTTCCTGCGAAAGAAGAACGGATTTCGTTTTGTTAAGGGAGCTGGCATGAAGGGAATGATCCGCGGAATTTTTGCCTGCGGACTGCCGTCTTTCATCACAGAGGCCTCCTCCGGAGCAGTTATGGCGATTTTTAATTCGATCTTGCTGGGGCTGGAGGGAAACATCGGCGTTGCGGCGTATGGAGTGATCGCCAATCTGGCGATGGTGGTGCTGTCTATCTATACGGGCATCGCGCAGGGCGCGCAGCCGGTTTTCAGCCGGTATTACGGGGAGGGCAGAGCCTCTGAGGGGAGACGTGTTCTTGCATATGCGGCCGTTTCCGTTTTGGTCGTGTCCGCCGTAATTTACGGCTGCATCTTTTTTGCCGCTCCGCAGATCGTGCACATTTTTAACGGCGAGCAGAATGCGCTTTTGCAGCGGCTTGCCGTGCAGGGAATGAGGCTGTATTTCATCGCCTGTCCGTTTGCCGGAATTACCGTGGCGCTCTCCGCTTATTTTGCCGCCGTGGGGCGCGCGCGGCCCGCGCAGCTGCTTTCTGCCATGAGAGGGTTTGTTGTGATTATTCCGATGGCATTTTTGCTCTCTTACGCGGCGGGAGTTTTGGGAGTATGGTGTTCGTTTCCGGCTGCGGAGTCGGTTACATGCGCGGTCGGCTTGGGAATTTATTTGCAAAGCAGAGCCAAAAAGAAGAGCGTCGGGGCTTGAAGCCGACGCTTTTTTGGTCGTTTGAGCGGTGGATGCTCCCGCTGCAACGGCGGTTCCGGAGGGTTTTAGCTCAGTGTGTGTTTGCCGGCAGGAACGGGGCATCATATCCGTCAGTTTTGGGTAAGAGGCTTCGGCAGCGCAGCCGTTTTTTTTTACGGTTAGCTTGGAATTTTATTTACAGGTTCAGGAGAGCGTGCATTGGGGCTTGACGCCGATGCCCTTCCATGAGGCGGGTTCTTGGCAGGCGGGGTCGGCCGATACGCCGGCAGTTACAACGGTTCCATTGGCTTTGAGCCCGACGGTGTGCCGGGTGCCTGTGGAAACGGCAATAATATCTGTCCATTTCTCTACGTTCGTTTTGCCTTCGGAAGCGTTTCCGGCAGCGACGGCGGTTCCGTCTGCTTTCAGCCCGACGATATGCGATGCGCCGACGGAAACGGAGATCAGATCCGTCCATTCCAGACAGGGTTTGAGCTGCTCGGAAAGGATTCCCAGCAGGGAAAGTGTGCCGTCTTCTTTAAGCAGAAGCGCGCAGCGATCCGAAACGCCGAAAGCAGCGGTGAACGGTCCGTTGTTCGTGAAATCGGCAAGGTAGCGGCTCAGCGGGCCCGCGGTGAAAAGCTTTCCGCGTTCGCTGATGCCGACAATACTGTTTTCTCCGGCGGCAATAAAAGAAATACCGTGCCACTGATCGGTTTGACGGCGCAGGATGTTTTCCTGTTCTCCCGCAACGACGACGGAGCCGTCTGTTGTAAGCCCGACGGCTAAGTAGCTGCCTACTGCCGCTGAGGCAATATTCTGCCACGAGTCAGGCGAGCTGTAAAAGGGCTCGTCTAAGTAATTGCTGTCGCTGGCGAACTGAACGGTTCCGTCTGCCTGCACGCCCAGCGCGATCAAGTTGTTTGCAGCGACGGAGACGGGCTTGCCCAGAGGAAGCTCATGGGTCCACCAGTGCGGCGGGTACTGTGAGGCAAGCAGGGGGGCTTCGCCGGGAATCACGCCGATTGTAAAATAATCTTCGGCAATAAGCAGACCTTGAGGCGGGTGTTTGCGCAGAAGCCGCAGCGTGTCGGCGCAAAGCGCTTCTGCGTTGGGGATTTGTCCTTTCAGGCGGCAGAGCAGACGGTAGGCGCTCAGATAGTCGCCTTCTGCGGCAAGCTGCTGTCTCAGCTCATAAAGACTGTCGGTGATAAGCTGTAGGGCTTGGGGCGTATTCAGCGTGCCAAGCAGGATGTAAGCGGTTTCGTAGTTCTTTTCTGCAAGCAGTTCTTGGGCGCGGTAATAGATCGTTTTTTGGAAAAACTCATCGGAGGAAAAGCGGCTGTCGATCGAGGAAAAAAGCTTAAAGGCTTCGGCATAGTCGCCCTCTGCAAGATGCCGAAGCGCAATGCGGCTGCGGAAACAGGGAATGGCGGCGCTGATCGCTAAAAGCAGTGCGAGGCCGACAGCAATCCCGCATAGCCATGCGGAGGAGCGCTTTGGAGCGCGCGCGGTTTTGTCGTTTTTTTTCCTGACGGTAAAGCTTCTTTTAGGGCGAAGAGAGCTTTTTGCAGCGGAACGTTTTACCGATGAAGCAATTCTTTCGCACAGCTCGGACAGGGAGGAAACGCCGGTAAGCGGAACGGTTTCAAATTGTTGCAGCATATCGGGAAGTTCATCGGGCTTCGAGCAGGCGATGAGAAATTTACCGCCGTTTTGCTCAGAAAATCGGTTCACGGTTTCCCTTACGGAAAGCGTGCCCGCGTTTTCGGGCTCGGAAAGTAAAACGGCCATAAGCTTGGCGCTTGAAAGCGCCGAAAGGATCAACGCTTCACGCGCCTCACCGGCAGTGTTTGGGTCGCAGAGGAAGGCGGTGAGACCTTTTTGCTGAAGCGGAGCAAGAAGCTGCTGCGCGAGGAGAAAATCAGGGGTGGGATTGCCTCGGCGGTCGGCCGCGCGGCAGCAGAGAAAGACGTCGCAGGGAGGGATTTGCTGCGCGGCCTGTGCGATCCGCAGGCGTGCCTGCTCCATTTGCTCGGCTTCTGCGGCAAAAACAGCTTTTTGTTCATCGGAGGCAAGATGCATGGCGGATAGATAATGCTCATTTTGCTGCACGGGGCGGAAGGATGCGCGGCAAATGTGCAAGCGAAGCGCGTTTTTTTCATATGTATAGCGCACGCCGCAGCCGCTCAGCAGCGCACCCCAGTGCGCGTCGGCGTCGTTCGGTTCAGCTGCAAGCGCCTGCGCGTAAATGCGAGCCGCTTCAGTAAAGTCGCCCGCAAGGCGGAAGCGGTTAGCACGGTCGTGCAGGGAGGTTAAAAGCGGATCGGGAACGCTTTGAAGCATTCCGCAGCGGGGGCATTCGGTCATACGCATGCCGGACGTGTCGCCCAAAGAGGCGGCGCAGGCTTTGCATCGCAGATTCACAGGCGGATTCCTCCTTTGTAGCTTGAAAAATTTTACAGCTTTCCGCGAAAGAACGCATCGCATACAAGGCTTACGCTGCCCTTTAACGCGGAATCCGCGCCGAACGAGGAGCGGGCGACGGAGATTTGCGTATAGCCGCGCGCCAGGATCGCGCCGTTAAGCCGGTTTTTAAGCGTTTGCAGAAAGGCATCGGGAAAATGGACGGCGTCATGCCCCAAAAAGATGCATTCGGGGTTCAGCAGGTTGGAAACGCCGGTCAGCGCTGAGGTGAGGTAACGCGCCACATCATCAAATACCGGGCGGCAAGCGGGCAGATCGTAAAGCTTTGTGAATTCGCAGGGAGAAACAGCACGGCCTGCCGCACGAGAGAGGCGTGCAAGGATCACGGGCATATCGGCATATGCTTCCAGACAGCCGCGGTTGCCGCAGCTGCATGGCACGCCGTTGATCTCTACGCATAAATGCCCGATCTCGCCGGACAGCCCTTTCAGATCGGGGTAAAGCGCGCCGTCCGTAATGATGCCCGCGCCGATCCCGTTGGTAATGCCGACATAGAGAAAATTCCGCAGAGAACGGCCGCCTCCGTACAGGCGTTCCGCGAGTGCGGAAGCGTTCATATCGTTATCGGTAATCACAGCGACGCCAAAGCGCTGCTCAAGCGCGGCGGAGATCGGAAAATCGGCAATATTAAAGAAATTGGTGGGGTTTAGTAAAACGCCGTTTGTTCTGTCGATGGGGCCGAGCGAGCTGACGCCGATGCCTAAAAGCGTATGGCCGTTCAGGTGCGCGGCGGCTGCATCGGCGGCATGGAGAAGCTTTTTCTTAAAAGTCTGCGCCGTTTCGTTTGCGAGCGGGATCGTATATTCATATTCGATTCGCAGGCACAGATCGGCTACAATGGCGCTGATCTGCGTGCGTGCAATGTGCAGCCCGATCATGCGCGGCGAGCGAGGCGAAATGTTCAGCAGGATCGGATTGCGCCCCACATGAGAGGTCTCTTTGTGTTCGCCTTCAATTACATAGTCGGCTTCGATAAGCTCATTTACGATATTCGTTACAGCCATTTTGCTCAGTCCTGTGCTTTCGGTAATGACTGACCGCGAGGCGGCTTCGGCAGAACAGCAGATCAGCTGCAGTACAAGTCCTCTGTTTCGGGCTTTGATATAATCCTTATTTACCCCTTGCCGTGCATACATATGCGTATCCTCCTATCAGCCGCAAAACGGCAAAATTTTTATAAATTTATATTAACAGATTTGCGGGTGAATTGCAAAATAAATATGAAACAAACTATTGTATATTGACTTTACAAATAAGGGGTGCTATAATAAACGAAAGACGGCAGAGCATTTAAAGAAAGGAAGCTTTCACAGGGCGAAAGCTATAAGCTGTAAGAATGAAGAAGATTTTGTGTATCGGCAGCGTAACGTGCGATATCATCGTTACAGGGGCAAATGCGATTCCTACGCCGGGAACGCTGCGCGTGGTAAAAGACGTCAGCGTGCACACGGGAGGCTGCGCGGCAAATGCGGCGGCGGATTTGGGACGCTTGGGCGTTCCGGCTGCGCTGTGCTGCAAGGTTGTGGAGGATATGCTCGGAGAGTATGTATGCGTGCAAATGGAAAAAGCGGGGGTAGATACGCGGTATATCGTAAAAAGCACGGAAGCAGGCACAACGACCTCGGTGGTGTGCGTGGCGGGCAGCGGCGAACGCAGCTTTTTGTACGGCGAGGGTTCGACCTCACAATTTACTGCGGAGGATATCTCGCTGCGGGCGGTGCAGGAATGTGATATTATATTTGTAGCCGGTGCAATGCTGCTTAAACGCTTTGACGGTGCGCCTTGCGCGCGTTTTTTGCGGCAGGCGCAGGAAGCGGGTAAATTTACCGCAATGGATACAGCGTGGGATTTTGAGGATATTTGGATGGATAAAATCAGGGAATCCATTGCATATTTGGATCTGTTTATGCCCAGCTATGACGAAGCGGTAAAGCTTACGGGTGAAGAGAACCCGAGTCGGATCGCGGCAGTTTTCAAGAAGATGGGAGCAAAAAATGTGGTCATCAAGCTGGGAACGAAGGGTGCGCTTGTTTGTCCGTTAGGGCAGGAAGAACGCATGATTCCCGCTTATCTGTGCGAGCATCCGGCGGATACCACAGGCGCGGGGGATTCCTTCGCGGCGGGATTTCTCGCCGGCTTTGCGCAGGGCTGGGATCAATATGAAAGCGCGCGTTTTGCCAATGCGGTGGGAGCACACTGTGTTGCGTCGGTAGGTGCAACGGCAGGAATTCGATCCATTGAGGAAACGCTTGACTTTATGCAGCGCGCAGACGCCGCGGAAAAAAAGAAAGGAAGTTTTAAACATGAAAAGACAGGAGTATGAAGCAATTCGGGAGAGAGCGCTGACGTATTTTGAAAAGGCGCATATTGTGCTTTCGCAGGAGGAAAAGGAAAATTTAGAGGTGGCAGATTATGCGCTGGGAGATCATGAGCATACAGGGCTGCAGCTGGTGGTGTATGTAAATACGGAGCGCTGCTGTGCTAAAGAAATGGTGTTGTTTCCGCACCAGACTTGCCCGGAACACCGGCATGCGCCGTTTGAAGGCTACGACGGCAAGGAGGAGACTTTCCGCTGCCGCTATGGAACGGTATATTTGTTTGTTGAGGGTGAAAAATCCGAAAATATTTGTGCGCTTCCACCTAAAGGAACGGAACAGTATTACACAGTGTGGCATCAGATTGTGCTCAGGCCCGGAGAGCAGTATACGCTTTATCCCAACACGAAGCACTGGTTTCAGGCGGGCAGCGAGGGCGCTGTCATCTCTGAATTCAGCACGAAGAGCTACGATGAATTCGATATTTTTACCGATCCGCGCATTAAACGTATTCCGCAGATCGAAAATTGATATGAAGAGGACAGAATTAAATGCTTGTTACGTTACATGAAGTACTAAAAGATGCGCAGACAAAAAAATATGCGGTTGGGCTGTTCAATACCGTGAATCTTGAAATGGCAAAGGGAGTGCTTGCCGCGGCGGAGGAAGCGCGTTCGCCCGTTATCATCGGGACTGCGGAGGTGCTGTTGCCTGCCGCATCGCTTCAGGAGCTTGCGCCGATGTTGCGGGATATGGCGCAAAGGGCAAGCGTTCCGGTCGTGCTGCATTTTGACCATGGGCTGACGGAAGCGAAAGTAATGGAGGCGATCGACCTGGGCTTTACTTCCGTTATGTACGATTGTTCAACGATGAGCGAGGAAGAGAACACCAAGGAGGTTGTCCGTCTGGTAAGCTATGCTCACAGGAGAGGCGTTACCGTAGAGGGAGAATTGGGGCATGTCGGTACGGCCGACGGCGGCGATGAAAGCGTTTATACACAGCCTGAGGAGGCGCTGGCGTTTGCAGGGAGCACCGGCGTGGACGCATTAGCGGTGGCGATCGGTACGGCTCACGGCGCGTATAAGAATGCTCCGAAACTTCAGCTTGAGCTGCTGCAAAAAATCGCGGCGGCTGTCTCGGTGCCGCTTGTGCTGCACGGCGGTTCAGGGCTTTCCGATCAGGATTTTCGCAGCGTGATCGAAAGAGGAATCGCAAAGGTCAACATCTTTACGGATATCAACGCAGCGGCGGCGCGCGCGGCTCATGACGCTTATGCTGTCGGCAAGGGTATGACAGACATGATGCCGTGCATGGTTGAGGCAGTCAAAGCGGAGGTTTTGAAAAAGATGCGGGTGTTCGGAAGCTGCGGAAGGGTATAGACCTACTGCAAAGGAAAGAAGCCGAAGCCTACAAGCATCAGGATCAGCCAAAGCACCGCTTCTGCGCTCCATAGTACTGCGTTAAAGATTTTCAGGCGCGTGGTTTTGGCCCAGTGATTTTCATAGAGAGTCAGCTGCGCAAAGTTGAAGATCAGCAGAAAGAACAGAATTGCACCGGCTGTTTCGGTAAACCAAACGGGAACGCCGAAGCAAAGCAGCTGAGCAGCGGCAAGCAGTTTGTTTGCGCGGAAGGAAAAGCGTTCGGTGAAAAGGCCGAAGACAGCAAGAAGTAGCAAAGCCGCTCCACATAGCAGGGCGCACAGCAGAAAGAAGCCGTAATAGCCCTTAAAGGGCTCTGAAAAAATTGCTGAGTAGACGGAAAACCGTTTCGCGAGGGGAGCAATGAGAGAATCGCCGTTTGTATCCAAGCCCGGCATGGGATAAGTATAGCGCAAAATGGGGAAAATACCGATAATAAAGAAGGCTGCTTGTATCAGACAAGAGATCAAGCAGCTTTTTTTGTTTTTTGGCATTAGAAGATCTCCTTTTGATTGATGCTCAAGAGTATAGCATAATCGTGCGGAATGCGCAATAAGATAGAAAAAGCGACACAAAAAGTTTAAAATGCTTTCATATTTGCTGTTTCCGGCGATTTACATAGCATATGAGGAAGTTAAACAGCCGCCGAAGCACAGACAGGCTGTTTTTCGGCGGCTGCTTTTTTACTTATGATTGTTTAGATGCGCGCGGTTCCGCTTTCTCTTGCGGCCTTTGAAACCGCTTGCGCTACCGCTTTGGCGGCCTTTTCATTGAACGGAGAAGGAATTACATATTCCGCTGTCAGCTCCTGCGGCTCGATCATATCGGCAATGGCGTTTGCGGCGGCGATCAGCATGGCGTCGTTGATATCGCGGGCGCGAACGTCCAGCGCGCCGCGGAAGATTCCGGGAAACGCAAGCACGTTGTTGATCTGGTTGGCGTAGTCGCTGCGTCCGGTTCCCACTACGGCAGCTCCGGCAGCTTTGGCATCGTGGGGCAGGATCTCCGGAACGGGATTTGCCATGGCGAATATGATCGGATCCTTTGCCATGCGGCGCACCATGTCCTGTGTCAGCACATTTGCAGCAGATACGCCGATAAACACGTCTGCGCCGTCAATTACATCGCTCAGAGCGCCTTTTTTCAGCTCTCGGTTGGAAACGGCGGCCATAGCGGCTTTTTCGGCATTAAGCCCTTCCCTGCCTTCGTAGATGGCGCCGGTTCTGTCGCACAGAATCACATCGCGAAGCCCCACGGACATAAGCAGGCGGGTGATCGCAATTCCGGCGGCGCCGGAGCCGTTGACCACTGCGCGCACGCAGCCGAGCGTGCGGTTTGTCAGCTTTAAGGCGTTGAGCATGGCAGCAAGCACGACCACAGCCGTTCCGTGCTGATCGTCGTGAAAGATCGGAATGTCGCAGCATTCCTTTAAGCGCCGTTCGATTTCAAAGCAGCGCGGTGCGCTGATGTCCTCCAAATTAACGCCTCCGAAGCTTCCGGCTAACAGACGCACGGTATTTACAATGTCGTCTACGTTCTTTGAGCGAATGCACAGCGGCACGGCGTCCACATCGCCAAAGGCCTTGAACAGAGCCGCTTTGCCCTCCATCACGGGCATGCCGGCTTCAGGGCCGATATCACCCAACCCCAGCACGGCTGTGCCGTCGGTTACGACAGCCACCGTGTTGAAGCGGCGCGTTAATTCATAAGAAAGCTCGGGATTTTTTTGAATTTCCAAGCAGGGCTGCGCAACTCCGGGCGTGTAGGCAAGGCTGAGTTCCTCCTTGTTGGTGATCGGCGCGCGTGTAACGATTTCGATTTTGCCCTTCCATTCGTAGTGTTTTTTGAGCGATTCTTTTGCGTAATCCATATGCAGTATGTCCTTTCGGTATTTTTAGTCAACCATGTCGTCAAAGGCTACATAAGAGCTGAAGATATAGGCGTCTTGGCCGTTGTATTTGATGCGGTACCAATTTCCGTTGATTTCGTAAATAAGCACGGAATCGCCGTTGGAGAGCTTTCCGATGGATTCATAATTGGTGCCTGGGCCGGAGCGAACGTTCATTTTGCCGTTTTCATCGCTTAAAACGATATGAGCGGCCATCGGCTCCTGTGTTGCTGCAGCTGTCGGCGGCGTTGTTGCCGTAGCGGAAGGATTGGGCGTAGGTGTAGGCGTCGCCGTGGGGCGCAGGGAGGCGAGCAATTCGGGATCTATGCTCCGCATCGTGGGCGCGGCATAGGTGTAATCGTCCAAATAAGTCAAGCTGTCGATAACCCAGCGGCCGCCTTCCTTGATGAGAGTAACCTTATAGGAAGCGTTTTTCCATGCCGGCGGGTTCAGCTTGCCTGAGAGCAGCGCTTCCTCGCGCGACATGACGGAGCTGTAGATTTCGCCGTCGATGGAATACACGGCTTCATGAACGCGGATTTCCGCCCGCGTTTGCCACGGCCATGTAAAAAGCGAATCGATTTTCAGGTTGTAGCCGTAGCTGTTGATGTCGTATTGCGAATACAGCGCCTGCGTTGTTTTATAGTCGTCGTTATTGATGAAATAGTTGGTAAAGTATTGACTCATTTCATTCGCATCGCCGTAACCTAAAATCAGGTTAGCGCGCGCTTGCAGACCGTCGTTTAAAATCACATACATGTTGCTTGTATTCATACTGATGGTGAAGCCTGCCACGCATAACCCGACGACAAGGCAGATCAGCACGATATGCTTGAGCAAAAATGCGATAAAGCGTGCAAGAGATTTCAAGTGAGTCCCTCCTTGTTTGTATTGCTGGCGGAAAGCCTTTGTTTGCTTTGAAATTAAGAGTATGTTTTTTCTATCATACCACATTCGTACAAAATTGTACACGCTGACGAATGAAATTTTTGAAAATTATCTGCTTTTGAGTGCTTGCATGGCTGAAAAACGTTAAAATTTTTTAAAAATTCTTTCTTTGCGTTGTTATTATGAAAATTTTCCTGTATAATAAAAAATAGTAAAGCAATAGCAGAAAGAAGAAGGAGAATAAGAAAAACGGGAGTCCGATAAGATGAGAAAGATTTCGATTTTTGTTTGTACCGTACTGTGCATTTGTATATTGGCTGGTTGTATGGAGATCGTTACCCCCATAGGGCCGTCGGAAGGAACGGTGAGCGCATCGGTAGTGCCGAGCGGGAGCCGGCAGCCGGTGGGAGAAACGGAGCTTACCGGCGTTCGGCTTGAGAGCGCGGCGGCGGAGCCTTACGTCGGGGGAGATATCAGGCTGGTGTCTGTGAACGAGGCGGTCTTTGTCTACCGCATTGCCGAGGAGGGGGAAACGCCTCAATATGCTTATCATGCCGCAGCGGAGGGATTTTCACCGGTGCCGGCGGACAGGCTGATCCGCGGCACGGAGGGCAGAAATCTTGTGATCGCCGCGGTGGATGCGCAGAACCGCATTGAACGCTTTGGGCTGTTCCGATATGTTACCGGCGCGCGGTATATGGAAGCCGAGGGCGGCGAGCAGGAGTATCGGATCACGCCAGAATATCAGACGCTTGTGCAGACGGTGCTGAACACGGATAAAACGGATTTCTTTTACGGTGCCGGGCAGGTGCGGGTCAATTACATGCAGGCGTTCGGTACGGAGGCGAACATTCCGGAATACTATAGAGGCAAGTACTCGGCGGGAATATCCGTTCATATGCCGGCCAATGCGCCCGTTTACAGCCCGATGGACGGAACGATCCTTGAGCTGGGCAGCTCTGAAACCAGCATGAACCGCATTGCGGTATATAATAAGGAGCTTGACATGACGCTTGTGCTGCTGCATTGCAGCAGTATTGCGCCCGCTGCGCAGCTGCTTGCTGCCGGCGGCGAGGTCAAGCGCGGCGACTTGCTCGGCTATGCGGGAACGGTGGGAAACCCTGCGGGCTTCGATCAGCTCTATATGGAGCTGCGGGCAGGCGAAAATAAGGATTGTCAGTTTGTTCATCGGAGCGGTCGGAAGTCGGCTAAACAAAACTCGGCAAAAAATCCGATATAAACAAGCTTCGGAGCGGCCGGCGTTATCGGTAACGTTGCAGGTTCTGCGAATTATTATTACTTTAGCAACCGAATCACGCTCCGATCATTAACTTTTAAAATTATTACGGAATGAAGAAGATTTTTCCTTTGTGCATGGCGCTGCTGGGCGCTGTGTCCTGTTGTAAAAAGACGCAGCCGGGAGAGCCGGCGCTCTACTCGGCGGCCGATTTCGACTCGACGATCGACGGTAAGGCGGTGTCGCTCTATACGCTGAAGAATGCCAACGGAATGGCAGCGCAGATCACCAATTACGGCGGGATTATCGTGGACGTATGGGTTCCGGCCAAAGACGGCGCTTTCAAGGACGTCGTGCTGGGGTACCCGAAGCTGGCCGATTATTTCGTGCCGGAAAATACGTTTGCCGGAGCCATCACCGGGCGTTATGCGAACCGGATCGCCAACGGGAAATTCACGCTCGACGGCAAAGAGTATTCGTTGGCTATCAACAACGGCCCGAATACATTGCACGGGGGGATCGTCGGTTTCAGTAAAAAAGTGTGGGACGCCCGCACCTTTACCAACGATGCCGGCGAACAGGCGCTCGAACTGATCTATGTTTCTCCGGACGGAGAAGAGAATTTTCCGGGTACGCTGACTACGAAAGTGGTTTATACCGTGACCGTGGATAATCAGCTCCGGATCGACTATACGGCTACGACCGACGCTCCGACGGTGCTGAACCTGACCAACCACGCCTATTTCAACCTGCATGGCGGCGATCATAAGACCAGCGTGAACTCCCATCGGGTAACGATCAACGCTGACCGGTACACGCCGACCGATTCGACGCTGATTCCGACCGGCGAGATCGCTTCGCTGGACGGTTCGGCCCTCGATTTCCGTACCCCGACGACGATCGGCGAACGGGTGCTGGGCCCTGACAGCGCGTTTAATTACCGCGACGGTTACGACCACAATTACGTGATCCGCCGTTCGTCGCCCGACGTGGTCGAGGCAGCCGAGGTCTACGAGCCTTCGACCGGTATCGTAATGACTGTGCTGACCGACACTCCCGGCATTCAGTTCTTTACCGGGAAATCGCGCGTGCAGCAGGACGAGACGGCTCCGTTCTATCGTTCCGCATTCGCTTTGGAAGCCCAGAATTATCCGGACGCGCCGAATCATCCGGATTTTCCGTCGGCCGTGCTTCGCCCGGGCGAAACTTATCGCCAAACGACCGTTTACGGTTTTTCGGCGAGGTAGTTGCTCGATGATCATCCTGCGGAGGGAACCGGCAAAACGCCGGTTCCCTCCGCGTTTTTACGGATTCCGGTCGCCGTGCTTGTCGGAGACAGCTTTCGGACGGAATGAATCGCTGTTCGGTGAAAACGGATGGTCGGAATATTGATCGTTTTATAACAGAATATGAAAATGGATTTTTATTTCCCGGCAAAAACGTTAATTTTGTATCCCGTAAAAATCTAACCAAAATTATATAAACGATGAGCCAAGTAAAA
>JAHAAN010000158.1 GCA_018376855.1 Clostridiales bacterium | reverse complement strand
GGATTCAGCAGCCAAAACGCGCTGAGCAGCATTCCTATCTTACTGCCAAGCTTTTTGCCCGCAACGCGATAAATAAACGCACCCAAAATAAAATCGCACACCATAGCGGGAAGCTTTAAGATCACTAACCCAAAGCCGGTGGAAAACGACAGCCCAAGCGCCTGATTGATCAGCGCCGGAATCGCCAGCACGAACATATACAGCGGCGGATAATCGCAGAAGCCGTTGCCGTAAAAATCAAGCCCTTTTGAAAGCATACGGTCTCCCCAAGCGCCGAAGCAGTTGATATCCACCGAAAAGCCCGGAACCGTATAGGCATAATAGAAGTGAAGCACTGCGGAAACAAAACAAATGACAACAAACCAAACTATGCCGTTTGCATTGCAAATACTGCGGAAGAAATCTCTTCGCACCAAATAGAACATCACAAGCCCCATGAACGCTGCCAGCAGCCCGATCGCCACGATTTGGCCGGTTTTTGCGGTTTCATCGGTATTGGTGGGCTTATTGGCTCCGTTGTTCAGTTCTTTAGCAAAGGATGCGACTGTTACGCCCTCCGGCGCGGAATCGACCTGCACCATGGTAATGTTATCAAACCACACCGTACCGGTGCATTCCGAGCTGTAAAAGCCCAAGCGCAGGCCGATCTCCAAGCTGGTCTGCGTAGCGGCGGTTCTGCCGTAAAATTCGATCGTCTGCCAATCCTGCGTGCCGGAAAGGCTCTGTGACGCCGTAAAAATATCCATTACGGAAAGATTGGCTCCCGTTTTGCCGCCCGCGACATTTTCCGTTTTCACCCGCGCGGTCAGCTTATATAAGGTGTTGCCGTTTACGCCCACCTTCTGCACAAAGCGCGCATCGTTTTTCTCGTCCAGCACGATCTTCGCACAGCGGCTGCCGTCCTCACCCTCCATCACATAAGAGAAAGCGCCGCTTGCCTTGGAGGCATTGTAAGCGTCCCCATACCAGCCTTCGGCCTTTGTGCTGCTTTCCGCCTGAGAAAAATCACCGTTTGCAATGAGATTTTCTCCTTTCGGAACGCTGCTGCCGCTGCACCCGCTGAGCGCCAGCGCTGTTACGGCGATCAGCGCCGCAAAAATCAGTAAAAGTTTTCCCTTTCGCCTCATAGCTTTCCTTCCTTTTTCTCAAAATGCATTTTTTATATGTTTTAGCTCCTGCTGTTCTTCAATTCCGTCAATCGCGATCACATCAATCCTCGCCGGCGCCTCAAGAAGCCCGTTTTCCGCTAAATAGCTTTCCGCCGTTTTGCGGAATTTCTTCATTTTAGCCGGAGTAACGGCCTCCGCCGCGCTGCCGGCTGACGTTGTGGAACGACGCTTGACTTCAACGAACACCACCGTCTGCCCCTCGCGGGCGATCACGTCGATCTCTCCGCTGCGCGTCTGATAATTCCGCGCCAAGATCTCCCAGCCCTGCGCAAGCAAATACTGCGCAGCCGCATCCTCCGCGGCATTTCCCACCGCGCGGGCGGAAGCCGGAGACGGTGCGGCAGCATAAAGCTTCTTTAAAAAGCTTCTGCGATGGATCGGGCACGGTCCGTATGCAAGGATTGCCTGTGTATGCGCTTTTGTTCCGTAGCCCATATGCTTTGCAAAGCCGTACTGCGGATAAAGGCTGTCGTACTGCTGCATAAGCCTGTCCCTTGTAACCTTGGCGATAATGCTTGCGCAGGCAACGGAAGCGCTTTTTCCGTCGCCCCCAATCACTGCGATCTCACGCGGATGCGTGCCGAGCGTCTGATTCCCGTCGATCAACACGGCGTCCACAGGAACAGCAGCTCCCGCAAGCGCCTGCCTCATGGCTTTTTTTGTGGCCTGCAAAATATTGATTTTGTCAATCTCCTCATGATCGCAGATCCCGATACTGACACTGAGCGCACGATCCATGATCTGCTCATAAAGCTGTTCCCGCTTCTTCGCGGAAAGCTTTTTGGAATCATTGCAGCCCTCAATCGCATCATCATGGCGCAGCACCACGCAGGCGGCCACCACCGGCCCTGCCAGCGGTCCCCTTCCCGCTTCGTCAATGCCGGCGACATGCTCCGCGCCGTGCACCCAAAGATCCCTCTCTAAATAGAGCATAGGGTTTTCCATAGCGGTTTTCCTCCCATTTAGAGCTTGTGTGCGCCTGCTGCCCAATCCAGCGTGATCCTGCCGAGCTTTCCGCTGCGCAGCTCATCCAAAAGCATTCCGGCGCAGCGCAGGTAATCCGGCTCTCCCCCTTTCAGGAGCAGGCCGCGCCTGCGGCAGATCGCCTCATAAGCGGAAAGCGGAGTTTCCGGGCGTTCGATACGGTAGCGCTCGCATAAGAGCTGCGGATATTTTTCCATCAGCTCTGCCAAAAGCAGCAGCGCCAGCTCTTCTTTATCAAGCGTTTCATCATTGATCGTTCCGATATAAGCAAGGCGCGCCGCAGCCTGCTGATCCTCTAACTTCGGCCAAAGCAGACCGGGCGAATCCAAAAGCTCCAGCCTGTCGTGAACGCGGATCCACTGCTTACCGCGCGTTACACCCGGCTTATTGCCGGTTTTCGCTCTTGCAGAACCGGCAAGCGTATTGATAAGCGTGGACTTTCCCACATTGGGAATTCCGCACACCAGCACGCGCGCCGTTTTGTTCATGCCCCGCTGTGCAGCGCGTTCGCGCGCGGGCGCGGCCAGCTTGTCCAAATTGGCAAGCAGCTCCGCACGTTTATTTTTCGTTAAAGAGGTCTCCATCGCGGCAATGCCTCGGCTTTTATATTCGGCAAGCCATTTGGCTGTCTGCACCGGATCGGCTAAGTCCGCCTTATTGAGCACGACCAGCTGCTGCTTGCCGGCGGCAAGTCTGTCCAAATCCGGGTTCCGCCCCGAAGCCGGAACACGGG
>JAHAAN010000017.1 GCA_018376855.1 Clostridiales bacterium | reverse complement strand
CTACAAAATCGTAAATATTAAACATGCTTGGATCGATCGATTTCGTATCTCCCGAAAGCCCCAAAATCGTAGTATCTTGGCCTTTAATAAACTGGACCTCGATCCCTCCCAAGTCTGTAATGGCCTTTGTCAGAAGATCGATCTTATCCTGCGGAGTATTGGGACGCAAAATTACCATCATAACACATTACCTCCTAAAAATAAAAACTCGGCTTCTGCCGAGTTTCCTGTTAAAATTTATATACAAAAATTTCGGCAATCAGATATGTTTTATAAACGGCGTATTAAAGTAATAGCCGCTAAAGTAAAACACATATGCCATTGCGAAATTCTTGTTATGCATACAATCCCCACTAATGAAACAACATTTCAATTTTTTCTTATTGTAACCCTTCTAAACAAAAATGTCAATCAAAAATTACAAAAATTCTCACTGTTTTCAGCAGCTGCTTTTTGATCTGTTTCCTCCTGCAGCACCTGTCCCATCTTCTCAAGCAACCGTTCTTTCCCCTGCCTTGTCAGCGAAGATACCGGATAAATTTCGTTTACAATAATGCCCGTTGCCCTGGAAAGCTTAGGAAGCGTCTGATTTAGCTGTGCACGTGAAAGTTTATCCGCTTTTGTTGCAATCACACTGAACGGAATATGATAGTAATGCAGCCAATGAATCATGCTTAAATCCTCTTGTGTAGGCTCATGCCTTACATCCAAAAGCACAAACACATGTTTAAGCATCGGACTGTTATAAAAATACCCCTCTATCAATTCTGCCCAGCGCCGCTTCTCCTGTTCGCTTACTCTGGCGAACCCATATCCCGGTAAATCCATCAGCGTAAAACTTTCGTTAAGCAAAAACACGTTCACCATGCGTGTCTTTCCGGGCGTTTGCCCAACCTTTGCCAGTTTGGAATGATTCGTAAGCATATTAATTAAGCTGCTTTTTCCCACATTCGATCTGCCGGCTACGGCAATTTCAGGATATTTCAGCGCTTGATACTGGCTCATCAGCGCAAAACCATACATATACTGTGCTTTCTTAATCTCCACTGTTTCTCTCCTTTGGCATTCGCAACAACGCATTTTGCAGCAGCTGTTCAATATTCTCTATCGGTACAAACTCAATATTCTCCGATACTTCCCGCGATATTTCTTTAATATCCTCCGCATTATCTTTTGGAATCAAAATTCTTCTTATGCCCGCTCGACATGCTGCAAGAGATTTCTCCTTAAGCCCCCCAATGGGAAGCACCTGCCCGCTCAATGTTATTTCACCCGTCATCGCCGTATCACACCGCACCGGAATTCCTGTTAAAGCTGATACCATGCTGGAAAGAATACTAACTCCTGCGGAAGGACCGTCTTTCGGAGTAGCCCCCTCCGGAATATGAATATGTATATCTTTTTTCTTATAAAAATCCTGAGCAATTCCCCATTGCTTCGCATGAGAACGCACGAGACTGACATCAGCCTTTGCCGATTCTTTCATAACGTCTCCCAATTGTCCGGTAAGCAGAACTTCACCACTTCCGGGCATAATTACCGTTTCAATATTAAGCGTCTTTCCGCCAACAGACGTCCACGCAAGCCCCGTCGATACCCCCACAGAATCCTTACGGACGACTGCTTCACGATGATAACGGCTCTCTGAAAGATACTGCCCCAAATTGCTTGGTGTAATATCTGTCTCTCCTTTTCCGTCCAACAAATCCATCGCACATCGCCTGCACAGTTCCGCAATCCGCCGCTCCAATGTGCGCACGCCCGCTTCCCGTGTATAGTCATTAATCAAACATAATAAAGCCTCTTCTGAAATTTTAAGCTGCTCCGGCTTAAGCCCATGCTCCTTTTGCTGCTTAGGCAACAGATGCTCCCTTGCAATGTGCAGCTTTTCAATGTCCGTATAGCTCGGAACCTCTATCACTTCCATCCTGTCAAGCAAAGCATGAGGAATCTGTTCTGCGGAATTAGCTGTCATAAAAAACATGACTTTATTCAAATTATAAGGAACTTCTAAATAATGATCCGTGAAGGAATCATTTTGAGCGCTGTCCAACACCTCCAGCATAGCAGACGCAGGGTCCCCCTTATAATCCGAACTCATTTTATCAATCTCGTCCATTAAAAACAGCGGATTCACACATCCAGCCTGCTTCATGGTACTGATAATTCTACCCGGGCAGGAAGCAACATAAGTTCGTCTATGCCCTCTGATTTCCGCCTCATCTCGAACGCCGCCAAGCGACATTCTAACAAACACCCGCCCCAATGCCCGCGCAACCGACTTTGCAATGCTCGTTTTTCCTACGCCCGGCGGGCCGACTAAACACAAAATAGGACTTTTCATATCAGAATTAAGTGCTTGCACTGCAAGAAACTCAAGTATACGCCGTTTCACCTTTTCCATGCCATAGTGGTCTTCATCTAAAATACAACGCGCATGCGATATATCGGCATTAACCGGTGTCTCTTTTTTCCATGGCAAATCCAAAAGCCAATCCAAATATGTCCTGCTCAGCGACATCTCCGGCATACCGACAGCCATGCGTTCCATTCGCCGAATTTCTTTAAAAGCTTTTTCTTTTACATTTTCAGGCATATCGCTTTTTTCAACGCGTTCCCGCAGCTCCTCCAGCTCCTGTGCATCATTATCTCCCAGCTCTTTATGAATTACTTTGAGCTGTTCCCGTAAATAATATTCCTTTTGCGCCTGATCCATTTGATTTTTAACCTGAAGCGCAATTTTATTTTCAAGCTCAGCAATCTGCACTCTGCCGGATATAATCCGATACAACAGCTCCAAGCGTTCCACAACATCACAGCACTCAATAAGCTCTCGGCATTCCTCTGCAGATTGCGCGGTAATGCTGCACATAAGATCAGCAAATGCGGTTAAATTTTCCTGTTCCCCGGCTCTCTTTAAAACCGCTGCATTAACGCCCCTTGAAAGCTTAGTCAAATGCACCGATTCCTTCATCAATAAATTGCGCAGCACTCCGGCGCGCACCTCGTCAACCTGAACTTCCTCTTCACGACGGCAAGATGCCAACAACATGCCCTCGTCCTGTATAATTTCAACAGTTCTTGCACGACAAATGCCTTCCACGGTAATGCGAAGCAAATTCGGTTCATGCATTTCGCTATGCAAAATATGTGCTAATGTGCCGCATGCAAACACATCCTCTGTCTGCGGCTGTTCGATTTCCTCTTCCGTTTGCGTAACTAAAAAAACCGGCAAATCCTCCTGGATAGCCTTCTCCACAGCTCGAAGCGAAAAAGCTCGCCCTACCTCTATTTGAGAAACCGCGTAAGGAAAAACAGTGATTCCTTTAAGCGGTAAACATGGCACTATTTCTTTCTTCTGTTCATTCATTTATCTCCAGTAACCTCCCGCTGCATTATGGCATGAATATTATTATATAAGGAATTATCATTTTTTGCAAGCCCGGGATTCTTACTATTACCGAAACAAAAAAGGACACTGCTAAATCCATCCCGCAGTGTCCTACAGCAATTACCATCTTTCAATTAATTTTCCGACAATATCGCCTATTGTAATCTCTTTATATTCATTCGCCGTTACAACCGGTATGCTGCACAGTTCTTCACCGTTTTTCCTAATGATGATTCGGCCAATCTCCTGTCCTTCCGCCAGAGGTGCCGTCAGCATTTCAGGAAGATCAAAAATTGCCTCCACATTGCTTTCTTCACCCTTTGGTACAATTGCTGCATAATGACCGCTGACTCTTACCTCCGCATATTTAGAAAGAGATTTCTCCATCGGAATAGGGGCAAGCTCCAGTTCTCTCGGAACAGGCTCACATAGCCCGTAATTTGCAAAACCATAATTGATTAAATCTCTTGCCTCGTCAAAACGCTTTTGGCTGGTTTCACCGCCGATAATTACGCTGACCAATCGCATATTACCGCGTTTTACCGTTGTACTGACACAAAATTTTGCCTCTGAAGTATAACCGGTTTTAACACCGTCACATCCGTCAAAGAAACGAACAAGACGATTTGTATTGGTCAGTTCCGTGATCCTGCCGCCCTTATGCACAAGCTGATCCATCCAGATACTGCTCCATTTAAAATAATCGCTGTGTCCCAATAACTCCGTGGACATCAACGCTACGTCATATGCGCTTGAAACATGGCCGTCAACAGGCATTCCTGTGCAGTTAACAAACGTAGTATCCTTCATTCCCAATGCTTGTGCTTTTGCATTCATCTTCTGCACAAAGCCTTCTTCTGAACCGGCAAGATGTTCTGCCATAGCAATACAGGCATCATTGGCCGAAGCAATGATAATGGACTTAATCATATCCTGAGCCTTATAATATTCATTTAACTCCGTAAAAACATGCGAACCTCCAATAGCTTTGGCATGCTCCGAAATCAATATTCCATCATCCAACTTCAATGTTCCCGCTTCCACAGCATCAAAAATCAAACATAGCGTCATAATTTTTGTCATGCTTGCAATAGGCAAACGTTCATGCATATTCTTTTCATATAGTACCGACTTGGTATGTGTATCTATTAAAATAGCCGCTTTCGCTCCGATTTCAGGTTCACCCGCCGCAAATGTCTGCACACCTGCAACTGCAAAAAACACCACAAAAAGGAGCAACATGGCCGTTATATTTTTTATCTTTTTCATAAAAGCCTCCTTTTACGTCTATTATCTTCAAAAAGAGGCTTTTTATTCAAATATTTTCAATAATTTTGTCGATCAATGTCATAAAATTCCTTTGCGTACGTTTTCCAGTTTCTAAAACTTCTGAATGCGTTAGTGCCTGCTTTGAAATACCTGCAGCCATATTCGTTAAACAAGAAATTCCTAAAACTTCCATCCCCATCTGCACAGCTGCCGTCGCCTCATGCACCGTAGACATTCCCACCGCATCACCGCCCAATAAACGTATCGCTCGAACCTCCGAAGGCGTTTCATAACTTGGACCCGTGCAGTAAAAATAAATTCCCTCTCTAAGACATATATTTTTTTCACGCGCCGCAGCGATCGCAGCATGACGTAAATTCTCACTGTAAACATTGCACATAGAGGGAAATCTCTCCCCAAAATCCAATGCCTCTGTGCCGACCAAGCAGTTATGCCCCGAAAGATTAATATGGTCACAAATCAGCATTAATTCTCCCGGTAAAAAGCTTTCGTTTACCGCACCCGCCGCATTGGTTAAAATAAGCTTTTTGATTCCCAATTCATGCATCAGCCGCACCGAAAATATTACTTCATTTAAGGACCTTCCTTCATAGAAATGCACACGCCCCTGAAAAATCAAAAGATTTTTGGATCCCTTTTTCCCCACCAAAACAGAGCCCTTATGACCGTCTACGGTCGAACAAGGCATAAAAGGAATATTTGAATAAGAAATCTCTTTTATTTCCGAAAGTGTATTTCCGTACTCTCCAAGTCCAGACCCTAATATAACCGCAGCATCAAAAGAAATATTGCTGCTGATATGCCGGATTTTTTCTGCCGCCTGTATAACCTGTTCTTTTGTTTTCATCACTGTTTTTCCTCTCCCGGCATCCATAAACCGTGCCGCCGCGCTATCAGTCTTCCCACACAGGAAAAGCTGCTCATCGTTCCCATATTTTTAGGTATAATATTCTGCCCATAGTACAGCACCGGAATATATTCTCTGGAATGATCCGTGCTTTCCGTATAAGGATCGCATCCATGATCCGCCGTAATAATCACGGCATCCTCCGGCATCAAAGCTCTGCAAATTTGCGGAATCATATAATCAAAACTTTCTAAAGCCTTAGCATATCCTTCCGGATCATTTCTATGACCATAAAGCATATCAAAATCCACAAGATTGACAAACATCAATCCATTAAATGGTCTTTTCATCTCTTTGAACATAACGGAAAGACATTCTTCATTTCCCTTTACCGGAAAACTTTCCGTAATACCGCTTCCGGCAAAAATATCCGAAATCTTCCCGATTCCAATAATATCCATTCCATTATTCTGCATAACATTAAGCAATGTTTTTGGTGGGCGCACAGAATAATCCTTTCGCTGCGGCAGCCGTTCATATGCACCGTCTTTTCCTCTGAACGGTCTTGCAATCACACGCCCAACCTCAAATTCACCGCTCATAATTTCTCGTGCCTTTTGGCACATATTATACAATTCTTCAATCGAAATTACATCGACATGAGCCGCTACCTGAAGAACGCTGTCCGCCGAGGTATAAACAATTACAGCTCCGCTCTCCTGATGCTGTTTCCCCAAACGTTTAATAATTTCTGTTCCGGATTCTGCACAATTTCCAATGATTTTTCTGCCCCATAGCTCTTCAAGCTTTGTAATAATTTTCTGCGGAAATCCATTAGGAAAAGTTGGAAAAGGCTTGTCCAGCGCTGCTCCCATCAGCTCCCAATGCCCTGTGGTTGTATCCTTTCCGGGAGACAGCTCCGCCGCCCTTCCATACGCGGCGCATGGCCGAGAAACCGGAGTACCGCACTCTACCCCATCTATGTTAAACAAGCCCATATTGCGCATGTTTTTCAGTTCCGCACCCCCATACTCTACCGCGCTTTTAATTGTATTGCTGCCTTGATCTCCATAAATCTCAGCATCAGGCAGCGCGCCGATTCCAAAACTATCCAAAACAATCAAGAGGGTTTTCACAAAACTCACTCCTTATAAACAGATAACTTTTTATTGTTTTATTATACCGCCTTCTTATATTTATGTCATTCTTTTTCCGTTCTACAAAATTCCAAATAATAGATTGGAGCACGGATTAAGCAGAACTGTAAACAATACTGCCACTAAAACGGAAAACACACCTGCCCCAAAGTAAACCTGAATCCTAGCGGCCTCAGTCCGCGACAATCCTTTTATCTTCATCATATGGCGTTTGATCTTCATAGCCTGCAAATTCACGCTGCAGCATGTTGTATAACATCCGCAATAAACAAATCCTAAAATAAAAAACAGAACAAAAACAATTCCCACTGCTTTTATTCCCAAAAGCGATAATAAAACAGAAGCGGTATAGCCCATTTTAAATCCCTGCACCGCAATAAAAAAGAAGCAAAAAGGAATTCCTAAAATTCCAAAACCAAAAAAGAACAATAAAAGCAATACCCGCAATGTTTCAAACCATGCCACAAAAAACAAAGAAAATCCTTCTGTCCCGTTTTGAACCATTGCACCGATTGCAGAAACAGAAAACTTTCTGAAAACAACAATATCTTCTTGAATATATCTGCTGAAACCGACCCCTGTGCTGATTCCTATAATAAACAGAAAGATACCTACTGCGTATACAATTCTATTATCCCACAAATATGTCTTTACTTTTTGCATCATAATCCGGACCATACAATCCCTCCGTTTGATGGTATGCCGGAATATTTCTTTTATGCTTGCTTTTCAGAAGTCATCATGATTCTATCGCTGAGCAATGAAATAAATTCACCGTTTGTCGGCTTGCCCCTCTCCTTTTGAACACTATAACCAAAAAGCTGATTTATAAAAACAGTATTGCCTTCTATCCATGCCGTTTCTATTGCATTGCGAATATTACGCTCCACGCATATGTAACGCATATTATGGCGTTCCGCTAAAATCTTATATATCACGCCTATATGCCTTTCACCATTCTGAGCAAGTTTCAAATTTTCTATAATAGCTTCCCGCGCTAAATGAAAGCCCTTTAGCTTTGGGTTTAAACCAATTTGAAATAACATTTGCGTAACAACACGCTCCAACGCATTTCCAACTTTTAAACCCTCTTCTCCTGCGCCAATCATCGTATGATCGAACAATCCATTTTTAACTTGTTTAATTATGTTCACAAGAGCATCCATTCCGCAAGGCTTAAGCATCACATAATTGGCTCCTATAGAAAGCGCCAAATTTAAAAGCCCGGCATTCATTGCAGCCGTTAGAATTATCACCCTTGTGCTTTTACATAGTTTTTCTGCAACTGTCAGCACAGCAAAGCCATCAATCCCTTTTAAAACCAAATCCAATACCATAATATCGTAATCTTTTTGTTTTAAAAATGCTATTGCCTCATCACCACTACAAGCAATATCTTCTAATTGTACCTCATCATTATGCCAATCGGTATAAATTCGTTTAACAGCATCCGTATCAGAGTCAACATATAACACACGAATCATCCTATATTCCTTCCGAAAATATTGTTCATTTGTAATTAGCCCCAGCCATTTAGATTGCCAAATCTTTACATCATTATACCACAAATTTTCTAATTGACAACAACTTTTATACTATTTTACAATTCATGCAAAAAACATTTTCTTTTTCACAAGAAGCCCACGCTAAACTCATTCCATCCAATCAATATAAAGCCCGTATCCCTTCGTAGGATCACTAATCAATACATGCGTTACCGCTCCAATCAGCTTCCCATTCTGAATAATAGGACTTCCGCTCATACCTTGAACAATACCGCCTGTTTTTCTCAGCAATCGTTCATCCGTTACTTGAATCACCATGCTTTTTGAAGCTCTCTGCTGCTGCTTATTTGCTTTTAATATTTCCACTTCAAATTCTTGCACACCGTTTCCGTCAATTGTGCTGAGAATTGTTGCCTTTCCTTCTGAAACGCTGTTGCGCGACGCTACTTCGATGCCATTAGGATATAATTCATTCAAGATATCCTCAAATAGAACCCCATATAAACCATATTCCGTATTTTTCATAATCTTTCCGTAAGCAGGCGCATTTGTATGAAAGCTTCCCTTCAGTTCACCGGGAATGCCTTTTTGCCCCTGCTTCACCTCATTGATAACGCATTGAACGATTTCACCTGACTTAACCGGCAAAATGATTCCGGTATCAGGATCGCATATCGCATGTCCTAATGCTGCAAATTGTTTCGTTGTCCGATCGCTGAAAGTGAGCGTACCGATTCCCGCAGTACTGTCACGCAGCCACAATCCAAGCCGATACTGCTTCTCATATATATCATAAATAGGAGTAATATTTACCTGCATGCTTTTTTGATTTCGCATAATTGTTAAATTAATCGGCTCTGCCTGATACTTGCTTAAAATACGCCCCATATCCCTTGCACTGCCTACAGCAGTTCCGTTTACATGCGTAATAATATCGCCTTCCTGCAAGCCCGCTTCTAACGCAGGATTCCTCTTTTTACCCTGTTCGTAAGTAATATCGGAATATCCGGAAAGAATAATACCGTTAGTATAAAGCGCAACACCAATGCAATGTCCACCCGGATTAACACGTTTTTCCGGACGAATCGTTACTTCCACATCTTTTACTGTAATTCCCAAAAAACGAATCTGCGTACGGGCATGAATGGTTCCGTCCGCCGCCTTTGCATACTCTTGAAATACGTTCTCAGGGTTTGCATCCGCACTAACATTTTGCGCACCGCTTCCAAAGCACAAAATTTCTGTGTTCTCAATGGAAAACTTCTCTCCCTGATATAAAATCACATGATTTGGAATTTCACATATTTCGCGTACCGGTCCGCTTCTAAACAACAAAACAGCCGCTGCACACGTTAATAAACATGCTATTGTTTTTCTTTTCATTTTCATTTTACATTCCCTTTTATGCGCAGTATAAAATTTCATTTTCTTTGACTTATTGCATATCATGCTTTATTCTTCACGAAAATTAAAAGTCTATTCCTTGTAAAAACATGAAAAGAGACAGCTAAATAACTGTCTCTCAAAGGCTTAATGTTTGCACTTATGCAAATGCTAATAAAAAATCATAAATCGGAGCAAGCTTTTTAAAATCATTCCACAAAAATTCAGAAAGATTCTCCGAAAACAAAACCTCCGTATCCTGTGATTGCTTTTCAAAAAACAAATTTTTACGATCTAAAAAATTCTGCAAACGCTTCGGCTGATCCGGAAATTTACTGCGTTTATAAGTGTCTCCGCACATAACAAAAACATCCTGCTCATCATACGCCTTGAGTGCCTTTTTAAATAATTTATCCCCATTCAAAATCATTTGCCGCATTTGGATCAATTTTTCAGAAGCCGCGCAGTAAAAGCCGCAGCCGTAACTAAAACCATCCTGCTCCAATTGAAAATAAAATGATGGCGCGCCGGTCTCATATAATCTTTTATCTCTGGAAAACACGCACCAAACATTTTTATGAAACAGCATTCCGTCCCGCACGCGCCTGATATCCCGATACATCCTGGAAATCGTTTTTCCCGTTTTCGGCGCTGTAACAAACTCCGAATCTATTTCAAGCATATTAGGCGTCAAGTCTGTAACCAGCTGCGCTATCGGTTCAAACACAAAACGTTGATAAACGTCTTTATGCTCCCGATACCACTCGCGACTGTTATAAAAATAATTATCTGTTAAAAAATCCAAACTTTCCTGTGAAAAAGCCATTTTTACACCTTCTTTTATACGCCTGTGCATAAGCAATCATATCCTCCGCATGCTGCAATGCATAACGTGATGTTTCCCCGCCGACCAATCGCGCAAGCTCTTCCGCTCGTCTGTTTCCATTCACTTCCAATATGTGTGTTTTGGTATTCCCATCCTCAATACACTTTTCAATGTAAAAATGCCTGTCTGCCATAGCAGCAATCTGCGGCAAATGCGTTACACATAGTACCTGATGCTCTTTAGCAATATTCGACATTTTTTCCGCTGTTATCTGTGCCATTCTTCCACTGATTCCAGTATCAATTTCATCAAAGACCATTGTCGGAACGAAATCTCTTCCAGCCATAACGGTTTTAACTCCCAACATAAAACGACTCATCTCACCGCCTGAAATAATTTTACTAAGCGGCTTTAACGGCTGCCCAAGATTGGCCGAAAACAAGAATTCACATTTATCAATCCCATTAACTGTAAAATCCGCTTGTTCTTCTTCCTGAAGCGGAGAAAAAGAAACAGAAAATTTAGCATTCTTCATTCCCAACTCAGCAAGCTGCATACTAATTTCCTCCTCAAAGCTTGCCGCCGCCTTACGGCGCAATTCCGAAAGCCTTTTACTCTTCCGATATAAATGCAAACGACTTTGCTGGTAATCCTGTTCAATTTTCTGCATACGTTCATCGCAATTTTCTAAAAACTCTAATTCATGCTGAGCCTTTTTTAAAAATGCATCTACATCCTCAGCCGTCGGCCCATATTTTCTGCATAAGTTTTTGATTGTTTCCAGCCGTTCTTCAATCTGATCCAATCGCTGTGGATCCGCATCTAAACTTTCTGCATTATCCGCACATTCCTGCGAAACATCCGCAATTTCATAATAAGCTGACTCCAAACGGCTAAGTAATTCTTCATAATCTTCATCAATGCGTACTAAACGCCTCAAAGCATTCAGCGCCTCACCAATTTCATCTACGGCTCCACCATCTGGTTGAAGCGCTTCATGTGCTGACTCCAAAGCCTCTCGAACGGATTCTGCGCTAAGCAACCGTTTTTTCTCCAGTTCTAATTCCTCTTTTTCACCGGCATATATTGCCGCATCAATAATTTCATCTATCTGAAAGCGCAGAATATCCATCTTTCTTGCTCGCTGCTCTTCATTGCCCCAATCCTCATTACGCAGCTTAAGAACATTCCGAAATGTTTCATACGCTCCCTTGACATCATTCTTGATCTCCGCCAGCATATCTTCAGCATATCTGTCCAACATCTGCAAATGATTTTCTGTTATCAACAGCATCTGATGTTCATTCTGCCCGTGAATATCTACTAAATTCATGGAAATCGCCCGCAGCTGCGAAAGCGTTACGGCATGTCCGTTAATTCGGATCATACTTTTTCCGTCTGCCGTGATTTCCCGTCGTATAATGAGCATTTCATCCTCAATTTCAATGCCGAATTCTTTGCACGCTTGTATATTGTCTTTTCCCGAAAGCAAAAAAATTCCTTCAACGCACGCTTTAGCAGTTCCGATACGCACCAGTTCTTTATCTGCACGCGCGCCCAATAAAAGCCCGAGAGCGTCTACCAAAATAGACTTACCCGCACCGGTCTCCCCCGTAATGACATTAAACCCCTCGCCAAGCGAGATTTCTACTCGATCAATCAACGCAATATTTTGAATTATCAGACCGCTCAGCATAATTAAACCTCATTACTGTATCAGACTGTTTAACAACCGCATAATTTCCGGAACAGCTTCATTAGACGAAACAACTACTAATATCGTATCATCACCGGCAACACAGCCAAGAATGTCCTTATTTTCCAGTCCATCCACCACTACAGCCACAGTATTAGCACTGCCCTGCATCGTTTTAATCACAATAATATTATTAGCCGCTTGAATGGACAGCATCGTTCCTGCAAACAATTTATGCAAGCGCTCTCTTTTATCGGCCTTCGGCGCTGTTGCAGTATATTTATATCCGCCATCTTCAGCTAAAGTTTTAATCAACCCTAACTCTTTAATATCCCGCGAAACAGTAGCCTGAGTAACCTCATAACCGGCTTTTTTCAGCTGAGCCGCCAAATCCTCCTGAGTCTCAATGCTATACTCTGCAATCAATTCAAGGATCTTCGCATGCCTATGATTCTTCAAGCTGATTCCCTCCTAATTTTGCGGAACACTCCACTCATTAAGCTTCATCTCCAACAACTTATAAAAATTACTGTGTTTCACACGAAGAAACTGTGCCTTAAACGGAGCACGTTTAATCTGTATATTAATTTTTTCACTTTTTAAAGCCAGCTCTTTTCCGTCGTACATAATAGAAGCATCGCCCACGCCAAGTGTTTTTATCGTAATAATCTCCTGATCATCCAACACCATAGGCCGTGAACGAAGCGTATGCGCACAAATCGGCGTTAATAAAATTGCATGTATTGTGGGTGCGAGAATCGGCCCCCCTGCTGAAAGCGAATAACCCGTAGAGCCGGTGGGGCTGGCAACGATCACGCCGTCGGCAAAAAAACCGTCTACAATATATTCTCCTGCACAAATTTCCAAATGTATCACACACTCATATACAGCTCTATGTACTGCAAATTCATTAAGCGCATATAAAATACGATCTTTATACGCACATTGCAGCATCATACGCTCTTCTATATAATATTCGCCTTGACGCAGCTGCTGCAAAACATGATCCAGTTCATTGACTTCGATTTCCGTCAAAAATCCGATTCTTCCCATATTGATACCCATGATCGGAATTTCTTGCATAGCCGCATTCGCAATAATATCCAGCATTGTGCCGTCTCCGCCCAATACAAAAACAGCATCGCATTGACTTAAAAAGGAGATCTCATCAATCGCCGGCAACCCAAAATGCGCAGCTGCTTCACCGTAAAGAACCGGTTCAAAATCAAACTGCCTTAATTTATCGCTCAGCATTTTTGTTACAGAAAAATCTGTATCTTTCGCCGTGTTTACCCGTATTCCAATACGTCTCAGCATATGCAACACCTCTTTATGCATTATACCTCAAATTGTATATTTATACAAGCGCATTTCGAATATACGAGGCCAAAGAGTCTGCATCCAGTCCATTGAACCTGCGCTGCGTCTCAATCTCTGCATGCTTAATCGTCGTTTCACGAAGTGCTGCCGAAATAATCGGCAGCTCCGGAAAAAAGCTTTTAATTGCTTCTGCCAATCCTCCGGCAGCACAATTATCTTCTGCAACACATATCACTCGAAATTCTTTCAGCTTCTGCAATGATTTTTTATCTAACGGATAAAGAAACCGTGCATTCACAACAACAGTATCGATTCCCTCCCGTTTAAGAGCCGAGGCAGCATCCCGACACGCCTGCAGCATTGAACCAAAAGAAACGAATGCCGCCGTCCCTTTCTCCGTATCAAACGTCCAGCTATACGGTATAAAATCTTCTGCATCTTCAGTCAGCGGCAAGTACTTCGAATATCGAATAGCGCAAGGCTTTCCGCTTTGCGCAGCAAAACGCAGCATGCAGGAAAGTTCTCCTTTATCCTTAGGCGCCATAATAGTCATTCCCATCTCTCGAAGAAAGCCGACATCATAAATACCTTGATGTGTTGCACCGTCCTGCCCCACCAATCCGCTTCTATCAATACAAAATACAATAGGAAGCCCCTGCAAGCAAGCCTCGTGAAAGATTTGGTCAAATGCTCTTTGCAAAAAAGTAGAATAGATTGCTACAAACGGAATATAACCGCCTTTTGCCAATCCTGCCGCTAAACCAACCGCATGCTGTTCTGCAATTCCCACATCAAAAAAACGCTCAGGAAAACATTCCGAAAATTCACTGAGTCCTGTCCCTGAAGTCATTCCTGCTGTGATTGCGCAAACTCTTTTATTATTGCGCGCCATTTCTGTAAGTAAATGCCCAAATTCAATTGAAAAATTTTCATTCTCGCCTAAACTATTTTGTTCCGGCGAAATGCCATGAAACCGTTCCGGCTGTTCTTCCGCACTTTGAAAGCCGTGCCCTTTAACGGTATGTACATGCACTAAAACAGGATATTCTTCATTTTTCGTGCGTTTCAATACCTTGACCAATGCTTCAAGGTTATGCCCGTCAATAGGTCCCAAATACTTAATTCCCATATTTTCAAATAGGTTTTTACCCATAATCATATAACGAAAAGTATTTTTTACCCGCTCTAAAAGCTTTAAAACCGGCTTGCCTATTCCGGGAATTTTCAACAAAAAATACTCTGTTCTTTTTTTTAAGCTTTCATATGCCTTGGAAGTTCGCAAATGTGTTAAATAAGCTGACAGGCCTCCTACATTCTTGGAAATAGACATTTCATTATCATTCAAAATAATAATCAAACGGCTTTTCCTATCCCCTAAATCGTTAATTGCCTCAAGCGCCATACCGCCGCCCAAAGCACCATCTCCGATTACGGCCACAATATGATGCTTCTCTCCTGCTAAATCCCGCGCACGCGCAAGTCCTAACGCAGTAGAAATGCTTGTAGAGCTATGACCTGTAGTGAAAATATCATGTTCGCTTTCCTCTGCACAGCTAAAACCGCTGATGCCTTCATCTGTTCTAAGCGTATCCATCGCCTGCATTCTGCCCGTTAACATCTTATGCGCATAAACTTGATGTCCCACATCAAAAATCAATTTATCCTTCGGGCTGTCAAAAACATAATGCAATGCAACCGTCAATTCAATCACACCAAGATTACTGGCCAAATGCCCGCCATTTTTTAAAGTAACTCTAATAATCTCTTTACGCAGCTGCTCAACCGTCTCCTTCAGCTGGCACATATTCATTTTTTTCAAATCACTTATAGAAATTTCTTTCATTTTGTTCGATCCTGCTTTTTAAAAAATGATATACCTACACCAACCAACAGTATAATATCCTTACTTCTTTTAATCGCAATCGCTTTTCCAAAAGCCTTTCCGCCAATCGTAATACAAGCAATCAAAGCGCTGACTAAAATAGAAGCCCACATTTCAATGTTTTCTGCATTGCCGGATGTAACGTTGGATACAACATAGAACACAATAGCGGCCGAACCGGCACCCGAAACAATTCCGCATATGTCTCCGATTACATCGTTACAAATACTGCAAACCTTTTCGGCATGGCGAATAAGCATAATTGCCTCCTTTGCACCACGCACTTTTCTGCTGGACATCGCCACAAACGGAGCCTGATCCACTGCCGCTATAGCTGTTCCAATCATATCGGTAATAATACTGAATGCAACTAAAATTAAAATAATCAGTGCCGAAAGATATATCGACGCTGATCTTGCAATAAGTTCTGACACCAAAGAAAAAATAACCGTAATTCCGAAAGACAATATCATAGCCTTTAACGTCCAATTAATTCCGGTTTGCTTTTTACCGCCAGACTTCTTTTCTACATTCTTCAAGCTAAACACTCCATAATAAAATAAGGGTGGCAATCAATCAAGTAAACCTTGCGGCTTAGGTCGAGTCGGATTTCCCCTCATACTACTCTGCGTCGCCGCAAGAGCGGTTTCCCCTTAGAGCACGAGCCGCAAAAGCAGCACTCGATAACCACTTAGACCACACTATAATCCCTGATTGACAACAGTCTAGGAGCTTTCCTCAACAGCCCGTCTTATCCCTATCCTCTATTGCAGCGAAGATTTCAAAAGGCGATCGGACACCGGCTATGGCCATAACCGGCAACCGTTGTTCCTTTATCCCTCAGCGCCACTTCAAGGCAGGCTACGCTGTACACAGCAAATCATAAAGATTTACCGCATAGCAGGTTCTTCCATATCCAGTAACAGCACTCAAAAAGTGACCGCCACCGAAATATGTCTCCACGAAGGCTGGGTCAACGCCCACATGCCATTGCGGATCGCCCTTCCTTCTTAACTCCCAGCACAAGCCCGGGACTGGGCGTCCCAAGCCAGCACAAGAAACTTCATTGATGTGCCCTTTGACGATAATTTAACCCCGTCTTCAGAACAAACCGGACCGACTAGAATACTGCGCCACCTAAATTGCTTTTATTATACCATACGTTTGTTAAAAATCCAATAGAAAATTTTGATATTTAAAAATCCTCACGCAAAACTCTGCTGCCGCCATAATCAAAACGCCCAATACAGCGAAGTTATTATCGATTTTTATACTCAAAAACCCGACATTTTAAAAATATCGGGTTTAAAATCAAATTTAACGCTCTTCTCGATCATACGGAACACCTAACGCCGCCGGCCCACCTGAAGATTTTTTTATCTTCCCACTGATTAAGATCATAACAATAATCGTTAAAACATATGGAACCATTTCAACAAGATCATCCGGAATATTAATTCCCCAAAGCGTCAATCTGGTTTGCATAGCGGTAATACAACCAAAAAGAAAGCTGCCTGCAAAAGCCAAAAACGGCTTCCAAAGCGCAAAAATAACCAAAGCTACCGCCAACCAGCCGGCTCCGTTGCTCAGATTCGTTTCCCATGCTTTATAATTAGCAAGCGCCAAGCAGGACCCTGCAAGTCCCGCAAGCGACCCTCCAATGATCGTGCACGCATAACGAATACCATAGACATTAATGCCCGCCGCATCTGCCGCTGCCGGATTTTCCCCCACTGCCCGAATCCGAATTCCAAGCTTTGTCTTAAACAAAACAACAGACATCACAATTGTTACAACATACCCAATATATACCAACAAATTTTGATTAAATAATATATCTCCCACATACGGAATATCGCCAAGCAACGGCAAAGAGATATTCTCAAAAGAAACCGGCATCTTACCAAGCTTTAACAACGCCCCTAAAAAGCGTGCCAACCCGCTTCCGAGAATAGTCAAAGCAAGGCCGGAAACCACTTGGCTGGATTTCAATGTTACGGATACAAATGCATGAAGCGCAGCAAAAATGCCGGCAACCAACATAGACGCAAGTACCGCTAAAAAAAGGCTTTCCGTTACAGATGCCGTAATGCAGGCTGCTACGGCTCCCATCATAATCATACCTTCAACGCCCAAATTCATTACTCCGCTTCGCTGCGTCAATATCTCACCCAGTGTTGCGAAAAGATATACCGCGCTGATGGATATCGCCGCTTGAAGCGCGGCCACAATCATATCAGACATTCTCTGTTTCCTCCTGCGCTTCAAATTTATGCATTGATTCAGTTAATTGTTTTTGGGGCTGTTTTCTCCTAATTTTTATTTCATAACGTGTCAGCACGTCACAAACCAAAACCATGAATAAAATCAATCCTTGAATAAAATCTGCAAACGCACCGTCCACACCGAAAGACTGCAACGCATTGCATCCGTTTTTTACTCCGGCAATAAACAGCGACATAAATAAAATTCCTGTTGGGTGGAGTCTTGAAAGCCACGCTACCATAACAGCAGTAAAACCAATATCGTTAACAGAGGTTGTAAAACTCGCTGCATTTCCTCTGCCTGCTAAAACCACATATCCCGCAAGCCCAGCAAATGCTCCCGATACCAAAAACGCCAACACAATATTACGCTTAACCGGCATGCCTGCATATTTCGCCGCATTTTCATTTTCGCCCGCAACACGAACTTCATATCCCCATTTGCTCTTTTTCATAAGAATATAATACACAAACAGAAGGAAAACAGCAATCAATGCCGCGTATGTAATTCCAGTATCTCCCATCGTCGGCAATACAGCATTTCCGGGAAGTGTAGGTGCCTTGTTAAAGCCGCTTTGCGGATCCTTCCAAATTCCGTTAATCAAAAAATCGCCCAAACAAATCGCAATATAGTTCATCATTAAGCTTGTAATCGTCTCGTTAACATTTCCGTAGGCTTTAGAAAACGCGCACACTGAAGCCCAAAGAGCTCCCCCAATAATCGCAGCAAGCATCATAAGCGGAATATACGCCGCTGCCGAAAGCTCAGGAAAGTATATTGGTATTGCTGCTGCAAACATAGCTCCTGCCACTGCTTGACCATTGCCCCCAATATTCCAAAGCTTCATTCGAAAAGCAACCGCAATTCCCAAGGTAACAATTAAAAGGGGAATTGCATCCTGAAGCATCATTTTTATTCCTCGAAGCGTTATAAACCGGCTTAAAAATAGCCTATCCAATGCTTGTCCAATCTTGCTTTTATCTGTAAGTGTAAGCAGCAAAACAATTGCTACAATACCTGCCGAAAGAATCAAAGCCAAAATACGAGAAACAAGCACATATCCGGAAAGCCCTGACGCACGTTTCTTAAAAGTGACCGTATACTTCATATTTTTGAACCTCCGCAAGGGGTGTCCCCATCATCATCATTCCTACATCCGTAATTGTAATATCCTTTGTATCACATATCCCCATCACATTTCCACGATACAAAACCATAATTCTATCGCTATATTGGAATAATGCATCAAGATCCTCCGCAATCAAAATCGTGCCGCACCCTGACTGTTTCAATGACAACATCATATGAAAAATCGCCTGCGATGCCGCAACGTCCAATCCTCGAACCGGATAAGCTGCAATTAAAACCTTAGGATTTGCTTCAATCTCTCGTGCCAAAAGCACTTTCTGCAAATTTCCTCCGCTCATAGATCTCACCGGTGCTTTCACGTTTGCCACTGCCACATCATATTTTTTCACAATCTCAGAGGCTTTCGTCGTCAATTTTTTATAGCGGATAAAAGCACCTTTGTTTTCACGCCGTTTATATGATTTCAATATCAGATTTTCACCGATATTCATATTTCCTACCAAACCCATTCCAAGCCGATCCTCCGGAACGAAATCAATTCCCCCTTCATAACGCCGCGCCGCACCATCCGCTGTAATATCCGCTCCATTCAAAAAAATACTGCCGGATTTGACTTTACATATACCCGCTATCGCTTCCGCCAATTCCTTTTGACCGTTTCCGGAAACTCCGGCTATTCCTAATATCTCGCCCTTTCTTAAAGAAAAGCTAACATGGTTCAATGTCGAAACTTTCTTGTCATTTATAACTGTCAGCTTTTCAACTTCCAATATATTTTCTTTTGACTCACTTACATCAACCCGCTCTTTTTCTTCTTTTATGCTATCTCGCTCACTCTCAGACATCATCATCAATTCGGAAAGACGACGATAATTAATATCATCCCCTTCAATCGTTGCTACAGATTTTCCTCGTCTAAGCACAGTAACTCTATTTGCAATCTCACAAACCTCCGCAAGCTTATGCGTAATGATAATTACACAACACCCCTGCTCAGTCATGCTGCGCAGATTTGAAAACAACTTAACCGTTTCAAGCGGAGTCAACACTGCGGTAGGTTCATCAAGCACAAGCACTCTTGCTTTTCTGTAAAGCACCTTTAATATTTCAACTGTCTGCTGCTCGCCGACAGATAATGTCCAAACTTTTTTACCGGGATCAATATCCATATTATACTTTTTTGCACAATCCAAAATAAAGGCTTCCGCCTTTTCCTTATTGTAAAAGAACGGCTGTCGATCATCGCCTAAAATGATATTTTCCGCCACCGTAAAGGCCGGAATCAACTTAAAATGCTGATGGATCATTCCAATTCCATGCTTAATAGCCTCTTTTGGGCTCGCAAAATTAACCGGCTTTCCATCCATAACGATATGCCCACTGTCAGGTCTGTACAATCCCGAAAGAACATTCATCAGGGTGGATTTTCCGGCGCCGTTCTCCCCCAACAGCGCATGGATTTCTCCCTCTCGAACATCAAATGAAATGTGATCATTTGCAATAATTCCCGGAAATTCTTTTGTAATTTCCTGCATTTCGATTACAGTCCGGCTTTCCATGCACACACTCCTCAAATAATTTTTAAATAACAGAAAATGCTGCCGATGCACTCAGCACCGGCAGCCGATATAAAGCTCTAAAAATCAACCTTGAATTCCTTCATCCGTAGCGCCTTTGACAAACCATGTGAAGTCGGTAGAAAGCATTTGCTCATCTGTCATCTTTTCTCCGTCCGCAACGCGCAGCTCGCCCTTATTATCATAAATAGGACCGGTGAAAACATCCCACTCACCATTGACAATTTTTGCTTTAGTATCTGCAATCAGCTGTTTGGTCTCATCTGTTACG
>JAHAAN010000016.1 GCA_018376855.1 Clostridiales bacterium | reverse complement strand
ATACGCCTCGATGCCCATCTGACGGCAGATCACCGCAAGCCCCTCTCCTGCCGGCTCCGCCACACCCGAGGAAAAACCTTCGCCTACATATACGCCGAAACCCTCACCCTTGCTCAGCCCCTCGCCCACACCGAAGCCTACTCCCTCGCCGACCCAGACACTCCCGCCCACAGAAAACACGGATCTTCCGTTAAAGGGCTTTGTGATCGGCTTGGATCCCGGGCATCAAGCGCACGGAAACAGCGCTAAAGAGCCCGTAGCGCCCGATTCCGATGAAATGAAGAAAAAGGTCTCCTCCGGCACGCAGGGTCGCTGGACAAAGGTTCCGGAATATAAAGTAAATCTTCAGGTTGCGCTGCTGCTGAAGGCGTTGCTTGAAGAGCGCGGTGCAACCGTTGTTATGACACGCGAGACTCACAATGTAAACATCTCTAACGCAGAAAGGGCGCAGTTTTTCAATGAACAAAACACCGATTATGCGCTTCGCCTTCACTGCAACGGCTCGGACGATCCGGACATTCACGGAGCCTTTATGCTCGTGCCCACAAAAAATCCGTATCTTGAAGACTGCAACCGTGCCGCGGCGCTACTAATCGAAGAATACTGCAAGGCTACCGATGCAAAAAATCTCGGCATCACGAAACGGAGCGACCAAACCGGCTTTAACTGGTGCGAAAGAATGATCGTCAATATCGAAATGGGGCACATGACAAACAAAAAAGAGGATTATCTGCTAACGGATTCCGATTACCAAAAAAAGATGGCGCAGGGGCTGTTAAACGGCATTCTTCGGTATTTTGAGCCGCAAACCCCTGTCCAAACCGTGGACGCGTTTTCAATAACATAAAACTACACGCCATACAGAAAGGGCAAGGCAAACCGCTGCTGCGGTTCACCTTGCCCTTAGTTTTTTATAAAGCCCTGCCCTTACGTGTGCTTTCATTTTATAATAATCTGCGATTCAGTCTCAGGCTCAGATCTTTACCGTCATATCAAAGCTGCCTTTAAATGAAAGCACATCCAACACCCTGCCGCGGCGAAACCGCCCCGAAAAACCCTTTCCGCGCGCGGCAAGCTTTTCCTCAAGCTCCTTCGCGCTTTCAGGCGCGGAAAGAAATTCATTTTCTCCCTGTTCGCCCGCCTCAAAAATTTCTTGGTTTTTATAAGTAGTAATCAATACTGTTTTTTCATTTATAAAAGCATCTGCATAAGCGCTGACTGCATTGGTTCCCAAGCCGATATCATCGCACATCACAGCCGCATTCACGCCTACGCTGGCGCTTTCGTTGTTAACGGCGATCCACAGCCGGTCGGACTTACTTCCGAACGGAACAAAAAAGCGGTAGATGCACAGGTTCTGATCGTAAAGGTCAATATGGCTCTCCGTAACCGGAGAAAGCTCCGCATAACGCTCCGTAAGCGCGCTGAGCAGATCATCCTGCGCCACAGAGGTCATCGCCGGCTGACTGAGCTTTATCGCCAATTCCGCCAGCCTTTGCAGCGCCGATTCATCGCTCTTCTCCAGCACCGCACGGCTGTACTGCGCACCGTCCTGCAAAACGGTCAGCAAACGCTCCTCCGTCTTCCATTCAGCCTCTAAATTATCGCGCCGCAGCCAAAACCCCGTTTCCATGCGTTTAGCGTCAAACTCCAGACCCATTCCGATCAATCGGCCCATTATCAGCGCCAGCAGGAAATCGCCGTTTTCCTCTCTCTCCAAGGACTTCAGCAGCGCCGCCGTTTCCAACGCATCGATCAGCGCCAGCGGCTCCTCCTCCTGCACCAAAACCGAAAGCCCGTTTTTGCAGCTTCCGCCTGCGCGCAGAAGTCCGCCCTCCTCCGGAAGCAGCTCAAAGCTCCACCCCGGCACAAAAACAGAGCGTTCATCCTGCGTATCCTCATAAAACGTCGTCCACTGCGGCTCGCTTTCGCCGCATAAAGCGCTGTAGCATTCCATGCATTCCTCAAGCTTCATCCCGTTTCGCCCTCCTTTTTATTTGCTTATTCCGGCAAAGCGCTCCGCAGCCTCCACCGTTTGGCGCATCAGCATCGCAATCGTAACCGGCCCCACGCCGCCCGGCACCGGCGTATACGCCGTACATTTGGGAATACAGGCCTCCAAATCAATGTCCCCTACATTCCCCGCGTTGTAGCCGGCGTCCATCAGCACCGCTCCGGGCTTGATCCAATCCTCCTGCACAAAGCGCGGCCTGCCCACGGCTGCCACCACGATGTCCGCCCGCCGCACGACCTCCGGAAGGTTTTTCGTTTTGGAATGGCAGACCGTTACGGTAGCGTCCTCCTGAAGCAGCAGCATAGAAACCGGTTTGCCCAAAATCGCGCTCCTTCCGATCACAACGGCTTCCTTTCCGGCAATTTCAATGCCGTAGTGCTTCATCAGCGATAAGATCGCCAGCGGCGTTGCGCTCTTATAAGCCGGCAGCCCCATCGCCATTGCGCCGAAGCCCGCGGTATTCACTCCGTCCACATCCTTCTCCAAGCTGATCGCATTAAAGCAGGCCTGCTCGTCAATCTGCTTGGGAACCGGGTGCTGAAGCAGAATCCCGCAAATGGCCGGATCCTCATTCAGCTCGCGAATCACGCCCAATAACTGCTCCGTTGTGGTGCTTTGCGGCAGCTCGATCTTGCGCGAATCCATTCCGACACGCCTGCACGCATTCCCTTTCATGCGCACATACGTTACGCTCGCCGGATTTTCCCCCACCAAAATGGTGGCCAGCACCGGCTGCACGCCCGTTTTAGCCGTAACTGCCGCCACGCGCTCCCTAAGCTCCGCTTCCACAAGGGAGGCATACGCTTTTCCGTCGATAATAAGCGGTTCCGTTTTAAACATACCTTTCTCCGTTCCGCCGCCGAATGCGGCTTGTTAATGATCGCCCTTTATTATATAGAATTATTCGCCATCCGTAAAGATTTTTATTGCGCGGTAAGCCTCCGTAAGCTTTTCAAGGCTCACCGCGCAGTTTGCCGCGCTCGGCGACGGAAGACAGATCGCCTCCGGCACGCCGAAGCAATATTTTTTATAAAGCGAATACGCCGTTTTCCCCGTAGTAAAAACCGTTTGGATTCCCGTTTCCGCAAGCAGAGCCGCAATGTCGTTCGGCTCCGCTTCACGAATCGTGCTGTCCGCCGCGCCGCTGATGACGCAGCTGGCAAGCACATCCCACAGCGCAATCCCATGCCGCTGCGCAAACGCGGCGCGCGCCTGCGTTCCCTGCGGCGTCGCTTCGCCGTATACCGCCGCAAGCGCAGGCCAAAAACGGTTCTGCGGGTGCTCATAATAAAACCCCGCCTCGCGCGATTTCGGCGACGGCATCGTTCCCAAAACCAGCACCCTGCTCCAGCTTCCGTACAACGGCGCAAGCGTATGAAAAACCCGCTTCTGCATCATATCTTATCCTTTCCGGTTCCCGATATTGTTATTATAGCATAAATGAAGCCGAAAAACGTGATTTTTTCCTGAAAACACAAACTTTCATTCCCCGAAAAAGACAGTGATTTCGGCATTCGCGGCACAAAGGGCGAAAACCATGGTCATGGTACGATTTTTATTGTGAAACAATAAAAATAATGCTTGCAAATAAACGGGCGTTATGTTAGAATAAATTTGATTTGTATGGGAGGTATAAAAATGGGTACGCTTCAAATCGTAGCAATCATTATAGCCGTTGTTTTGGCTTTACTTTCTATAGGCCTGATCGTGGTCATCCTGCGGCAAAGCGGTTCGACCGAAGGGCTTGGCAGCGTAATGGGCGGCAACAATACTGACAGCTTTCTGGGCAGAAACAAAACCAAGAGCAAAGAAGGAAAATTGGTTTTCATCACAAAGATCTTAACGATCTGTATTGTGATTCTTGCGCTGGCTTTAGCTGTGGTCGTTGCAATCTGAGTACACAATAGCCTTAAACGCTCCAATGGAGCGTTTTTCTTTTATCACGAAAGGATTTTTACATGACAATAATTGAAAACTTACAGTCGCTTTTCCAAAGCGGAAAGGCTTTTACCGCAAAAGAGCTGCTCGCCGCGCTGTCGCTGTCCGAACAGGATGCAAAAGCGCTGCGTAAGGCGCTCGATCAGCTTTCGCGAGATAATCTTATTTACGCTTCCCCCCGCGGAAAATACGGCCTTCCCGAAGTCTTTTCGCTCTCTGTGGGAACGCTTCAAGGCTCCCGGGGCGAATACTGCTTCTTTATCCCGCAGAATAAAAGCGGCGACCTTTATATCGCCGCGCAGGATCTTCACACAGGTCTGCACGGCGATACCGTTTGGGTGCGCGCACTGCCTGCAAGCGAAGGGCACAAGGCACAAGGCGAAGTCGTGCGCGTGATCGTCCGCGCCAACGAAACCGTGGTGGGAACCTTAGTTTCCTCCGGCAAGCGCACGATGCTTCTGCCCGATAACAAGCGCCTGCGCCGCAGCATTCTGATTACCGGAAGCCCCGCGGAGCTTCCCAGCGGCTATAAAGCCGTCTGCCGCGTTACCGATTTCACCCCCAACGCTTATGGGGATCTCAAGGGCGTCATAACAGAGCTGATCGGCGATAAGGACGCGCCCGGAACAGACATTCGCTCCATTGTAAAAATGCACGGCCTGCCGGAGACCTTTCCGGACGCCGTGCTTGCCGCCGCAGAACGGGCAGCCGTTCCCGTAACGGCCGCCGACCTGACCGGCCGCAGGGATTTCCGAAGCGACCGTGTGTTTACCATCGACGGCGACGATTCCAAGGATCTGGACGACGCGGTTTCGATCCGCGCGCATGACGACGGCACCTGGACGCTCGGCGTGCACATTGCGGACGTATCCCACTATGTGCGCTCTGCAAGCGCGCTTGACGCGGAAGCCTATAAGCGCGGCACAAGCGTTTATTTGGTGGATCGCGTCATTCCCATGCTGCCCACCGCGCTCAGCAACGGCATCTGCTCGCTTAACCCTAACGAGGATCGGCTGACGCTCAGCGCCGTGATGCATATCTCCGCGCGGGGCGAGGTGCTTGAATACGAAATAACGCCCAGCGTGATCCGTTCCTGCGAACGGCTGACCTATAAAAACGTTGCGGAGCTGCTGCGGGGCGACGAAGCGCTTTCCCGGCGCTATGCGCATATCAGGCAGGATCTTCAGGACATGGAACGCCTGCACCGCGCGCTCTACGCCAAGCGCGTTAAGCGCGGCAGCATTGAATTTGAACTGCCCGAAACGCATATTATTCTTAATGAGGCTGGAAAGCCCATCTCCATTGAGCCGGAGGTGCGCGAGGTCTCGCACTGCATGATCGAAGAATTCATGCTGATCGCCAACGAAACGGTGGCGCAGTTTATGCAGCAGAATCACATTCCGTGCATCTACCGCGTTCATGAAACGCCTGATTCCGACCGGCTGGATTCCTTCAACGAGGTCGTGAGCACGTTCGGCTATCGCCTGAACACCGATAAAAAGATCTCGCCGCTGCTCTGCGCGCAGCTGCTTCAGCGCGCGCAGGGGGCGCCGGAGGAGGCCCTGATCTCCCGCCTGCTGCTGCGCTCCATGAAAAAAGCGCGCTATTGCGAAAGCAATTTGGGGCATTTCGGCCTTGCGGCGGAAAACTACCTGCATTTCACCTCTCCCATACGGCGTTATCCCGATCTGCTGGTACACCGCGCGCTTCACCTTTTTTGGGAGCATAACACCGCGGCTTTGGCAGAGCTGGAAAAACGCGCGCCCGAATTTTCGCAGCGCTGCTCGGAAAACGAGCTGATTGCGCAGGAAGCCGAACGCGATACGGATGATCTGAAAAAAACCGAGTTTATGGCGGAGCATATCGGAGAAATCTTCGAAGGAATGATTTCCGGCGTGAGCGCAAGCGCGTTTTGGGTGGAGCTTGCCAACAGCGCCGAAGGTATCGTTCCGCTTGCCTCGCTGCCGGACGATTACTATGTGTACAACGAAAAGCTCTACGCCGTGATCGGCGAGCGAAAGCGGAAGGTGTACCGCTTCGGCGACCGTGTTTGCGTGCGCGTGCACAGCGCGGATGCGGAAGCGCGCCGCATCGAACTGGAAATGATCAAAAAGCTGTAAGGAGCAAGCATATGGACAAAGGGAAAAAAATCATTGCCCAAAACAAAAAAGCACATCACGATTATTTCATTGAGGAGACTTTGCAGGTCGGAATGGTGCTGGTCGGCACGGAGGTGAAATCCGTCCGCATGGGAAAGGTCAATCTCAAGGACAGCCATGTGGGCGTTCGCAGCGGTGAAATGTTCGTATACGGTATGCATATCTCCCCCTACGAAAAGGGCAACATCTTCAACAAGGATCCGCTGCGCACGCGCAAGCTGCTCGCAAACCGCCGTGAGATCGACCGACTCTACGGCAAAATGAAGCAAGATGGCTACACGCTTGTGCCGCTGGAGCTATATCTGCTGGACGGCCGCGTAAAAATGCTCGTCGCCCTTGCAAAGGGCAAAAAGCTCTACGACAAACGGCAGGTGAGCGCCGAAAAGGACGCTAAACGCAGTATCGACCGCCTGATGAAATCAAGAAACGCCTAACACGCCTTTTTCACTTTTGCCGCTCATCACTGCCGAAACGGTAAACGAGATCTTTAAAAATTCTCCCTCCTCTGTTCAATAAACCGACCTTTTTACCGAACAAGCCGCGGACCGAAAGCTTTCAGTCCGCGGCTTATTTATCACATAAACAACCTTTTCCTGTTTTTCAAAGGGTTAAGGCTTGATCTGCCGGTATACGGTCAGTCGCGTACCTGCGGCAGGGCGTTCACCCGCTTCGGGATTGAGCTGGCGCAGCATCTCCGTGCTCACGCCAAGCTCTTTTCCCACATCCCAAAGCGTATCGTCCTTCTGCATAATATAAATGCAGATGCCGCAGTCGCTTTCCTCGCGCGCTCCCGCTTCGCTCAGCTCCGTCAAAACCGAAAGATTTTCGCTTCGGAAACCTGCCAGGCTGACGGCAAGCGTCAAATGCAGTTCACACTCGTTCATGCCCGTAAGCACGGCTTGGATCTGTTCAGGCCGCACATCGGCAAACACGGCCATATCGGGCGTAAAGTCAGGCTCGTCGATCGTAAAGGAGAACTCGGAAACTGTGGAAAACGCCGCAAAGTCGCCGCTCTCCGATGCAATATACAGCACCTGCACACCGGCTGTGCCATTGATTACCGCGCCGCCGTTCTTGGGAACGACCTCCTCCACGCACGGGCTGACGATCACTGCGCTGATGCGCGCCATCGGCGGATTGCCAGCCGGCATCTGCGCGCTGATTCTTGCGCTCTGGCGGCTGCGGAACAAAGTGGTCTCGCTGTTGAGCGTTAGGCGCTGGCGCATCATGTCAAGCTCGCTGACGCTGCTGTAGGCGTCGGTAACAACCTCTGTTTCCTCCGTTCTGTATGCCGTTGCCGAGGCCGCCAGCACACACTCCAGCGAAACAATGCGCGCTTCGCCCTCCTCGTTTTTCTCCACCGTGAAAATGCAGTCCTCGGCAGAAAGCGTCAGAATCGCATCGTCGCCCGGCTGCACGCCGGAAGCGGTTATAATTTTGCTGAACTCAATGCTGTCGGCAATCTGCGCAACCGGCTCGAATTCATCGGCGCAGGCATAGATCAAATTGACAGCCAGCGTTCCCTGAATCAAAATCTGATCGTGATCGCAGTTCACCTGCTGAAGCACCGGCGAAGCCTGACAGCACAGCAGGCGGTCAATCTGCGGCAGCCGCACGGAAAGCGTAATGTCCTCTTTAATGCCGAAGCGAGCGCGGTAATCACCCACATTCTGCGTGCTCTGCATAACGCCCTGCAACGTGTAAAGCTCTTCGCCCTCCGCCTGCGTAACTACCTCCGCCTCCGCGGGGTCGCTGACATAAACCTGCACGCGGATGCGCGCCGTTACCACGGCATTGGATCCTTCCTGCGCGGCCCGGCAATCGCAGCACGAAGCGCTTGCAAGAATACGGGCGCGGGCGCTCACTCCCTCCGCCGGAACATTGCACTCAAACGACGAAACAGCGCTTTCGCTCATAAACTGCTGCTCGCCGTATGCGCTGATTACACAGCATTTTACGCTTCCCTCCACGCGGATCTGACCGGAAAGCGCCTCACTCAGGCTGACCGACGGCTGTGCCGCGGCGCATAAAACCCGAGCGCCGTCCGCAGCAGACAGCGGCACCACCACGCGGACAACCGTATCATAGCTTTTTACACTGACTTCTTCGCCCGTTAGCTGACTCATTCTTATTTCCATATCTCTTCCTCCTATAGCCTCATTGCTACAATGTATTGAAAAATACAAAAAATATTCCGGATTTTAAAAAATATCTTCTCTGCCTATTTCAAAAAATGGCGCTTCGTGTTATAATAATAAAAACTATTCGCTATGCGTCTGTTTTAGAAGAACCGGCATCGCCGCAAAGCGTTTCGGCTTCTTCATAAAAATAACAACAAAGCACTGCAAACGGTATGCCTGCCGCATTTTCCCGAAAGCGCGGCAAGCGTATGAGTTTTTCGGGAAGAAAGGAAACGGAAATATTTTATGGCAAACTTCAGGCTGAGCGTGCGAAAAATTGAAAAGGGAGATTTACCCGTTTTAGTCTCATGGGCAAAAAACAGCGCGCTGATCAAGCACTTTCACGTGCCGCTTCCGCAAACAGAGCAGGCTGCGGGGCAGTGGTTCCAGCTTTCGCTGATCAATAAGCTGCGGGACGATTTTGTGATCTACGTGGCCGATGAAGACGGCAACAAAAAAACGATCGGAATGATGGGGCTGTTCAACATAGACGAACAGAACAAAAAAGCGGAATACTATGTTATTATTGGGGACAGCCAGTTTATCCGCCGCGGCATTGCGTACCGCACCTCTATGGAGATGCTTTCCAAATGCTTTGGGGAGCTGGGCTTAAATAAGATCATCCTGCACATAGACATCGAACACTATGAAGCGCAGCACCTTGCCGAAAAGCTCGGCTTCCGCAGAGAGGGCATTCTCTCGCAGGATATTCTGCTTGAGGACGGCACTGCACAGGATCGCCTGCTGTACGGGCAAACGGCGCAGCAATGGCACGAAAACAACACCAAGCAGTAAGTAAACGGAGGAAATACATGAACGCGCAGGACTTTTTTGAAGCGCTGTTTCGCCTCGCACAGCAGCGTTTTGAGGAATACGAAGTATATGCCGTAAAGGGCGAAAGCTTTTTTGCAAAGGTAACTGCGCAAAAGTGCGAAAAATATACGGTTCAAAACACCGCGGGCGTTTCCTTCCGCGCAAAGAAGAACGGCCGCATCGGCTACGCTTCTTCCACGGTGTTCAGCGAAGAATCCGCAGCGGCTTTAGTGGAAAACGCCGCAAAAAACCTTGAGATTCTGGAAAGCAAGGATGAACAGTTTATCTTTGAAGGCTCCGCGCGTTATCCATCTACCGACAGCTACAGCGAAGAGCTTGCGCGCACCACGCCGCAGCAGCGCATCGCGCTGGCAATGGAGCTGGAGCGCCAAGCCTTAGCGGCAAGCAGCGCCGTTAGCCGCACCGAAGGCAGCGCCGTGGGCTACGGGGAAAGCGAAGTGATGATCCGAAACTCCAAAGGCCTTTCCCTGCAAAACCGCTGCAATTATCTTTATGCCTATGTGCTTCCCATTGCGGAAAAAAGCGGAGTGATGAACAACGGCTTTGCCTACGCCTTCGGGCGCAGCCTGCATGGTATCGACACCGCCGCGCTGGCTGCGGAGGCAGTGGAGGACGCAGCCGCGCAGTTAGGCGCCGCGTCATGCGCATCCGGTACGTTTCCGATCGTGCTTCGCAGTGATACCGTTTCAGATCTGCTTGATACCTTCAGCGATGTTTTCAGCGCAGAATGCGCGCAGCGAGGACTTTCCCTGCTCAAGGGCTGCGAGGGAAACGCTGTTGCTTCAGGCTGCGTAACCGTTACGGACGATCCCATGTGCCCTGATGCGCCGATCCGCAGCGCCTTTGACGATGAAGGCGTTGCCGCGCAGGCTAAAAACGTGATCGAAAACGGCGTTCTCCGAACGCTGCTGTACGACCTGAAAACAGCGGCAAAGGCGGGCGCCGCAAGCACGGGGAACGGAAACAAAGCAAGCTACACTGCAGGCATACACGTTGCGCCGAGCAATCTTTTCCTGAAGCCAGGCAGCGCCCCCTTTGAAGAGCTGCTTTCCCGAGCCGGAAACGGCATCCTGATTACCGAGCTGAACGGGCTGCACAGCGGCGCAAACGCCGCCACGGGCGACTTCAGCCTGAGTGCAAAGGGCTATATGATCGAAAACGGCAAACGTTCGCGCGCGGTGGCAGGGATCACCGTCAGCGGAAACTTCTACACGCTGCTTAAAAATATTCTCTGTGTGGGCAGCGACTTCCGCTGGGGTCTTCCGGGCGCCGGCACATACGGAGCGCCGAGCATACTCGTTTCCGAGCTTTCCGTTGCAGGCAGCGAATAAGATCGGCAGTCGGCGCGCGGGACGCCTATCGGCGCCCAAGCCCCCTCCGGGGGGCTCCCCGCCTTTCAGCGCTGCCCGTGCAAGCACGGCAGCGCTGCGGCGGAGCCGCGCGCCGACCGCACCAAACAGCACAGGGAAGGGGGCAAGCTTTTATGGATCAAAAAACCGATAACCGCTTTACACCCGCGCAAAGCTTTCAGTGCGCCACGCTTCTGTGCGCCATGCATTTGCTCCTTCAGCTTGTGGTGTTTGCCACGAACCTAAATTGGTGGATGCTCGCATGGAACGTTGTGCTGACCGTCCTCGTCTGGTACTTCGGCAGCCGCTTCCTGCGCATTGTTTTCAGCATATGGATGTATCTTTCCGCAATCCTCTATGCCGTTATGCTTTGGGACTGCTTTGATCCCGTTGCGGCCACTATTTGGTGGAAGGCAGCCATTTTTGCCGTGTGCGCGCTTCTGTGCGCGCTGCTCGCAACCGGAATGCTGTTCCTTCCCGCCGTTAAAAGCTACAAAGGGATATGCAAACATGTAAAAAACAGCCGTAGAGAGAAAAAAAGCAATAAATGAAAAAAGAAAGCGACCGTTTTTAAGACCGTATGGATCGGTTGCGCCGCAGGGGCGAAAGCCATAGCCATTGTATTTTTTTGTGAAAGAATGACTTAATTACGAAAATGCTATTCAATGGAGTGAAGATAAATGAGTTGGGATAGTTTTAGATTTATTGACCTTTTCGCAGGAATAGGCGGTATTAGATTAGGCTTTGAAAGCGTAGGCGGTCATTGTGTATTTTCATCTGAATTTGACGAAGTTGCTTGTACCACTTACGAAGCTAATTTCGGCGAACATCCTGCGGGAGATATTACTAAGATAGACGCTAAAGATATTCCCGATTTCGATATTCTTCTTGGAGGGTTTCCTTGTCAGGCATTTTCTATTATCGGAAAAAAAGAAGGGTTTTCAAACGAGACTTGCGGCACACTGTTTTTTGATATAGAACGCATTCTCAAGGAGAAAAAGCCGACCGCATTTATGCTTGAAAATGTTCGCAACTTAACCGCGCACGATGGCGGCAATACTTTTAAAATTATTAAAGAGCACTTAGAGGCATTAGGTTATAAAGTTTATGCCAAAGTTCTCAATGCTCTTGATTATGGCGTTCCCCAAAAGAGAGAAAGAATAATAATTGTTGGTTTTCTTAACGATGTAAAATTTCAATTTCCCCTGCCTGTTGAAGCAGAAAAGCGAAAAAAACTTGCTGATATTTTAGAAACGAAAGTTGACAAGAAGTATTATGTTAGGGACACTATAAGAAAATCAAGGTTGTCAAGATTAAAAGACAAGAATTATCCAAAACCTTATATTTCTCACGAGAATATGGCGGGCGCTATCACACCTCACCCTTATTCGTCAGCTTTGCGAGCAGGAGCTTCAGCGAACTATATTCTTATCAACGATGAACGCCGTCCCACGGAGCGAGAATTGTTAAGAATACAGGGTTTTCCTGAAACCTATAAAATCGTAGTCCCCTACGGTCAAATCAAAAAGCAAACTGGAAATTCTGTTGCCGTACCTATGATATGCGCGGTGGCGGAGGAAATGATAAAAGCATTAAAAGCTTATGACGAAACGGAGATGAAGTAGTGTGGAACAGAGACCAAAATTACGAGATTCAAAACAACTTACAACACAAACCTTGTATCCGCTAAACGTTTTCCCTAAAGAACTTGTAAATAAAATAGGCGGCTATCTTGTTTATCTTATTTATATTGGCAGGAAAGATGTTTCGGGAAATGATTGGGGAGACGCATTTGCCGATGCTATTGGAGGGACGCATCTTGATTCTCCAGTAGGGATTGCAGACGTAACGCTTGATAAAAATTGTTGGTCTATGAAAACGGTTAAAGCAACCGATCCATTTTCAAGCACGAACGTTAGATTGATAAGCGGAAGATGCTCCCCTGATTATTCTTACGGCATAACTGACCCTCATAAAGATGTTCAAAAAACAGGGGAAGCCGTTTTAAACATTTGGAATGAGCGTATTAATATCGCAACCGACCATTATAGCCGAGTGAGAACTATTGTGTTAGTGCGAAGCTATGACTTGCTTTCTTACAGAATGTTCGAGGAAGAAACTCAAAGATTTAGAACAACAGATTATCATTGGGAAGTAAACTCTAACGGTAATCTGATAGGATTAGACCATAGAGACAGGACTTGTTTCACTTGGCAACCTCACGGTTCTCAATTCACAATTCATACGGAAGTACCGAATGAAGCTGTGAAATTCCGTATAAAAAAGCCTCCTATGTTACAAAAAGCAGATGTTTTGAAGAGCATTGATTTTAATGAAAACTGGATTACAATACTGGATTAACTCATAAGGAACTTATAGAAAAGGGATGCAACTTTATAATGCTCCCGTTATACAAGGTATATAAAAGTATGGCTGATGTATTTGATGACAATAAACGCTCCGATATAATGAGCAGGGTGCGCTCGAAGAATAATAAATCTACAGAGCTAAAGTTGATACAAATCTTCAAGGAAAACGGAATAATCGGATGGAAACGCAGTTACCCCGTTAAAGGTCATCCTGATTTTGTCTTTCTTGATAAAAAGATCGCCATATTTGTGGACGGCTGTTTTTGGCACGGACACAATTGCAGAAATACTCGTCCTTCTGACAACGCAGAATATTGGGCAAAAAAGCGTGAACGTAATATAAAGCACGATAAAGAAATAACGGCTCTGTTTGAACGACGAGACTGGACGGTTATTCGCATTTGGGAATGCGAGCTGAAAAAAAAGAACAGAGCATATCTCGACAGAAAATTGAATTGTCTACGCACTTAGATATCAATCGCTGAATAAAGTCTCTCGCAACACATTCTTCGAAAATCATTTCGCATTGCCGAATTGGTTGTAGCGTGATAGCATCCGAGCGATAGCTATTTGATAGCAGAAGTCAATATACCTGATAGAATAAGAATAATATAAATCATTTTATATCAGATAAAATCAAAATCCCTAAGCGAAAATAGTTAATATCTGTTTTGTACTTAGGGAGAAGTAATAAAAAATAAGTAAAACATTACTTGCGCTTGTCATAGCTGCGTGCTATAATAACAGCGTTCCAGAACCAAAATAAAAGGGGGTGTACAGTTGCAGTATAATGGGATGATGTTTCGCCACGAGCTGAAATACTATATCTCCTATCCGGAATATTACAATCTGGTTTCTCGCCTGAACGTTGCTATGGAACACGATCTCGGCTCCGGCGTTTCAGAAAAGGGTTATTTTATCCGAAGCCTGTATTTTGACGATATGTATCAGTCTTCCTATATGCAGAAGGAAGCCGGCGATTACGAACGTTCAAAATACCGTATCCGCATCTATAATCTTTCACAGAATACAAACGATATCAAGCTGGAAAAAAAGACAAAAGTCGATCAATATATCTCCAAACGCTCCGCCAATATTTCCAAAGAACAGTTTTATAATATTTTAAGCGGAGACGGTTCGTTTCTGTTGAGTATGGACAAGCCTGTTGCACGGGATTTTTACATCGCCATGCGAACCCGCCTGCTTCAGCCGGCTGTCATTGTGGACTATTACCGCGACGCTTATATCTGCCGCGAAGGCAATGTGCGCATCACGTTTGATAAAGAGCTTCGCGCCGCGGTGGATACCTTTGACATTTTTGACCCTGACGCGATCACGGTGGACGCAATGGAGCGGAACCGTTTGGTGATGGAAGTTAAATACGACGATTTTCTCCCAAGCAAGATCAGAACGCTGATTCAGCCCGCTGCCAGCGAACACATGGCAATATCCAAGTATGTGTTGTGCAGAAATGCAAAAAATCTTACACAAAGAAAGGAAGTCAACCTATAATGTTCTTTATGAATGCCGTGGGAACGGAAGACGTTATCAAGCAAAGCTTTTTGGATCAATTCACCTCAACCGAACTCACTCCGCTGAATATCATCGTTACCCTTCTCGTTTCGGCTCTCCTGGGCTTTGCTATTTATTTCACTTACCTGAAAACCTATCGCGGCGTGGTTTACAGTCAGCCCTTTAACGCCTCCTTGGTTCTTATGTGCGTGATCACTTCCACCATTATTTTAACGATCAGCTCCAACGCCGTGCTTTCTTTAGGTATGGTCGGCGCGCTTTCCATCGTGCGCTTCCGCGCGGCCATTAAGGATCCCCTTGATATTGTCTATCTGTTTTGGAGCATTTCGGTGGGAATCATCGTCGGCGCCAAACAGTATCTGTTTGCGCTTCTTGCCACAGTGCTCATTGCGCTTCTGTTCTTTGTGATTCTTAAGCTTCGCGGCAGAAAGCAAGTCTATCTTATGATCGTCCGCTTTGATTCCGAGGTTCAGCCGGAGGTCGGCCGCTGCATTTCCAAGCTGGAAAAAGCGCAGGTTCGCAGCAAAAATGTCTCTCAAGGCGTAACGGAAATGACCATCGAAGTCGTTATGCAAAAGAATGTCAACGCCATTGTGGACAGGCTCGGCGTGACAGACGGCGTTCACAGCGCCGTACTGGTCAGCTACACAGGCGATTTTGCAGAATAAAATTTTCAACCGCTAAAAAGAACCGTTCAGCCGAACGGTTCTTTCTTTTTCTAACCTCTATTTGCCTTTTTCGCTTTCATGCTGCGTTTTTCGTTATTACCGTGATAAAGAAAGTTTGTTTTGTGCATTTAATTTGTCATAAATGCGCAATATAATATTCGTATAATAATGAAAAGGATGTGAACACTTTGAAAAAATTAATTACAGTGTTTCTTTGCCTTTGCCTGACACTGCTGTGCGCAATGACGGCTTTGGCAGCAAACGAAAACGTTATTCTCAAGAATTTTGAAACCACTGCCGAAGATGTCGAAACGTATATGAACTTCAACACAGGGCTCTTAACCTATGACCCGCCCTTTCCTACTCCCTCTTACGAGGTTGTTGACGGCGTAAAGGGCAAAGCGGTAAAAACAATAATTCAAAAGGCTGCCGCTACACCGATTGCAAACTTTTATTTAGATATGGATACTGCCGGCCAAACACGCCGCTATTTCTCCGTTTGGATGGATTACCAGAGCGCTTCCGACGGGTTGTTTACCGTATATCTGGGCGGCAACGGCATGAAGTGCTATATTCGTCCGCAAGCTTTCACGCTTTACCGTGAGGACGGCGCTAAGGTGGAGAACCTGGCATATGGCGATGCCGGCGCAGCACAATGGGGCACAAAAGACGAGCCCGAACAAACAACCTGCGGCGTTATGATTCCTGCCGGCTTTAAGGGCTATGTTTGCGCGGAATACAAGATGGATAATCTTGTAAATGTAGCAAACTGGGCGCCCATGCTGGACTCTTTGGAAACCGCCACACAAGTCGAACTGGATCTCCGTTCTAATGAAGATATAGCATGGACGCTCGACGAAATGATTTTGAGCGACGAGCTTCCCATTGAACCCGCACAAAGCACGGCTGATCCTTCCGTGTTTGCCTTTGCAGCGGTATCTCTCCTCGGCGGCGCAGCGCTGATCGTTCGCAAAAAACGGTAATAAGGAAAATATTGCCCGGAAAACTGTTCTCTTCTTTAGAAAACAACATAAAAGGTGCAGCCGTAGGCTGTACCTTTTATAATTTTCGGGTAAATCAGAAATTTCTGTTTACAAACCCTCCTCTCCGCGTTATACTATGCGGGATTATTCAACATATATCGAAAGCTTTTTTCAAAAGAAAGGTGATCCTTCCATGACAGGTGATATGACAAAGGGCTCCCCCTTGCGTTTGATCCTTCGATTTTCCCTGCCGGTTTTGATCGGAAACATATTTCAGCAGCTCTACAGCATAGTGGACACGATCATCGTGGGGCGGTGCGTCGGCAATGACGCGCTGGCGGCAGTCGGCTCTACCAGCGCGCTTTCCTTCTTGATTCTCGGCTTTGCTATAGGAATCACCGGCGGCTTTTCCGTAATCGCCTCCCAGCACTTCGGCGCGCAGGACGAGGAAGGCGTAAAACGCTCCGCGGCTGCTTCCACCCAGCTTTGTATTCTTATCACCGTTTTGCTCACAGCGGTAAGCCTGCTAACAGCCAAACCCCTTTTACGCCTGATGAACACGCCGGAGGACATCTTTCAGGACGCCTATACCTATATCTCCGTTATTTTTATCGGAATCGGCGCTTCCATTTACTATAACATGATCGCCGGCATTCTGCGCGCATTGGGCGACAGCAAAACGCCGCTTTATTTCCTGATCCTTTCTTCCCTGCTGAATATCGGGCTGGATCTGCTGTTTATCTTGACCTTTTCTATGGGCGTGGCCGGAGCGGCATGGGCAACGGTTCTTTCGCAGCTTATTTCCGCCGTGCTCTGCACCCTGTACGCAGCCAAGCGCTTCCCGATCCTCCGCCTGCACCGCAAGCACTTCCGGCCTGATTTTCGCTTTATGTGGGCGCATCTTCGCATCGGGCTGCCCATGGCGCTGCAATTCTCCGTTACAGCCGTCGGCATCATGATTCTGCAAAGCGCGATCAACTCGTTCGGTTCAAATGTGGTTGCCTCATTCACTGCGGCAAATAAAGTGGAGATATTTGTTACGCAAACCTTTGTTACCCTTTCCGTCACCATGGCTACCTACTGCGGGCAAAATTTAGGCGCCGGAGATATTCTCCGCTTAAAGCAGGGGCTGAAAACCGCCACATGGCTCGGGCTGCTGTGCAGCATCGTGGCTTCTTTGATTAACATTTTCCTTGGCACTCCATTAAGCACGCTGTTTTTGGAAACCCCCTCCGAGGAAATTTTGTATTATGCTCAGCAATATCTCACCACAATCGCAATTTTCTATCCAATGCTGGCAATGCTTTACGTTTACCGCAGTTCGCTGCAGGCAATGGATGCACCCGCTGTGCCGATGCTCGGCGGTGTGCTGGAGCTGGCGGCACGCTTCGCCGTATGCACTTTTTTGCCGCAGTTTTGGGGATATGCCGCGGTATGCCTTGCCACTCCCGCCGCTTGGATCGCCGCCGCCGTGCCGCTCATGATAAAAGCTTTTTTCCTGTTGCGGAAATTATCCCGCCAAACGGAAAAAATATAACGCCCTTTCTATATCAAAAAGCAAACGGCTTTAGCGAAAAAACTCAAAAACCATAAACGATAAAAAGACAATTTTCAACAGAAGATTGTCTTTTTTATTCTCAAACTTCTAAAAAATAATGCCGATGAGCCGTTACAGCTCAGCTATTTTAATTTGTATCGGTCGTTACAACCCAACTATTTTATTTTGTGTCAGCCGTTACAGCTCAACTGTTTTATTTTGCCTCGGCCGTTACAGCTCACCCATTCTTTTTTGCTTCAGCCGTTACGTTAGGATAGGTTAGGCCAGAATAGAATAGATTAGGTTAGGTCAGAGGAGGATAAATCCGCAATGCCTCCGCCGCCTCTTTTTATGCGCAAAAAATCAGCTTATTCGGTGCGATTCAATCGGGCGACTTCAGAACCCAAACGCACTGCATTACGCTTGAATTTGGCTCCCTACTCCAGCTGTTGTGCAGTAACAGACTTTTTGCTTGTCGATTCATGTCGTTAAAAACTTTCCGGCTCAGAACCTCCTATTTTCACTGCACTAAAAAGCGGCCGCGATATAGTGGCCGCGAACAGGCGGCGCCCTTAGTTTAAGCGCGAAAAAATCGGCTTATTCGGTGCGATTCAATAGGGCGACTTCCGCGCCCAAACCGCTGCTTACAGCCTCCGCTTCGCTCCGGCGCGGCGGCTCGGTCTCCTTCCGCCGCCCTATCAGCGGGCAGATGCTATTGCAAAGAAACAAACCGATTCTTTCGCGCACAAACTAAAATGAAAGACGCACGGAGGAACAGCAGCACATTGTGCTTTTGTTTGCTTCGTTCTTTTTTGTTTCTTACGTTTTTCACGGCTTTCAGCAAAATCTTTCTTTTCGTGTTAAAGGAGCGAGAGGGGAAATCGCCCTCGCTTTCTCTCTTAACATGAAAATAAGCTATGTTGCAAAAAGAAAACGGCGCAAACAAATGCGCCGCATTATTTAAAGTGTTAAAAGCATATTGAGAAAGCGCTATTTATTTTTCTCATTAAATTCAACAAAAATCTTATTAATTAGATTTTGTTGGTTTTCTGTAAAACCTGCATAATGTCTCGGAGCGCTCTTAAATTCTTTAATTAGAGTTTTTATAATTCGTTTTTGTTCTTCATCCAAATTTTCTATGGAAATTATTTCATTTTTATCAATTCCAACAAGATAATTAAGTGAAACATTAAAAATAATCGCCATATTCACAAGCACCTCTAACGGTGGAATGCGCACGTTATTTTCATAACCGCATATAACTGCTTTTGATCTATTAAGTTTTTTGCCTAATGCTTGCTGAGACATATTATGGCTTATTCGTAGTTGTTGAATACATGCGCCGAAATCAAACATAACGATACTGTCTCCATAAAATTCTTTATAAGAAAATTATAACATATGGACGTTTCATTCAGGGGAACATGACAAAATGATAGTTTTATTTAAGTGGAAAAATGAAAGATTGAGTCTAAATATGAGCGAAAAAATTGAAAAATGCAATAACGTCTGCCACCCTCTTTCAGCTGAGTAGAGACAATTTTGGGTTTGTCGATTCATGTCGTTAAAAACTTTCCGGCTCAGAACCTCCTATTTTCACTGCACTAAAAAGCGGCCGCGGTATAGTGGCCGCGAACAGGCGGCGCCAAACAAAAGCGCGCTGCGCTATTGTTCCGCCTGCGCCGCCCCCTTTCGTTTAAGCGTGAAAGAATCGGCTTGTTCGGCGCAATTCAACTGGGCGACTTCCGCACGGGAGCCACCTACAGCCGTTCGCTTTGCTCCGGCGCGGCGTTCCCCGTTTCTTCCGCCGCCCATTGCTAACTGCTGCACTGCAAGACCCCTTTTCACTTGTCGATTTATATCGTTAAAACTTTTTTGCTCAAAACCTTCTATTTCCACCTCACCAAACAGGCGCTTCAAGGGGTTGCGGGGGATCGTTAAGGGGGCGGAAGGGGGAAATCGCAATCTCCCTCGTCCCCTTAACATAAAAAATAGATGATGTTCAAAAACATATTGATTTTTTCACTTAAATAAAACAACCATTTTTTCAACGTACACTTGAATAAAACATTCGTGTGCTATACTTTATTCATATAAAATTTTATGGAGGCGGCATAATGCTGCCACAAAATCACAATGGGAATATTAGCAATTTTAAAAAATATTTCATCCGCACGGCATGAAGAAAACATCGCTATTTTATACGCAGGCTGCCCGCCCGCTATGGTCAAATTCGTTTTCCCCGGCGGCAGAGAACAGGTGAGCAACATCATTACGTCGCTTGCTGAAATTTGCCATGTAAAATTATCGGCAAGCAACGGGAAAATGTACTACGACCTGTATTCCGTTTTTGTAACGGTATTTTCAAGATCGGTCGCTACGGATCACCCCTATGAAACGGTGGCGAACATACTGCAAACGCAGCACGGCGCGTTGATAAAAAATGAAGAAACAGCATTAAAAGCAATCGCGTACATTGAAATCAACAGGAAAGACCCCAGCTTTGTTCTTTGTTCACCGGCTCATTACGAGGTTTTGGATTTTTCCATTTTGCGAATCAAGCAAATGATTGATAGATCAAAGGCGAATCTTTCCGTGCAGGATCAATACCTGAACGATCCTGAGTATGGCTTGGTAAAGGAAAAGCCGGTCTACACCTGCGGGGTTCGCGGCTCGGATCAATATCTTGCCGGGCTTCTGACCGCAGACGGCCAAAAGCTGAAATGGAAGCGCAGAGGTTCCGTTTACGTGGAGGAGCTTGACGACAACATTGATATATACGACAGCTGGCTGCTCTCCGGCAAACCGTATAAAACGGTATATATTGATATGTACGGCGCAAAGAATTCAACCAAAGCGCCGAAAGGGTTTAAAAAGTAAAAATCCCATTAGCCTTTAACAAAAAAGCTGCTCACAGCTTCCGCAAGGGAGTTTGTGAACAGCCTTTTTGGCGTGGATAATTAAAAAGTATATCGAAGAATATGAAAAAAGATATGGAAAAATAGAATGAAATACATCTACGGTTCTTCCCCAACTTTCCTGTACACCGCTGTTTTTCTCTATGTCAAGGGGGCGAGGGGGATTGCCAATTGCAGAATGCAAATTCCCCCGGAACAATAGCGCAACGCGCTTTTGTTTGGCGCCCCCTTAACGATCACCCGCAACCCCTTGAAGCTCTTTTTTTGGTGAGGTGGAAATAGAAGATTTTGAGCAAAAAAGTTTCGGCGACATAAATCGACAAGCGAAAAGTC
>JAHAAN010000157.1:3006-3791 GCA_018376855.1 Clostridiales bacterium | reverse complement strand
GGAAGATAAAAATGCATTTGAGATTACAAGGCAGGGGAATTTATTTACGGTTACGGGGCCTGCGATTGATCGTTTGCTTTCAAATGTGGTAATGGACGATTATGAATCGTTTGAATATTTTCAACGGCAACTTCGCAAAAAAGGAATTATTGATGCGCTTCGTGAAAAAGGGGCTAAGGAGGGAAGTGCGGTCAGTATGGGCGAAATGGAATTTGATTTTGTTGATTAACGGTATTGACGGATGAGAAAGGATTTTTGAAAGTATGATTACAACAAAGCAGCGTGCAACTTTGCGGTCAATGGCAAATACGATTGAACCGATTTTTCAAATTGGAAAGGGCGGCATTCAAGCTGAGTTAATTACACAGCTTTATGATGCGCTGGAGGCAAGAGAGCTAATTAAGCTTTCGGTTTTAAAAAATGCAGAGATGACAACGCGCGAGGCCTGTAGCATTATTGTGCAGAAGACAGGAGCGGAACCGGTGCAGTGTATTGGAAACCGTTTTGTTATTTACAAGAAAAGCCGTAAGAATCAAAAAATCTTTTTGGATTGAAAAAATGTTTTGAGTTTGAGGGAGACGGCAAAAATCATTAGAAGTGCAGCGCAGCTCCAATAATAGATTCTAAACGGTGTAAAAAAAGCAATAAGGGAAAGAAAAATTGCATAGCGGACACATTTCTTGGGGGCTTTTTGTTGCAGCAGGAAATGGGAGAGACGTTTGCGAAGCGGTGGCAGAGGCGTTTTATTGCAGAGAGGGATGTTAACACCCTTTTGTTTTAGCTGA
>JAHAAN010000157.1:0-2992 GCA_018376855.1 Clostridiales bacterium | reverse complement strand
GTCTGCTGCCATTGAAAACGTCGGGAGCAGAGGTAAACAGAACGGCGCATTCGTCGGCAAAACCGTTCAGTGTGCATATGATAGTTTTGTTTGTATCAAGATGTCTTATTTTTCGTATGGCAGGAAGGAGAAGATCGGCGGTAACGGCGCTGCTGTGCCGGCTCCAGAGAAGAACTCTTTTGCTGCACGGAAAATACAATATGTTTGCAGAAGGACGAAGAATGGTTTTCTCACCGTCTGAAAAGGCCTGAATCATCCATGAAGTAAACTCCTCTTCGGAAGCAAGTAAAAGGGTTTGAAGCGCAGACTTGTTTTTTTCTTCGGATTCTTTTTGTGCGTTTTGTTTCTTTTGGGAAAGTCCTCTCAGCAGAAAATATGCGATTGTTAAGCAAGCTGCAATGAGGATGCAGAAGGCAAGGGCTGCGTTATAGGTTTGAAACCTTGAAGCCAGTATGAGAAATAAAAAAATGAAACTGATTCCGAAAAAGAGAACGGAAGAAAGTATTCGGAAGATGATTTGTTTCATGGCGATCATCCTTTTCATGCGTTTTATTAAATTATGATCCGGAAAAAGAGGGTTATTCAAAATTATGGAAGCAACGGTAAGAGAACAGCAGATTGGAATTATGGGAGGGACGTTCGATCCGATCCATTTGGGGCATACGGATATGGCAGAGCATTGCTTGAAAAAATTTTCTCTTGATAAAGTGCTTTTTTTGCCCGCCGGAAATCCGCCGCATAAGAGGGACACATGCTTAACAGATAAAGCAGACCGTTTGGCAATGGTGCGTCTTGCCACACAGGGAACAAAAGGCTTTGAGGTTTCCGATATAGAAGTGAACAGAAACGGCCCTACCTATACGTTAGATACTCTTATTGAACTTTCACAGCAATATCATGAAGCACGGTTTTATTATATTATAGGGGCGGATACTTTGGGTGAGTTGTACAGCTGGTACAAAATTGAAGAGGTTGCTAAAAGAACGCGCTTTATTGTGGTAGGAAGAAGGAATGTTCGGCCGGAGGCATTGCATACGTTTGCGGCGCGGGTTCGACAGGATTTTGACGGGCAGCTGATTGACGCCGGATATACCGGTATGGATATTTCTTCAACGCTGATTCGGCAGCGAACTGCACAGGGAGCTTCGCTGCGCGGTATGGTAGATACGGCGGTAGAGAACTATATAAAGGAGCATGGGTTATATGAAAACTGCACATTATCTTGAGATGATGCCGTGGCTTGCTCCGGAGCGTAAGGCACATATAGAGGGCGTTGTTGAAGCAGCACGCGGTTTATGCATGCTTTATGGAGGAAACCTTGAAAGAACGGAGCTTATCGCTGTTTTGCATGATTGTGCGAAAGGGATTGAAAAGGCGCTTCTTTTTCATTATGAGCAGTTTGTAAAGGATTTTATACTTTATCCGCCTACACTGCATGCGCCTTTAGGAGCATTTTGGGCAAGAGACTATTTCGGTATTGAAGATCAAACGGTGCTTGATGGGATCTGTTATCATTGCACAGGGCGGCCCAATATGCCGCTTGAAGAGAAGATTGTGTTTTTGGCAGATGCCATTGAACCGGGCAGAAGCTATCAAGGAGTGAAAGAACTCAGAGAAACGGCAAGGGAGTCTCTTGATCTGGCAGTGCACAGGTATTTAGAGCATACAGTAAAATATTTGAATGAGAAAGAAATAAATCCGCTGACGTTACAGGCGATGCGTTTTTATTCCGAGGGAGAAAGAATGATGCCATTAGAATTTGTGAATAAGATTTGTGAGCTTATGCAGGATAAAAAAGCAGAGCGAATTATGTATATTGATTTGCGTGAGTTGACTGTGATTGCTGATTACTTTGTGGTGGCCAGTGCGTTAAATAGCGTGCATGTGAAAACGATTTGCGACTATGTAGAAGAAAAATTGGCGATAGATGGAATTCAGCCGGTGAGAATCGACGGCTATTCTGAAGGCCGCTGGATTGTTTTGGATTTTCAAAGCGTGATCGTTCATATTTTTAAGGAGGAAGACAGGGAATTTTACCATTTGGAGAGGCTGTGGGAAAACGGAAATAATACTGTGTTGTTTGCGCAGAATTGACAGTGAAAACGAAGGATTAGTGAAATAGAATAAAGGAGAATAATGTGGTATTCAGTGATTTGCGGTTTGTATTTATATTTCTTCCGGTTTTTCTTTTCATATATTATTTATTGCCGTATAAAGCGAAAAATTTGTTTTTATTTTGTGCCAGCGTTGTTTTTTACACATTAGGCACGCTGGATCGTCCTTTCTATGCGTTATTGCTGTTGATGGCTGTTGTGATTACATATTGCGCGGGTATAGGGATAGAAGCAAAAGCACGATATAAAAAAGCGATATTGGCCGCTGTGCTTATATATCATTTTGGATTATTGTTTTTATATAAATATCAAGTTTTTTTGTTTGCATCCTTAAACGATTTGTTTTCGCTTTTTTATGTTGATATCGATCTTCCTATTTTGGAGCTTGTTCTGCCGGTTGGAATCAGTTTTTATGTATTTCAGGCGGCGTCCTATCTGATCGATATTTATAGAGCGCAAATTCGTGCAGAGCATTCATTTATTAAATTCGGTACATATCTTACAATGTTTCCGCAGCTTATTGCCGGGCCCATTGTTACTTATCAAACCATTAGTGGTGAACTTCAAAAAAGGCGGCATTCTTTTCACGATTTTAATGAAGGGTTGAAGTTGTTTGTTATTGGGCTTGGATATAAGGTTATTCTTGCCAATAACATCGGCGGATTGTGGAAAGATGTAACCGTAATTGGTTTTGAAAGCATATCTTCGCCTTTAGCATGGATGGCGATTGTTGCGTATTCCTTTCAGCTGTATTTTGATTTTTACGGTTATTCGCTCATGGCTAAAGGAATGGGAAGAATGATGGGGTTTTCTATTCCGGATAATTTTAAAGACCCGTATGTTTCGCTAAGCATGACAGAGTTCTGGCGTCGATGGCA
>JAHAAN010000156.1 GCA_018376855.1 Clostridiales bacterium | reverse complement strand
TACCGGCTTTTCCTCATTTGTGTGTGCGGCGTTTGCGCATTCTTATGTATGTTCTTCCGTTATTTGCTAATAATATGAAAAAACGGGGGTGCGAAAGGTGCAGTATTTAATTTTGATATTCATTCTTCTTGGAATTGCCGCAGCGGGAATTTTTTTATGCGTATGGATCCGAAGGCGGAAAATGGGCAGTTCATTGAAAAATGCGCTTCGCAAAGTGTCGGTCGACTCTAAATGGATGCGCGCAAGGATCGCGCAGTTAGAGCAGCACTGTGCGGACAGCGACATTCGGGAGGGCGTTAAATGGCTGGTTGAAAATCAGAATAGAATTACTGATTTCTGCAATTCCACTGCGCAGGCGGTAAAAAATCTTACAATGCGGGTTCAGGCGGATCGAGATGGCGAACCGTATCTTTATGCCTTTGTGCGGCGCTTTGTTTCGGAAAATCACGGCGATATCACAGAGGAAAAGCTGATTGCCGCGCTGCACATGGAGCAGGGGAAGCAGATGACGCTGCAGGAAGGCTTTCTTTTGCCGACGGTTCTTTATGCAGAGCTGTTAAAATTGCTTGCCGATCAGGTGCAGTATGCATGCACGGTTCGCGATTGCGAGATTCAGATCGCGGCTGCCACAGAGCAGGCCGAGGTGCATAAGGCGGAGAAAATGCTGTATGAGGATCCGCAGTATGTTTATGCCCTGATTGCGGCGCTGGAACGGCAGAAAAAGCGCAATAACGGAGATTACGAAAAGCTTTTAAAGGACTATTTTGCAAAAAGCTCTCTGGAGAGAGAGGCATGGCTTGAGAACATGTGCACAGAGCATGTGCAGTGCAGCGTTGTTATGAAGCAGTGCATCGTTTCGCTTATCAGATTACAGGAGCTGGATATTGAGCATGTGGTCTATGAAGCGTTTGAAAGCGAAAGAAAACTGTATTTTTCCGCAAACGACGCCTATCGCATTTCAGATAAACGTACCCGCACGCTTTATCGCAACGGATTGGATAAAATTTGCCGTTATCTGAGCTTGAGCGAGAAACAGGTGCTTGAAGAGTTAGATTGTGTTTTAACGCAGGAAAAAAATGCGCAGGCAGGCGATTATCTGTTCGGGTATCAGCGCTTTGCGTTCATGGAACGGCTTTCGGGTAAATACGGTGTAAAGCGCGGGCTTTTTCCGTTGAAAAAACCGGCGCTTCGCGTTCTGTATTGGATCGTTATGGCAGGTTCAATTCTTTTTATGGCGCTGCCGCTCCCGATTTACTGCGCGGGCATGGGGGGAACTGTTCTTCAGGCAATTATTTTAGGGCTGTTTTGCATAGCGCCGGCATATGTGATGAGTCAGATTCTCATCAACGGTATGCTGAATCTATTCATTAAGCCTTCTGTTTTGCCGCGTTTAAAGGAGGATATGTGTTTCCGCGAGGTATACAGAACGGCGGTTACCGTTCCGTGTATTATAGGCACGATCCCGCAGGCGCAGGATGCGTTAAAACGAATAGAGCGCCACTATCTTTCTAACGAGATGCCTAACTGCGTTTATGTTTTGTTGGCCGATTTTGCGCCTTCCAAGAAGGAAATCACGGAGGAAGAACGCGCCGTATGCCGTTTTCTGTGCACGGAGACGGAAAAGCTGAACAGCAAATACGGCACGGAGTCTTTTATTTATTTGCATCGGAGCAGAGTGTATAAGGAAAAAGAAAAGGAATATGCGGCGTGGGAGAGAAAGCGCGGCGCGATTTCCGAGCTGTGCGGATATTGCTACGGGCGGGAATTTCAAAGCCTGCTGTGCGCAGTTAATGAAGAAAAGCTGCGCGGCATTCGGTATATCCTGACCTTGGATCTGGATACGCAGATGCAGCCGGGCAGTCTGTGCCGGTTGATCGGTACGATCGCGCATCCGCTGAATGCTCCCGTTATTGATGAGCGCGGCAAGGTTATGCGCGGCTACGGTTTGATTCAGCCGGCAATGACCACAGACATTAAAGCGGCTGAAAAAACGTATTTTTCTAAGCTGTATTCACCGGGATTCGGCATCAATGCCTATCCCTGCGGCGCTTCCGATGTGTTTCAGGATCTGTTTGACGGCTCATCCTTCGGCGGTAAGGGCATCTTTGATGTGCGCGCTTACATGCTTGCGGTGGAAGGGCGTATGCCGGAAAATCTGGTATTGAGCCACGATCTGCTTGAGGGAGAAATGCTCAGGTGCGCAACGGTTTACGATGCGGCTTTCAGCGAGGGCTTTCCGCAGAATGTTACGGTTTATTACGGAAGAGCGCACCGCTGGACGCGCGGAGACTGGCAGCATCTTCCGTGGCTTGGACGGTATTCCGGCCGGCTGAGCGCCATTTCAAAGTGGAAGATCATCGGCAACCTACTCAGAAGCATGCTTGCGTCTTCTCTGCTTGCAGTGCTGCTTTTGGGTTTGATCCCGACAGGCGGCAGCTTTATGATGTATGCGTTTTTTGTTTTGCAGGCGGTTTTTTATCCGCTGGGGCTGGACATCTTTGCCTCTTTAGTGGCAGTGATCAGGGCGGAAAATCGCAGATATATGGCGATCGACGCGCTTGAGGAGATCTGGCAAAAGGCAAAGCAGATGGTTGCGTCTCTGGTTTTTCTGCCTTATGAGGCGGTCATGATGTGCGACGCAAAGGTAAAGGCGCTGTTCAGAATTTATGTGTCGGGGAAAAACAGGCTTCAATGGGTGGCGTTTCGCCAGGAAAAGAACAATCGGCAAGGGAGCTATTACTTTTCAAAGCTGTGGCCCTGCGTGGTATATGGCGTGGCGCTGATGATGTTAGCGTATGCGGCGGGGGCTGATATTCCGCAGGTGTTTCTTTTTGCGGCTGCTTTTGCAAGCGCGCCGCTGCTTGCGTGGCATGGAGCCTGCGAATGCGAAAGCGGCGCTGCACAGAGTCTGAATCCGCAGGAGGATGATATTCTGCGCTTGCTGGGGCTTCGCACCTTCAGTTATTTTTATGCTTCCATGACGCAGGAAAATCATTGGCTTCCGCCGGATAACGATCAGATCCGCGGCGGGCTGGGCTATGCGCAGCGCACTTCTCCAACGAATATCGGGTATGGAATATTGGCGTTTGCCTGCGCC
>JAHAAN010000015.1 GCA_018376855.1 Clostridiales bacterium | reverse complement strand
TGAACGTTCCGATATTGGGAATTGTGGAAAACATGAGCTATGCGCAGTGTCCGGATTGCGGAAAGAAGATCAATATCTTCGGCGAGAGCAAGCTGGAGCAGATCGCTTCGGAGTATAGCCTTCCGGTTTTGGGCAGACTCCCGCTTAACGCGCAGTTTGCTGCCGCCTGTGATAAGGGGGAGATAGAGAAACTGGAGAGTGCGGAACTGTCAGATGCTGTTTCGGCGGTAGAAAGGCTGTTGGAGGCGCGAAGCTAAAATATGCGAAAAGCAAGAGGTTCTCTTGCTTTTTATTTTATTGCTTTTTGTTTGCCTGCTTTCGCCATTGGCTGGGTGTCATAAAGGTGTACTTTCGGAAAATTCCGGAGAAGTGCTGAAGGGAAGAAAAACCCAGCTGCATGGCAATATCCGTTACGGAAAGCTCGGAGGTGCAGAGCAGCTGCTTAGCTTGCGCAATGCGGTCGCGAATGATATATTCTCTGGGAGATAATCCGAATTCCGCAGTAAATGTAGCCGAAAAACGGGAAAGGCTTAGATTGGCTAAAGAGGCAAGGGAAGATAAAGGGTAATATTCGTCGCGATGGGTTTGAATATATTGCAACACCGGTGTCATTCTGCTGCTTGTGGTAGGCAGCTTTTGCTCCGAGAAAGCAATCAGACTGATAAAAAAATCAGATAAAGCATTGCGAAGGCGTGTTTCCTGAAAGGGAGTGTCGGCTTCATAAAGCTCAAAAAGAGTTTCAAAGTGCTTGCGCAGCGTGTCGTTAAAATGAAATATGCGTTTATATGAAAAGGCTTCTTTAAAAGAATGGCTGAGCAGTTCGGATTGTTCTTTCGTTGCGCCCAGACGCTCGAAAAGCTTATCAAGATCAAAAATCATATAGTAAAATGTGCTTTTGTCAAAAGGCATTTTGCTGGTGCTGTGTCTTTCGTTGGGAAAGCAGACAAGCCCCTGCCCGGCGGAAAGATCATAAATGTTTCCTTCAATTTCATAACGTTGTGTGCCGCGTATTTGAAAAGTGATCTCATACCAGCCGTCGCCGAAAATTTCTTCATGCAGCGGCGTGCTGTTTGCGTGAAACACGACTTTTTGCAGTGTGTATACAGGGAATGCACCGGGCGCGGATGTAAAATATGCAGCCATGCGTGTGCAGTGATTTGCATAGATTATGCTTTTTTCAGGCATGCGGATCATCTCCTTTGAAGCTTGCGTTACTTTTATTATATGAAAACAATTTATATAAGTCAACTGCGATGTAAATATAGTTGTAATCGTATATCGAATGTTTTATAATGTTTTTAAACTTTAAAGGGGGGAAGGAACGATGAAAAAATTTGCGGCGATTTTGCTCCTTGTTTTTGCGGCGACGGCGTTGTTTGCGCAGCCTGTTGCTGCAAAAGAGCAGCAAATACAGATTATTACCGAAACGAAGGTGAACGTGCAGGGTGTTCCGTATGTCAGAACGGATACCGGGGTTGTCGGGCAGCGTGTTACGGCTTCCGGCGGGAATTTTACCGGCATGGTCATCCCCAGCTGGTATTATGGCATACTGGATTTTTATGTTTTGATTTATCGCTGGGCGGGAGATTATGCGCAAACAGTGCAGGGTAAGCTGCTTTTTTGCGATAGGGTTCAGGAGGATGCTTATGGAATGTGGATCGATCCAGGCCAAGAGGATTTTGAGCTTGATTTTGATAGAGCGTTTGCTCCGGGGGATTATTTGATTGAGTATCGTTTTGCTTCAAACGATCCGCTTTATGTGCCGACGCTTGAACGCATTGAAGGCGCGGCGGCATATGTGAACGGACAGGAACTTGAAGGCGTTTCTTACCAAATGACGCTTATTGTCGATGATGAGGCGGTTTTAAATGAAGAGCCTAATGTCAAATATGAAGTTGATACAGCCAAGCGAATGGTAGGCTTGTATGGAATCGGCGCTTCATCGGATGGTTTAAGCAATCTTCCGCTTAGCACGGTAGAATCCGTCGGGCAGGCATTTACTGTGGATAGCGGAAAATTAACGGGTTTTGTGATTAATTCCTTGGTGGTCGAAACAGAGTTTGCAGAGGTTACTTTGAAGCTGTATAAATGGGATACGGATTATGCAACGACCGTGAAGCGCACGCCGGCATTTGAAAAGCTTTATGTGCTTGAACCGGATCCGGATAGAGAAAATTACAACTGTGAAATGATGTTTGACGGCTGTGCTTTTGCAGAAGGAAAATATTTGGTTACATTGGAATCGCTTGATGGTGCAAACCTGTGGACACATGCTGCAAAGGAGAATGTGTATGCCTATGTAGACGGCGCGGAATATTCCGGCGGAACCTTTAAGCTCAGCTATTTGGTGAATGATCATGCGCAGGTCAACGAGACGCCGATTCAAACAGAAACATCTGCGCCGAGCGTTACCGACGAACCAACCGCGCCGTTGAATACGGATGTGCAGCCGAGCGCAGCGGCGACCGATGCGGGAAATGCAGGTAATGCCAATTCTGTTGTAGTTCCTGTTGTTGTACTGTCCTTAGTGGTAATAGTAGCTGTTATTGTTGTTGCCATTGTGGTGAAATCTAAAAAAAATAAAGGAGAAAGCGTATGAGGCGCTCAATGCAAATTGTTTCGTTGCTGCTATGTGTGCTTTTTATATTCTGTTTTACTGCATGCAGCGAGACGGAAACAAAGCGTTTGGAAAAGGAATCTATGGAAATGCAGTTAGTACCTACGCCTAAAACGGTGAAAAACAGCGGAAATGCAATGCTGTATAAAACGACAGTTCGGGAAAATGAGGAATTTGCAGAAGCTATTGATACTTTTATGGATTATGCGTCCAGACTGGAAGTTGATTTTACTAAGGATAAAAAAGGAGACTTTTTGCTTAGTAAGGATGATACGCTTCAAAGCGGAGCTTATCGCCTTGCTGTCAGTGAGAACGGGGTAACGCTTGTGGCGTCGGATGAAAACGGCATGCAGCATGCCTTTGCTACTGTGCTTCAGCTGATGGAGAAGGCAGACGGCGGCGTTTATCTCCCGATATGTGAGATCGCAGACAGCGCAGATTGTGAATATCGCGGCATGATGGTGGATCTTGCACGTAATTGGCATGATTTTTCGTATTTGCTGAGTTATGTGGACATGTGTTATTACTATAAAATTTCTGTGCTGCACCTGCATTTTACGGACGATCAAAGCTATACGCTGCCAAGTGAGCTTTATCCTGAGCTGTCAACAGAGGGCAGACATTATACAAGAGAACAAATTGCCGAGCTTGTTGCCTACGCGAAGGCGCGGGGCGTCGAACTGATGCCTGAAATCGACGTTCCCGGGCATTGTAAGAGCTTTCAGGCGTCTTATCATCGCATCTTTGGTACTACGGGGATTATTTGCCAGCATCAGGAGTCGATGGATGCAATGCAGGCTCTTTTTAAAGAGCTTTGTGAAATGTTTCCGGATTCAAAGTACATTCATATTGGCGGGGATGAAGCGGCAATTATCAATTGGGCGAATTGCTCCAAGTGCAGAAAATATGCGCAAAGCATTGGAATTGATGCTTCTACAGGGGATAAAGAACTACTGTCCCAGCAGATGTATGCTAACTTTGTCAATAAAATGGCGGAAGCAGTTTTGGAATGCGGAAAGAAGCCTGTCGCATGGGAGGGCTTTTCTAAAGAAGTAAACGGGCTTGTTTCCAAAGAAATTCTCATGATGAGCTGGGAAAATTATTATCAGACGACGCCGGATCTTCTTGACGGCGGCTTTGAAATCTTGAATTGCTCGTGGAATCCGATGTATGTGGTTACGCCCGTACATGCGTGGCCGCTTGAGGAGTTGTATAGTTGGTCAATTTATAAATGGAAAGCAGTGCATCCGCAGTCGCCGTATTTAAATTCGGTTTTGCAGATCGAACCCAATGAAAAGGTGCGCGGCGGACAGCTTCTTGCATGGGGGGATCAGATTGCCGCCTCTTGTGAAACTTTGGAGGACGGAATCCGTGCCGAGCGCGAGCTTCTGCTGGAGAGGCTTCCATTCCTTGCCGAAAACACATGGAATGTTCAAAAGATTTCTGAATATAAGGATCTTTTGGCTTGCTGTAAAGCACAGGGAGAACGCTTGAAAAAGATTATACAATAGTATAAAAACGCGGCTTGGGCCGCGTTTTTTACATTCGGCGAGCCCCTAAGCGCCGGAATAAAAAGAACAGATCGGCACAAAGCTAAGCTTGATGTGCAGCAGAGAGTATTAATGAAAAGATCTTTTTAAATAACTGACAGGTGCATTGTTGAAACACAGGAATTTTTTAATCTAAGGGACAAATAAAAATCAAAATTAAAGCAGTTGTAAAAAACTGTTTTTTTTTTTTTTATTTGATATAAGCTGCGATGTAAAAAGCATTTATACGGACAAAGTGGTTTATAGTGGGCAAAAAATTAAAAAAATCACAAAAATTTTAATAAAAGTGGTTGCAAGTGGGTAAATAATCGTATATAATAATTGCAAGAGGTGAGAAAGGATGCTGTCCAAAGGATTCCTTGGCACATATGATGCTACGGCTGATGACAAGGGTCGTGTGCGGCTGCCTGCGAAATTTCGCGCGCAGCTTGGCGATAGCTTTGTTCTTTCTCAAGGAACGGGGAATTATCTGTGCGTTTATCCCGAAGAAACGTGGGACAAGCTTACGCAGGAGGTTACCTCGTTTTCGACTTTGGATACAGATGTGAGCGATTTGCGCCGCAGTATATTTTCAAATGCAGTGTTTGGCGAATTTGATGCGCAGGGGCGTGTATTGGTGCCGCAAAGGCAGCGCGGATATGCAAATCTGAAGAAGGATCTTGTTGTGATCGGAAATTTTGATTTCTTTGAAATATGGGATAGAGAAACATGGGAGAGTCGTGATTACAGCTCTGCACAGGCAAGGATGGAGTATCAGCAAAAGGTAGTGGGGAAAAACGCTATAAAGGAGAACCCGTAAATGGAATTTAAGCACAAATCAGTGCTTTTAAATGAAACATTGAGTTTGTTGAATATTAAAAGCGATGGCATATATGTTGACGGAACGCTTGGAGGGGCGGGGCACAGTAAAGCGCTGCTTCAACAGGCTGGGAAGGGAGCGCGGTTGATCGGGATCGACAGAGATCCGGAGGCGCTTGCGGCAGCGGAACAGAATCTGAGCCAATATACACAGCAGGTTACATTGGTTCATGCAAACTATGCTGAAATAAAAAGAGTATTACAGGAATTACATATAGACGCTATTGACGGCTGCATTTTAGATTTAGGAGTAAGCTCATATCAGTTGGATACGCCGCAGCGCGGGTTTAGCTATCAGAATGATGCGCCTTTGGATATGAGAATGGATACTACGCAGTTTCTGAGCGCTTACGATATTGTTAATGAATATAGCCAGCGGGAGCTGTACCGAATTATTCGGGACTACGGTGAAGAGCAGTGGGCTTCAAGAATTGCGCAGTTTATTGTTGAAGAACGCGAACGCGAGCCTATTAAAACAACCGGTCAGCTTGTGGAAATCATAAAGAAGGCCATTCCGATCCGCGCAAGAAGAACGGGACCGCATCCTGCGAAGAGAACCTTTCAGGCTATCCGCATTGAGGTTAATAACGAATTGGGGCTTTTGGAGCAATCTCTTCGGGATATCGTAGATGTCTTGAAGCCCGGCGGAAGGCTGTGTGTGATCAGCTTTCACAGTTTGGAGGACAGAGTGGTCAAGCGTGTTATGCAGAATTTGGCGAAACCCTGTACCTGTCCGCCGAAGGCGCCGGTGTGTGTGTGCGGGGCAGTGCCGAAGGTCAAGATCATCTCTAAGGCAATCGTTCCCAGCGAGGAAGAACTTGCGGAGAATTCAAGAAGCAAAAGTGCGAAACTGCGTTGTGCCGAACGCATTTAAGAATAATCAGGGAAGCGGATGAATAATCTTATGGAGAACAGAAGTCATACGTCGCGTTATAAATTGAATCAGGAATCCGCTCAGAGGGAAGAAAAACGTTTGTTTTACGCTGCGGATTATAATGCAGCGCTCGCTCCGGATTATGAACCGAATATTCCGGAAAGAGAACCGCGAAGGGAGACTGCGCCTCGGAAGCGCCCTGTGGTTCTGCCGCAGCTGGATCCCGGGAAAAAGCGCAGGAAAAAATTGCGGGCAGCGATGGTTACCGGCGTGGTTTTTCTTACGGCGTGTGCCTGCGTTGTCTGTATGCGGAATGCTCAGATTTTCCAAAACAATGTGGATATTCAGAGTATCGGCAAGCAGATAAACAGCACCACGATGGAGCTTAATGCGGCGAAAAAAGAGTTAGCTTCTATTGTTGATATGGAAGCGTACATGCAGATCGCAAAAGAAGAATACGGCATGGATTTTCCGGCAGCGGAGCAGCTTCAGCAGATTGAAGTTGAAGCGATGCCCACAGAGGAAGAAACCTTGACAGAAATACAAAAGAGCGGTAATCTTATTGATAGTGTTTTGGATTGGCTGAATTCCCTTGGAAGGAGGAAATGAGTTGGCAAAAAATAATTTGCCTAACAGCACAAAGCGAATCTTTGTGGTTATGGTCTCTTTTCTGTGCGTGGTGCTTGTGTTGATCGGTCAGCTGTTTCGCTGGCAGATCGTTGAATCTGAAAATTTGCAGCGCAGAGCGCTGGGTCAATGGACTTCATCGACCGTCGTTGCGGCGGCGCGTGGGTCCATTTATGATCGTAATAAGGAATTATTGGCAATCAGCGGGTTATCAAAAAGTTTGGTTTTCAAGCCCTCCGTTATCAAAGCGTCGGGGAATGCGAATCAAACGGCGGATAGCCTTTCTGTGATTTTGGACATGGATCGGGAAGCGCTTTATCAGAAAGCAACAGCGATTAAATATGATGAGGTAACTGTTAAACGCCATTTAAGCGACGATCAAATCAAACAGGTGGAAGCGCTCGGGTTAAAAGGAGTTGTGCTGGTGGATGATCGCAAGCGCTACTATCCCAAAGGAAGCACGTTGGCACAGGTGCTGGGCAGCACGTCTATCGACGGCGTAGGCAAGGAAGGGCTTGAACTGAAATATGATAAATATCTTCGCGGCCTTACCGGAAAAATTTATAAATCTACGGATTCAATCGGTTCTCTGATTCCGGGCGGAGAGGAACGGTATATCGATCCTGAAAACGGCTTGAATTTAGTGCTGACGGTAGATTATGCCATTCAAAAATTTGCCGAAAGCGCGGCAATAGAATGCTATGAAACCATGAAGGCTAAACGGGTAGAGGTTATTGCAATGGATCCTAAAACGGGAGAGATCCTTGCAATGGTGAATCTGCCGGATTATGATTTGAACAATCCCCCTAAACAAGATTGGGAGTCTTGGGCGGAGCTTTCGCGTAACAGTACGATTTTGGACGTTTACGAACCCGGATCGACATTTAAAATTTTAACGCTTGCCGCTGCACTGGAAGAAGGCAAGGTTAATCTGAACACCACCTTTTACGACCCCGGATATCATTTGGTAGATGGGCAGAAGATCAAGTGTTGGCGCACTGTGCCGCATGGGTCGCAAACGCTTACGGAGGCAGTGTGTAATTCGTGCAATACCGCGTTTATGATTATGGGACTTTCACTTGGAACCGAAACCATGTACAGCTATCTCCGGGCGTTTGGAATCGGGAGTGAAACGGGCATCGATTACTCTGCGGATCAAAGCGGGCTGATGCTTGCACAGAAATATGTTCAGAATGTCGATCTTGCGCGTATTTCTTTCGGCCAGGCGATCGCAGTAACGCCTTTGCAGCTGATTACGGCGGTCAGCGCGGCCATTAACGGCGGAAATCTTATGCAGCCGTATTTGGTTTCTCAGTTGATTGATGATGACGGCAATGTAGTGGCAAAAACCACGCCTACGGTTGTAAGGCGCGTTGTTTCGGAATCGACAAGCGCTACAGTAAGGCAGATATTGGAGCAGGTTGTTGCTGTAGGGAGCGGTAAGAACGCTTATATTCCCGGATACCGTGTGGGCGGAAAGACGGGAACCGCACAGAAATATCGCGACGGAGTGATCGTTAGGGATAAGCATGTGGCGTCCTTTTTGGGCTTTGCGCCCGCCGATGATCCTCAGATTGCGGTGTTGGTCGTGGTGGATGAGCCGGATGTGGCGATCGATTTCGGAAGCGTGGTCGCAGCGCCTTATGCAAAAAAGATTTTGGAAAACAGCTTAAAGTATCTCAAGGTTACACCTGTAAATGCAGAACAGGATGAAAAAAATCTGGAATGTAATATTGAGGTTCCGTATCTGATCGGTCTGTCCTGTGAAAAAGCGGAGAAAAAGCTGAAGGAGGCGGGGCTGCGTATGCTGGTGCAGGGAAGCGGCGAGGTCGTTGCGCAGGTGCCGGCAGCAGGTTCGATGGTGTACAGTAATACGGAGATTCTTGTAACCGGAAAGGATGCCGTGGATTCTTATACCGACATCCTTGCAGATTGACGGAGAAGGTAAAATCTGATATAACATACAAAATATTGAAAAGCAAATTCTTTAAAGTGAAAAAGAGGGGTGCGCATGGAACTTTGCAGATTGCTGGAAACGGTTGATACGATAGAGATAAAAGGCGAAACAAAAGGAATTGAAATTACGCACTTAACGCTTGATAATAGAAACTGCCGGCAGGGTTCGATGTTTTTTGCACTGCGCGGTCTTGTGACAGACGGCCACCGTTATATTGGGGGAGCAAAGGAGCGCGGAGCTGTTGCGGCTGTTGTGGAAGAGTTTACGGATGATGATATCATACAGATTAAGGTGAGCGATTCGCGAAGCGCTATGTCTATGATTGCGGCGGCATATAACGGATTTCCGGCATATGATATGCGTTTTTTGGGCGTTACCGGAACAAACGGAAAAACAAGCATTACCTTTATGATTCGGCAAATGCTGTGGCAGCGGGGCGTGAAGGTGGGAATGATCGGAACTTCCGGTATTTATGTGGGATATGAAAAGCTGGAAATCCCCATCAGCACTTCTACTACGCCCGATCCGATCGAATTGCAGTATATTCTGCGCGTGCTCAGGGAGCATGGGGTAGATACCGTCGTGATGGAGGTTACTGCACAGGCGCTGCATCTGCGCAAGGTAGAAGGGATAAACTTTGTTTCCGGCGTGTTTACCAATCTTACACAGGATCATTTGGAGTTTTTCGGCACAATGGAAATTTATGCCGCGGCAAAAAGAAAACTGTTTGCAGGAGCGCGCTGCCGTTATGCGGTTGTGAATCTTGACGATGAACAGGGTCGGTTGATTGCGCGGGAAACTGATTGCAAATTATTGACATATGCGGTTGAAAGACCGGCGGATCTGAAAGCGGAAAATGTTGTGCTCCGTGCGCAGTCGTGCGAGTATGAGCTGCTGTATAAACAACAAAACTATAAAGTGCAGCTCCCCATGACTGGCCTTTTTAACGTGTATAACAGTTTAGGCGTGATCGGCGCAATGCTCGGCTACGGGATGGAGATCGGCGAGATCCTTTCAGCGTTGGCGGCGTTCAAGGGAACGCCCGGGCGCTTTGAAACCCCAAACATGCACGGTGAGCCGTTCAGCGTAGTCATTGATTATGCGCATACGCCGGATGGGCTTGAAAATATTCTAAAGGCTGTTTCGGGGTATAAACAAGGGCGGCTGATCTCCGTTTTTGGGTGCGGGGGGAACCGTGATACAAAAAAGCGGGCCATCATGGGGGCGATTGCTCAAAAGTACAGTGATTACTGTGTTATTACCTCCGACAATCCGCGTTTTGAAGATCCTGACGAAATCATAAGGCAGATTATTGCGGGCATGGATGCAGGCACGAACAATTACTGCGCTGTGGAGAATCGGGCAAAAGCGATTGCAAAAGCAATGAGTATGGCGCAGGCGGGCGACGTGATCGTTATCGCGGGAAAGGGCGATGAGGATTATCAGGAGATCTGCGGTGTGAAGCATCATTTCAGCGACCGTGAAACGGTGGAAGATTTATTGGAAACGAAGGATTTTAATTCGCGGGAAATCTGATATGAGCCGTCTTTGACGGCATGGGAGTATGTATGGAGAAGCTTTTACAGTTGATATGGCCGCTGCTTGCGGGCTTTGCGGTGTGCATTTTTGTTGGGCCGTTTGTGATCCGCATGATGAAGCGGCTGAAGTTTGGGCAGCAGGTGCGCGATGACGGGCCGCAGAGCCATTTGTCAAAACAGAACACTCCGACGATCGGCGGCTTGATTATTTTCATCGGGCTTGCGGTTTGCGCGCTGCTGTTTGGCTTGAGCGATCTTTCTTTGGTCGCTTGCTTGGTGGCGGCGGCTTACGGGATCGTCGGGTTTTTGGATGATTTTATTAAAATCTATAAAAAACGGTCGCTGGGGCTGAGAGCTTATCAAAAGATCGTGGGACAGTTCGGCATTGCGATTATCGCGGCTGTTTACGCCTATCAAAGCCCGTATATTGGAAGCAGTATTTATGTCCCCTTTGTGGGGTATTGGGATTTAGGCGTTTTTTATATACCGGTCGCAGTGTTTGTTGTCATTGCCATTGTTAATGCGGTGAACCTTACCGACGGGCTTGACGGCTTGGCTTCCGGCGTTATGGCGGTTATCATGGCGGCCTTTGCGGTCATCGTTTCGTTTCTTTCCGTGCAGATGATGGAAAATGGGGATGCGATTGGCGCGGAGGCTATGCGCAAGCTTGCGATCTTCTGCGCGGCTGTGGTAGGGTGCACGCTGGGATTTTTGCGTTATAACGTGTATCCGGCGCGAATCTTTATGGGAGATACCGGTTCCTTTATTTTGGGAGGGGCGTTTGCGGCGGTCGCGCTGTTTTCGCGCATGGAGCTGCTTGTTCCGGTTGCGGGCGGCGTGCTTGTGGCTTCGTGCGTGTCGGTAATCTTGCAGGTGGGCTCCTATAAACTGCGTAAAAAGAGGATCTTTAAAATGGCGCCGCTGCATCATCATTTTGAGCTGCTGGGAAACCATGAAACCAAGGTGACGGCGCTTTATATTATTGTTACCGTTATCCTTTGTTTGATTGCGATGCTGTTTGTCGGGTAAAACGAATATACTCTTGCGGTGAGCGCAGAAGAAAGCTTGTGCCTTGGCGGTTTGAATAACCGCCGTTTCGGCAAGCCGAAACCGCCATAAAGTTTGCGGTTGGGCAGAAAGGAAAGGTTATAACTATGGAAATTGCGGGAAAAACTGTTTTGATTATCGGCTATGCCAGAAGCGGTATTGCGGCGGCTAAAGTGCTGCAATCGCTTGGCGCTGCAAAAATTATTTTAAACGACGCAAAGGAAGCCGGACAGCTGGAAAATACCGATGAGCTTAACGGCAGGGAATATGTGTGGAAGCTTGGTATGCCGGCGGACGAATTGGTTGGCGGCGCGGATATGATCGTAATCAGTCCGAGCGTGCCGCCGAGCATTTCGGCGTTAAAGCTTGCGGCGGAGAAGGGAATTCCGGTGTATACGGAGATCGAACTGGGCTATCGCCTTTGCAGAGCGCAAACCGTAGCCATCACCGGCACGAACGGAAAAACAACGACCACCACTTTGACCGGGCAGATCTTTGCCGATGCGGCCAGAGGGCATTATGTGGTGGGGAATATCGGCCTGCCGTATGTTACGCACAGCGTAGAAGCAAAGCCGAGCGACGTAATGGTCACGGAGATCAGCAGTTATCAGCTGGAATGCATTATTGATTTTAAGGCGCATGTTGCCGCGTTGCTTAACATTACGCCGGATCATCTGAATCGCCACGGCTCGATGGAGAACTATATTGCCGTAAAGAAGCGCGTGTTTGAAAATCAAACGGCGGAAGATTATGCAGTGCTTAATTATGACGATGAAACCGTGCGTGCGATGGCGGATACACTGAAATCCAAGGTGGTGTTTTTTTCCCGCAAGCATAAGCTTTCTCAGGGCGTTTGGGTGGAAAACGGCCGTGTGATTTTTAAGGTAGGCGCTGTGTGCGCTGAAATTTGCGCTTGCAGTGAGATTTATATAAAGGGCGGCCACAATTTGGAAAACGCGATGGCTGCTATTGCAATCGGGATGCTGATGGGCGTCAGTGCGCAGAGCATTGCTTATACGTTAAAAACCTTCCGCGGGGTGGAGCATAGGATCGAAACCGTGCGCACAGTGAAGGGCGTTACGTTTATCAATGATTCCAAGGGGACAAATCCGGACTCTACCGTTAAAGCGATTCAAACCATGGAACAGCCCACGGTGCTGATCTTGGGCGGATACGATAAGGGCGGCAGCTTTGATGAGCTGATAGCGGAATATACCGACCGAATTCAGCATACGATTGTGCTGGGGGCTACTAAGGAAAAATTAGAGGCTTCTTTAAAAAAAGCGGGAAAACCGTATACGCTTATAGCCGGTAATTTTGAGGAGGCGGTAAACGCTGCGTTTGCTGCGGCGGAGCCGGGATGGAACGTGCTGCTTTCTCCTGCGTGCGCAAGCTTTGATATGTTTAAGGATTTTGAAGAGCGCGGCAGGGTTTTTAAGCAGATCGTAAATGCGATGCAGGAGTAGCCTGCTTGTTTCAGCGTAAGGGATACGGTAAGGGAGGATAGCTATGGCGCAAATACGGAAAAAAACCGGAAAACAATCAGTGCGGCGCGACGGGATGAATTTTAAACTGTTTTTTGTTGCAATTGCTTTGCTGTGTGTCGGTTGTCTGATGGTGCTTTCCAGCTCTTATGCCTATAATATTCGCGGCGGCGAAAATGCTTTTGGAGATTTCATCCAGCATTTGGTGGTGGGAATCGTCGGCATCGGAATCATGCTGCTGCTATCTTCTATTGATTACAGAATTTTAAATCATAAGCTGCTTGTTTTAGGAGCGGTTGCAGCCTGCGTGCTGCTGCTTGCCGCTGTGTATGCCTTTCCGGATAAATTGGGCGCGCACAGGTGGATCCCGCTGTTTGGGTTTACACTTCAACCGTCGGAGTTTGCGAAATTTGTGTTGAGTCTCTATTTGGCATACTTTATATCCCATAATAAATATTGGTTTAAGGATATAAAAAAGTGGATTCAGCTGATGATCCCTGTCGTTGTTTTTGCAGCATTGATCGTGTTTGAGCCGAACCTTTCCACAACGCTGATTTGTATTCTGCTGCCGACTGTCGTTGTGATGTTTGTTTCCGGAATGCAGAAGTGGCTGGTAGGCGTGGCGGGAATCGCAGTGGCGGTGCTCGGCGTGTGGCAGATATTTTTTACCGACTGGCGCGCGGGGCGCGTGGGCGCTTGGATGGATCCGTTTTCCGATCCGCGGGACACCGGTTATCAGGTGGTTCAATCGCTTTACGCATTGGGCGACGGAAACCTGTGGGGTGTCGGTATGGGAAACAGCAGGCAAAAGGTTTCGGCTCTGCCGATGGCGGATACGGATTACATTTATTCCATCATTGGGGAAGAATTCGGGTTTATCGGCGCGGTGTTTGTGCTGCTGCTCTATGCGGTGTTTATTTGGATCGGTATGAAAACGGCAATGAATGCGCCCGATGCCTTCGGGCAGTATTTGGCAACGGGAATTACTTCTGTTTTTGCGCTTCAAACGCTTGTGAACATTGCCGTTGTTACCAATACGATACCGTCTACGGGCGTAACCCTTCCGTTTATTAGCCGCGGTTCGTCTTCGCTTTTGGCGTTTAGCTGCGCCACAGGGCTGCTGCTCAGTATCAGTGCTTATTCTAAACGGCGACGGCCCGTTAAAAAAACGGCGGAGCCTGAGGTGACGGTTGAAGAACAGAAACAGGAAGCGGAAATTATTCAGTGGCGGGGCGATAGAAGGCAATAAGCGCTGCCGTTGAAGCAATGACAATTTCGGGTTCCGATGCATATTGTATAAATGTAAAATGATACGATATGCGGAGGGATCATATGAAATATATTACAATATACGGAGGGCGTCGGCTTGAAGGCGAGGTTGCGGTACATAGCGCCAAAAATGCCATACTTCCGATTTTAGCGGCTTGTATTTTATGCAAAGAGACGGTTTGTCTTGAGAATTGCCCCATGCTGCGCGACGTGGAGAATATGCTGCTCATTTTGCAGGAGCTGGGCTGTGAAGTGCGGCGTGGGGAGAAGCGTTTGGAGATCGATGCGCGCCTGATGAACAGCGGCGAGGTGCGAAGAGAGCTTTCCGGCACGGTGCGCTCTTCTATCTTTATGCTCGGCTCCATTCTTGCCCGGCAGGGCAGTGCGTGCTTGGCTTATCCCGGAGGCTGCGAGATCGGAAACAGACCGATCGACCTGCATTTGAGAGCGCTTCGCAGTATGGGCGCTGAAATTGAGGAACGCGGAGGCTTTCTGTGCTGCGAATGCGGACGCTTGCGCGGCTGTGAGATCTACTTGGATTATCCTAGCGTGGGAGCGACGGAAAACGTAATGCTGGCGGCTGTTTTGGCGGAAGGAACAACGGTGATACATAATCCTGCGCGTGAACCCGAGATCGTTGATCTGGAACGCTTTATCAATTCGATGGGCGGAAAGGTGAGCGGGAGCGGCGGAAGCATGATTGTGATCGAAGGCGTACAGGCGCTGCACGGCTGCGTTTTTGCGCCTATGGCTGACCGCATCGTAGCGGGAACGTATCTGCTTGCAGGGGCCATTGCAGGCGGCGAGATCTATGTGCGCAATGCGCAGGAAGAGCATTTGGGAGCGTTGTGCGATAAGCTGATTCAAAGCGGTTTTTCGCTTTTTAAGGATCGCACGGGGATCGCCATTCGTTCTGACGGCAGGAAAAGCTGCGCACAGGAAATCGAAACGATGCCTTATCCGGGGTTTGCAACCGATTTGCAGGCGCAAATGATGTCGCTTCAGGCAGTCAGCAAGGGCGTGTGCGTGATGCGGGAAAATGTGTTTGAAAACCGCTTTAAGCACGCTGCCGAGCTATGCCGCATGGGAGCTGATATCCGAATTAAGGATAGAACAGCAGTGATTAAAGGAGTAAAGGCGCTGCGCGGCGCGCGCGTTACAGGGCATGATTTGCGGGGGAGTGCGGCGCTGATATTGGCAGGGCTTGCTGCGGAAGGAATTACAGAGATTGAAGACCGTGATTATTTAAGCAGAGGCTATTTTGAGTTTGAAAGAAATTTGGAAATGCTTGGGGCGTGCATTTCATATACGGAGGCAGAAACGTGGCCAGAATTGTACGAAGGAAAAACGATACAGCAAAGAAGTATTCGGTAAAACATAAAGGGCGACTTGCAGCTTTCATACTGCTATTGGTTATCGTTATCGTTTTGCTTTTAATCAATAGCAGCTTTTTTGATATCAAAACGGTTACGCTTTACGGCGCGCAGTCGGTTTCGGAGTTTGAAATTCTGCAAGCGATTGATTTGGGAGAGGATAAAAATATTCTCAGGCTGAATGAAGAGGCGGTTAAAAATCAGATTGAACAGAGCAATCCGGCTCTTGAGGTGCTCAATGTTGTACGGGTGCTGCCTAATACGGTTGAAATTTATTTAAAGGAACGAAAGGTAAGCATTCAGGTTCCGTGCGAACAAGGCTATGTGCATATTGATACGGAGGGACATGCCCTTTCCATGCAGCAATCAAGTCAGGCGGTGCTGATGGATGTCGCAGGAGCGATGGTGTCCGGAACGGTTGTGTTAGGAAAAAAGGTTTCGTTTTCGCAGGAGCAAACGGAAAAGGATTTTTATGCGCTTGTTGAACAGATGGCGCTGTATGGTTTGGTGGATCAGACGCAGAAGCTGGATATGTCGGTTTCGGACGATGTTAGGATCGTGCTGCGCAACGGCTTTATCTTGCGTATCGGGCTGCCGACGCAGATCCGTGAAAAGCTTTCTTATTTTCAACCGGCCTTGGAGGAGGTGCAAAAATTGGGGCACACGAGCGGTATTTTGGATCTTTCTGCTGCTGACGGAACGGTTCGTTTTGCGCCGATAGAATAATAACGCGCTGAAATGAACGGCATTTTTGGCCAAAATAGAATGCAAAGAAAAAAAGAATGAAAAAATAATTGCGAAAAAACAAAAAAATGCTTTTAAATATGCACATTTTCTGTTATTATATAGTAAGATTATTCTTGGTTATTTTGGTGTGGACAAAGTTAGGGGAACATGAATGAAGCAGATCGCTGCGGCTATTGAAATAGGAACAGGAAAACTCGTATGTATGATTGCTCAAAGCGGTGCGGCTGACGGCTTTAATCTGTTGGGCACTGCGGTTACGGCATATTCCGGTTATAATAAAAAAGGGTGGATTGAACCCAAAGAGCTGCGCTATGCGTTCGGAAGCGTAATCAGTGAAGCGGAAAAGCAGGCCGGGCAGAAGATCCGATATGTTCATGTAGGCGTTCCTGCTGATTTCACAGAGGTTGTATGCCGCAAGGTCAGCTTGAATTTTAATAAGAATAAACGGATTTCTCAAGAAGATATTGATCTGCTTTTTAAGCGCGGGGAGAATTTTTCTTTGCTGCGCAGCTGCTTGATTGCGCATAGGTGCCCCATCCAATTTACGATTGACGGGGAAAGAAGAACCATGAATCCCATAGGCGTGTACGCTTCCGAGATAGAGGCGACCGTTTCTTATGTGCTGGTGGACAAGGCTTTTGCCCAGTCTGTCAGCAGCCTGCTGGATTCATTAGGCTATCAGGTGGATACTTTTATCTCGCCTACGCTCGCCCAGGCTCTTGCTTTTATTCCGGAGGATATGAGAGACAGAACGGCAGTGTTGGTTGATATCGGATATAGGAGCACAGCGATTACGGTGTTGAAGGGAGATGGAATCCTTTATCATAAAACAGTTCCGGTTGGCGGAGCGCACATTACAAGAGATTTAGCAATCACGATGCACATAGAAGACGACATTGCGCAGCAGCTGAAGCATCGCACGATTTACGGCCTTTCGATCGGGAAGGACGATAAGTATGAGATCATGATGAAAGAGACTTATAAAATCCTGCGTTTTCCCGCGGCGCGCGTGCATGAGATCGTCAATGCGCGCGTAGAGGAGATCTGTCAGGTAATTAAAAGAACGCTGCAAAATTGCGGATGCATTCTTCCGGAGTATGTAAGCATCTATTTGACGGGCGGCACTTCCAATATGCGGGGGATCCGCGAGTTTGCACAAAAGGAGATCGGGCGCAGCGTTACGCTGATTCAGCCCAAGGCTACAAAAATGAATAAGCCGGAGTTTTCGGCAGCGCTTGGAACGATTGATTATGCCAGCGAGAGTGTTTCTGAGGAAGAACCTACGCTTTGGGAACATATAAAAATGATTTTTAAAGGAAGCAATAATTCTTGAGGAGGAATAAAATATGATGGATTTTAATCTGGATATGGGAATGGGCGCGTTTGCTCAGATCAGAGTAGTCGGTGTAGGCGGAGCCGGCAACAATGCGGTTGATCGCATGATCGTATCCGGCCTAAAGGGTGTTGAATATATTTCAGTAAATACGGACAAGCAGGCGCTGAAGGTGTCTAAGGCCACCAAAAAGGTTCAGATCGGTGAAAAGATCACAAAAGGGTTAGGAGCCGGAGCGAATCCGGAGATTGGCAAGAAAGCTGCTGAGGAAAGCAGAGAAGAGATCGCCGAACAGCTTCGCGGAGCGGATATGGTTTTTGTAACGGCAGGAATGGGCGGCGGAACAGGAACCGGCGCGGCTCCTGCGGTGGCTGAAATCGCTAAAGAAATGGGCATTCTGACGGTCGGCGTTGTTACGCGTCCCTTTATGTTTGAGGGTCGGGTGCGTTCTACCAATGCCGAAAAGGGAATTAACGAGCTTAAAAATAAGGTGGACAGCCTTATCATTATTCCGAATGACCGCTTGCTTCAGGTAGTGGGAAAAGGAACCTCCATTATAGAAGCGTTCCGTCAGGCTGACGACGTGCTCAGGCAGGGCGTGTCGGGCATTTCGGAGCTGATCACACGCCAGAATATGATTAATTTGGACTTTGCTGACGTTAAAACAATCATGAAGGATAAAGGCGTCGCGCATATGGGTATCGGTATCGGAACAGGAGAAAACCGCGCGGTCGACGCTGCAAAGAAGGCGATTTCTTCTCCGCTGCTTGAAACCACGATCGAAGGCGCAAGAGGCGTGATCTTTAACGTTACCGGCGGCGCAAGCATGTCTCTTACAGAGGTCAATGAAGCGGCTTATCTGATCCATGAGGCGGTTGATCCGGAGTGCAACATTATTTTGGGCGCCGGTATCGATGAGACCTTGGATGATGAAATCCGCATTACGATCATTGCAACAGGTTTTGAGCGCAAGCAGCGTCAGGCAAGCCCTGCGCGCAGAAACGAAGAACGCCAGAACGATCGCAGTGCGCAGCGTCCTGCTTATGATGACGGGGAGGACGATGGGCTTGAGATGACATCTTTTGCGGCCAATAATGCACGGCAGTCAGCATACCGCGAAGAACGCGAGTATGAGCCGGCGCCGAAAAGGCCTGCTGAGTCGTATCAAACAGAGCAGCGTTCGCGCAGCTTCGGCGGGAACGATTATGATGAAAATGAAGAGGATTTTCGCTCGCAGTATCAGAGCACACGGGAGGAGCCCCGTCAGAGCGCAGCGCAAAGAAACGGCTTCTTCTCCTTTAAGCATGACAATCAAGAGGATGACGATATTGATTTTGAAATGCCGGCTATTTCGCGCAGGCAGAGCAGAAATAAGTGATTATAGGCGGTTTGCCGCAGGGAATGCTGTGTAAAGCGGAGATATCTGTTCTGTGCGGGTTCCCTGTAGTTGGGCGGATTTTTAAGATCCGCCCTTTATTTTGCAAAGGAAGCGGCTTGCTTAAAAATCCGAACGATTGCAATATAGTGGCGGGTAATGTCCGTAAAAGGAATTGACGAAACAGCAAGAATGCTTTACTATTGTTTGCAGAGCATAACAGGAGGGAAAAGGCATGAATAAAGTAGCGGTAGTTATGGGAAGCATCAGCGATTTTGATGTGGTAAAGAAAACGGTGGATACATTTAAAAAGTTCAATGTTGAGCCGGTTGTAAAAGTAATCAGTGCGCACCGCACGCCGGAGCTTGCGGCAGAATTTGCTTCGCATGCCGAGGAAGAAGGGATCTCCGTTATTATTGCGGCGGCGGGGAAGGCGGCGCATTTAGGCGGCGTGCTGGCGGCCTTTACTACGCTTCCCGTTATCGGGCTTCCGATCAAATCTTCTACTATGGATGGAATGGATTCCTTGCTTTCTATCGTTCAGATGCCGTCGGGCGTTCCGGTGGCAACGGTGGCGATTAACGTAAGTGAAAATGCAGCCCTGCTTGCAATTCAGATGCTTGCAATAAACGATGCAGCTTTGAGGGAACTGCTGAAAGCGCATAAACAGAAAATGCAGGATGATATTGCTATCGCGCAGGACAAGCTGGATAAGCTTTTAAACGAGTAAATATTTTTTACATATTATTTTGTGCTGCTTTGCGGCAGCGGAACGGAGAGAAAGATGGCGATCAGTTATAAAGATGCAGGCGTAGATGTGGAGCGCGGTTATCAGGCTGTAGCGCTTATGAAAGAGCATGTAAAGAAAACCATGACATCAAATGTACTGGGCGGGCTTGGCAGCTTTGGCGGCTTTTATGCAATGGATAAGGCCGATTGCGATGACCCTGTGCTTGTTGCGGGAACCGACGGCGTGGGTACAAAGCTGAAATACGCGATCGTGATGGACAAGCACGATACTATCGGCATTGATGCTGTGGCGATGTGCGTAAACGATATTATCTGTCAGGGCGCAAAGCCGATGCTGTTTTTGGATTATATTGCCACGGGGCATATTGATCCGGCAAAAATTGCGCAGATCGTTAAAGGCGTTGCGGATGGCTGCGTGCTTTCAGGCTGTGCGCTTGTGGGCGGCGAAACTGCGGAAATGCCCGGTTTTTATCAGGAAGACGATTATGATATTGCGGGCTTCTCGGTAGGCGTTGTGCAGCGGAAAAATATTATTAACGGCAGCGGGATCAAAGCGGGCGATGCGCTTATCGGCCTTGCAAGCAGCGGCATTCACAGCAACGGATTTTCTCTTGTGCGCCGCTTGCTCGGTGTGGACGGCACAGAGCTGCGCCGTTTTTCAAGCGAGCTTTCCTGCAGTATCGGAGAGAATGTTCTTACGCCTACCCGTATCTATGTAAAAACCGCGCTTGCGCTGTTTGAGAAATATACGATCAAAGGCATGGCTCATATTACCGGCGGCGGTTTTATTGAAAATATTCCCCGCATGCTTCCGCAGGGTCTGCAAGCGAATATTCGCTTGGGGAGCTGGGAAGTGCTTCCGATTTTTAACGTGCTGGGGCGTTTGAGCGCTTTGGAAAGAAGAGAAATGTATAATACCTTCAATATGGGTATCGGTATGGTGCTTGCCGTTGATTCTGCCGACGCGGACGGGATCGTGCGTTTAGCGCAGGAGTGCGGTGAAAAGGCCTATATTATCGGTAACGTAGCCGCCGGCGAGGAGGGCGTGGCCTTATGCGAGTAAAACGGCTTGCGGTATTTGTTTCCGGCGGCGGCTCAAATATGCAGGCGATTATGGACGCGATTGCCCGCGGTGAGATCTGCGGGGAAATCTGTCTTGTGATATCCAGCAGGGCGGATGCTTATGCGCTTGTGCGGGCGCAGAACAGCGCCATTGAAACCTATGTGCTGGATAAGGGCATGTCTCGGGAAATGCAGGATGAAAAAATCTTGTCGCTGTTAAAAGAACAGAGGATCGATTATTGCATTCTTGCCGGATATCTTTCGATTGTGTCGCCTAAAATGATTGCAGAGTATAGAAACCGAATTGTAAATATTCATCCGTCCTTGATTCCTTCCTTTTGCGGAAAGGGATATTATGGGCATCATGTGCATCAGGCAGTGCTGGATTACGGCGCGAAGATATCGGGCTGTACGGTTCATTTTGTCGATGAAGGCACCGACACAGGCGCGATTATTTTGCAGCAAGCTGTTCCGGTGGAGCAGGACGATACGGCAGACACCCTTGCAGCGAGGATTCTTGTGCAGGAGCATCTGATGATCGTGCGCGCGGTTCGTTTGCTTTGTGAAGAGCGTTTGTCCGTAGAGGGCAGAAGGGTGAGAATTTTATAAAAGCGGATCACTTATAGAGAGGAAGAGAAGCATGAAAAAGAGAGCGTTAATCAGTGTATCGGATAAAACAGGAGTAGTGGAATTTGCCAAAGGGCTTGAGGAGCTGGGCTATGAGATCATTTCCACGGGCGGCACGCATAAAGCGTTGGAAAATGCCGGTGTAAAGGTGATTTCGATTGATTCGCTCACAGGCTTTCCGGAATGCCTGGACGGAAGAGTAAAAACGCTGCATCCGTTTGTTCACGCGGGTATTTTGGCTATGCGTTCTAATCCGGAGCATATGCGTACCTTGGAGTCCTTGGGGATCAATACGATAGACATTGTGGCGGTCAACCTGTATCCCTTTAAGCAAACGGTTCTGAAGCCCGACGTAACCCGTGAGGAAGCAATCGAAAACATTGATATCGGCGGGCCGACGATGATTCGCGCGGCTGCAAAGAATTATCAGGATGTTGCGGTTATCGTGCATCCTGAAGATTATACGGTCGTGCTTGAGGAGCTTCGTGCAAATGGAGAGGTGAGCCTTGCAACAAAATTAAGACTGTGCTACTGCGTTTTTGAGCATACGGCCGCATATGATGCACTGATTACGAGTTATTTAAAGAAGCAGGCGGGCGTCGAAGGCTTCCGGGAGGTATTTACGCCTACTTATGAATTGGTGCAGGGAATGCGCTACGGCGAAAATCCGCACCAACAGGCTGCGTTTTACCGTGAGATCGGCCGCA
>JAHAAN010000014.1 GCA_018376855.1 Clostridiales bacterium | reverse complement strand
AAGCTTTGAGGAGTTTTCGTTGTAAAAATAATAAAACTTAATGCAATAACTCTTCCTTTACAGAGTTCTGATGTTTAAAATGCGTATCGAGAGAGCAACGGAGAATTATTACCGCCACTTTGCTTCTGCGAATTACACGGCGGATTCCGCAAAGCTGCCGTATTTGGCAGTGCGGTATGGGGCGGACGGAATGCTCATCAGCCCCACAAGCGCGGATATGACGGTGGGACAGACAAAGCAGATCAGCGCGAGCATATACCCGACGTCGATCGACCAGCAGGTAACGTGGTCTTCCAGCGATCCGGATGTAGCGGAGGTCAGCAGCAGCGGACTGGTAACGGCAAAGAAAACGGGCAGCGCCACGATCACTGCAAGAGCGGTTAAGAATTCCGCTATTTCTGCTACTTGTAATATTCGGGTGATTGTGCCGGTGACACAAGTGGTTTTAAATCGATATAATAGAATAATGGGAGTGGGAGATACATATAATCTTGTTGCGAGTGTAAGACCGATAGAAAATACTGTTACGGGTATAATGTGGAGTTCGAGCAATACAAATGTAGCAACAGTTAGTGCAGGAAAAGTAACTGCAATTTCAACGGGAACAGCAACGATTACAGCAAAATCTATACAAAGTGGTGTTGAAGCCAAATGTCTTATTACAGTTAATAATTTAAAAAATGTTTATATTAGAGTATTATATGATAACAGTTTCTTTAATACATTTGGTAATCAATCGGAAACGGTTATAGCTCAGTTGATGGATAGAGCTAAAATACCATATTTAAGGAAATGGAATATCAATCTTATTGCAGAACCTACGAGATTGAGTACAATATATGCACAGGATTTGTCTGCTAATACATGTACTTGGGTTAGCGGGCAGAATAGTTGCGGCAATACTGGCTGTGGGCATGCATGTGACCATTCTTCTAATATAAGTGTTTGCAAATGTGGTTATACTACATATGATATAATAACCTCTCTTGATTTTAGGAACGATGAACGTGGCTATAATATGCAAACGTGCTTTTTTACATTTGATTCTTGCGTTGGTGGACTTGCGGGAGTAAATGGGAATTATTCTGTAGTGCAAATTTCACCGAATAGTGATGTTACCTCCGAAACTTTTATGGGCAGTGTGCGCAGAATACAGCATGAAATCAGCCATAATTTCGGAACAACGCACAATGGAGAGCACGCAGGAGCCGCGAAGTATTGCACGGCTGGTTCGCATTGCATTAATAACAGCGGGTTGGATCACTTTTCCCAAATTGAGCAGGACGATGTATATGATTTAGCGACTATTTGGTGTGATGTTTGTGCAAGTGAATTTAACGAAAATAAGTTTGATTGAGGGAGGCCTTTATGCGAAAAATCTATTCTATATTATTGATTATTTGTTCGGCTATGTTGCTGTTTGCGGGCTGTAATCGACCGGCAGACGCTGAGGCGTCGGGAACGGCGCACGTATCGGCGGCGCCGACCGATCCGAACGCGTGGTGCGGCGTTCAAACCTATCATTATGAAACGGTTCAGAAGCTGCGGGAAGCGGTGGATCAAAAGGAAAATGAAGTGATTTCTGGAATGGAGTATGTGCTGATCTATCCCGGAGAGGAAGAAAAAATTACGGATATTTCCGTTAGCTTCGGCGGCTTTTATGATATTAAATATAAAGAGCCGTATCGGTGTGTGAGCTATAACAGCGAGCAGAAGCCGGAGGATGCAAGCAAGAACGCGGAGCGGTTGGAGCATAGCGGCGTTGTTTATTATAAAAAGCAAGCCGATCGCCCTCCGTGCGCAGAAGAGGATTATTACTATTATTCTTTCGCCATAGGCGCGCAGTGCGTTACAGTATACTGTGCTGAAGAGTGGGCGCAGCAGGCGGGAATGGATTATCTTCTGCATTTGGAAAAACTGAATTTTTATGAGATTTCGGAATAAGTATTTGCACTTTTCTCAAAGACAAAAACCCCGTGCGAGGCAGCTCGCACAGGGTTTTTGTTGTTTTGTTATTCAATTTCAAGATGTCTGCCCTTCGGCGCTTCGATTTCTTTTTTCGGAAGCGTCAGTGTCAGCACGCCGTTATCGTATTTGGCTTTGATCTCGTCGGCCTTTACATCGGAAAGATTAAAGCGGCGGTAGTAGGAGCCGTAGGAGCGTTCGCAGCGCAGATATTTGCCCTGCTTATCTTTTTCTTCGTGCTCGGAATGGCGCTGCGCGCTGATCGTTAGGACATCGTTGTCAATGTCGAGATGAATGTCCTTTTTGTCAAAGCCCGGAAGGTCGGCTTCCAGCTTATAGGCGTTGCCTTCGTCGGTAATATCGGTTTTAAATTCGGCAAGCGAGCCGTTTTCAAAGAAGGAGAACGGGTCGTCAAAAAAGTGTCTTTCAAGCTTTTCCATTTCACGGAACGGGTTATAGTAAGTTACGGCGTTGTTTTTACGGTTATTTAACATGATAATTCCTCCCATTTTAATTTGATTTTATTATGTGTGTTTTTCTTGCTTATATGCGCTTGACCTGCGATGCCAAACGCGGCGCTTTCATGTGCATTGGTATCAGCTCCTTTTCATGTAACGATTACAGTATAACGCCGAAGGCGTACAAAAGTATGAATAAATGCCATAAAATTTGTGAATTTTAGCACTCTTGCATCTTGAGTGCTAAAAATAATTTCGCATTGATTTCTTGTTTATTATATGATATGATAAACGCATTCTTTTTAAAGGCGAGAGTCGGAGGAGTACATTATGAATTTGCAGGGGAAGATCATTCATGTGCTGGGAGACAGCATTACACAGGGCTCTGGCGTTTCAAGCGAGGAATATGTTTATCATGCGGTTTTGGGGCGCGCGGTGGGGGCTGAGACTGTGCGGAATTACGGGATCAGCGGAACCCGAATCGCGCGGCAGCAGGGGTCGGATATGTTTGAAAGCTGCTGAACGGCGTTTGTTGATCGCTATCAGGAGATGGAGAACGACGCCGATTTGGTGCTTGTTTTCGGAGGGACAAACGATTACGGACACGGCAACGCGCTTTTTGGGACGATGGAGGGTCGCGCGCCGGAGACGTTCTGCGGCGCCTGCCACTTGCTTTTCCGGGGGCTGGCGGAAAAATATCCGCTGGCAAAGATTGTGGTCATGACGCCGATGCAGAGAGAGGGCGGAAGTCAACCCAGTGCATTTCGCCCCGAAGGGCGTCCGCTTTTGGACTATGTGGATGCGATCACAGAAATTGCCGGTTCATATTCGCTTCCGGTTTTAGACGTTTACCGCACGGCGGGTATCTGTTCCGATATTTCGGTGCAGAAGGAGCGTTTCTGTCCTGACGGGCTGCATTCCAACGATACGGGGGCGCGCGCATAGCGCGGCGCTTGGAGGCTTTCCTGCGGGCTTTATAATTGAAAGGAGCGGGGCAGTTATGGGTGATTTTCATACGGATGAGTTTCTGGATCTCTACAGGCGTTTGGAGAATGCCGCGGAAGCGGTGGTCGGCAGCGGCAGGGGAAGCTCGGTGTTCCGGCTGGAAAAGCATCGCGATTTTGCCGATTACAGCGAGCAGATCGCCTGCTTTCGGGAGGTGCGGAATTTTCTCAGCCATGAACCGAAATTCGGCGGAGAATATGCAATCCATCCGAATGAAAGAGTGGTTGAAAGTCTGCGTGCGCTGTTGGAGCTGGTGGAAAACCCTCCGCGCGTGCGCTTGCATATGACGCCGCTGAGCAGGCTTATTACCGCTTCCCGCGAGACTCCTGTGCTGCCGCTTATGGAAAAGATGCAGCAGAATCATATCAGCCATGTGCCGATTCTTGAACGCGGGCGTGTGGATAGCGTGTTCAGTGTGGGAACGGTTTTTCAAGCTGCGATAGACGGCTATTGCGTGAATAAAGATACATTGATGCAGGATCTTGCGCAATATCTGCCGCTTGACCGCCATATGGGGCAGGATTTCCGTTTTGCCGCGCCGGATATGCTGCTGCGGGAAGCGCGTGCTGTGTTCGATCAGGCGTACAGCCGCAGCCGCAAGCTGAAGCTGCTGTTGATTACGGACAATGCACTTCCAGATTCTTCGCTGCTGGGCGTGCTTTCCCCTTATGATGTTTTGGGGAGCAATGGAAAATAAGGTGATATTTTCGGGCTCCGTTATGGTACAATAAATCAGGGAGGAAACAGAAGCAATGCTGTGTGCGGTCGGCGCGAATGCGAGAATATATTGCAGAAAGCTTTTTAGCCTGTCCGGTATTTTGGTATTAGATTCGGTGCGCCTGTTTTTTTATGCTGGAAAGAGCTTGGAGTTATGGTTGGCTCATAATTATTGCATGTTATGCGTCAATATGCTGCGGTGTTAAACAATTCTTCAAAATCAGCGCGAAAAAATGAAAAAAAGGTATTGACTTTGAATATTGCAAAGCCTATAATGTGTTTATCAAAATATATCGGAGGGGAAATCATGAAAAAGTTTATTGTTGCAGTTTTGGTGATCTGCATGGTTGCCATGATGGGCATGGCGGCGTTTGCGGCAGATGCGGTCATTACCAAGTTTGACGCGGCAGATATTGATGCATTTATGAATTATAATACCGGTTTGGCTGGTTATGGTATTGCAGCGCCGAATTTGTCCAAAACCGGTGCGGGTGTTAAGATAGAGTGCGGGGATGGCGCCAGTGTTCAGAGCTTTTATCTTAAGGATGAGGCTGTTTTGAATGCGGTTAAAAATGTTAACAGCTCTAAGTATGTAAGGGTTTATGTTGAAAGCGGTTCAGCTGCAGTGTCGCTTCGCATTGCTTTTAATGACAGCGATGGAGGCGCAGTTGCTTTTGATTGCAGCAAAGCGGTGTTAATCGGAACTGACGGAAGCAAGCCTGCAGTTGCTACAGCAGACGGCGGCGGTTATGGGACCGACAGCGCTGTAACCATTCCGGCGAACTTTAAGGGTTATGTGGTTTTGAGCGTGGAGGCTTTAACGATAGCTCCGCCTTCGGGATGGAACCGTCCTGCTTATGACGCTTCTAAGTTGGAGAGCGTAGAGCTTGATATTCGTAATGGTCAGGGCAGTTCTTATGTTTTGGGAGAAATGGTAGCTACGGATTCTGCTGAAGCGCCTTCTGAAGGTCCGGCTGCGACGGCAGATGTTACCACCATTGCTTTTGCGGCTGCTGCGGTTCTCAGCTGCGGCGCGTTGACGGTTGTCAGAAAGAAGAAGTAATTTTAAAGATTAAAAAAACGAAGCATTAAACAATGCTTCGTTTTTTTATTTTAGCAGCACATAAAGAGGTTAGATGAATAAGAATGTTCGCTATTTATAAAATTCCTTTGAAAAAAACAAAAAATGATTCTTGACTTTACATAATCGGTGTTCTATAATAAAGTAAAATATTGTTATGGAGGAGTTTTACGTGAAAAAAGTATTTGCTTTAACAGCGGTTATTGCGTTGGTGCTTTGCATGGGCATCACTGCTTTTGCCGCGGATGTGGCAACCCCTTGGGACGACAGCAATCTGAAGATTTCGGTTTGCGAGCCGTTCAAGAACAGCGACGGAATTACCGGCGGCTTTATCGGTGCAGGCAACACGGCGGTTACAAAGGATGACTTAGCCAATTATGTTGATTTCACCAAAGGTTCTGCTGTGTTTGGTGATGCGGCGTTGGCTCAAGTATGGGTTGGTATTCTTGACAGCAACTTGAAGAATGCTGCGGTGGATGCAGATGGCTTTGGATTCTATGTGAAAAACGGCAACGATGAGGAAGTAGCTTTCACAATGGAATTGGTTACTGCGGAAGACGGAAACATGAATAATGGCGCTTATACCATCGGTTCCAATAAGGATTACGCATTGATTAGCAAGGATGGCAAAAAGACGGTTGTTACGGCGCTCGAACAGAAGCATCCTTATAATGCTGACTTGGTAGTTCATTCTAATTTTGTGATTCCCGCTGGCTTTGAAGGCTGGGTGTGCATTCCTGTAGCTAATTTGCAGAAGAATTACGCAGCAGAGACTTTTGTTGGGGATGATGCGGCGTCTAAGCTTACAGGCTTTGGCTGGATGAACTCTAACGGAAAAGCAAATTTGACGTTTGATAATCTTTTCTTCTATGGAAGTAAGGTTACCGAGAAGGATGCTGATTTGGTAATGGATGGCCCTGCGGCAACGGCTGATGTTACTACAATCGCATTTGCGGCTGCTGCACTTGTCAGCTGCGGCGCTCTGACGGTGGTAAAAAAGAGAAAATAATGAAATAGAACGAACATCAGAATTGGCCGGTTTAATAAGATAGGCATGTTGTGAGTCGTTTGAAAATGAACGAAAGGACTTTTGGCTGCACTGAATCGGCCAAAAGTCTTTTTTGATACGGAGTTATTATGCAAAGCTGTATTAAACAGCAAACGAATGAATTGTTGAAAAGCTTTATTCAGTTTGCTGCTTTTGAACCGGTAAACTGAAAATGATTTGAAAACTCTCTTGCGTTATAAAGCAATATTGATTTTGCAAAAAGCGTATGCTATAATAAAGATAAATATATACTTGGGAGGATCATATGAAAAAAATTGTAGCATTCATAGCTGCCGCGGTTTTGGTGCTTTGCATGGGGATCGGGGTAACGGCAGATGAGGAAGTAAGTACGCCGTGGGATGACGGCGGCATGAAGATCGCTGTGGTTGAAACATTTGACAATGATGAGGGGATTGTCAGCGGGTATATCGGAATGCAAAATACCGAGATCGAAAAAGAAGATCTGCTTTTGGATTATGCCGAATTATGGGAAGGCGGCATATATTTCGGGTTGATGGCTTTGCAGCAGGTGTGGGTAGGCCTTGTGGATACCAACTTGCAGCAGGCGCCGGCAAACGCGGAGGGCTTTGGCTTCTATGTGAAAAATGACAGTGGGTTTGATGCTGAGTTTAGCTTTGAGCTATGCGTTGCGAAAGATGGAAATTTGAACAATGGCGCATATACCATCGGTTCCAACAAGAGTTATGCGCTGATCAGCAAAGACGGAGCGAAGACCATCGTTACAGCTCCGGAACAGGAACATCCATATGCTCCCGGAACAATCGTGCATTCTTACTTTGAGATTCCGGAGGATTTTGAGGGCTGGGTATGCGTTCCGCTTGAGAATTTGCAAAAGAATTTTGATTCTCAGATGTTTGTTGAAGCGGATGTATTAACAAAGCTTACCGGTTTCGGATGGCTCAGTAAGGAAGGTTCGGAGCTTCTGTTTGATAACCTCTTCTTCTATGGAAGCGAGGTCGAGGCAAAGAATGCGGATCTGATTCCCACAGATATGTCATCAGCTACCTCTGCTCCCGAACAGCCCGATGCTTCCGAGCAGCCTACGGCAGATGCTTCAGCTGCTGCTTCTGCGGCGCCAAGCGCCGGTACGGATGCTCCGGCACCTTCCAATAATACGGTTTTGTACATTGTGATTGCGGCGGTAGCGGTGGTCGCAGTAGTTGTTGTCGCCGTAGTTTTGGCTAACAAAAAGAAAAAAACAGATAAGGCGGAATAATAAAAAGAGCGGTATAAAATCTAAAAGAATTGCCGATGAAAAGTAAGCCGGAGAAAATGTTTTCTTTGGCTTATTTTTTATCTGATTGCGATTTGAAGAAGATTTTTAACGGCGGTTCATGCAGGAGGACTGTCGGGTAAAACAGAAAATGAAGGCAGCGCCTAAAAACGGCATAAAAAGCCGCAAGATAAATTTGCAAAAACATCTTGTAAAAATGTGGGTTATATAATATAATATTATATGCAGATAAATATATGGCAAAAACATGAAAAGGGCTTGAGCTTTATGGAGAACTGCAATATAATGTTAGCAGACAGACAGACAGACAGACAGACAGACAGACAGACAGACAGACAGAGGTAAGCTCTGCCTTTTTGGCATATAAAAAATTAAATAAGCAAAAGATAAAAGGCGCATTCCGCCCGTGTTGAACGGGTGGGATGCGCTTTTTTGCGCCGCATAAAAAAGTGGCTGAATTAGGGTGTTATCGGGAAGATTCCGATTACATATTGTCATTGCAAAAAATATTAAAGGAGGTAAAACACAATGACGAAAAGCAAACACACAAAGAAAGCCTTGCTTATGAGCGTCCTTTCGATGCTGGTGTGCATGGCGATGTTCGTCGGCTCCACGTTCGCGTGGTTCACTGACTCCGTAACGAGCGGAAAGAACAAGATCGTTGCGGGAAATTTGGATATTGAGCTGAATTACCAAAACGCCAGCATGACTTCGTTTGCGGAAGTTAAAGCGGATACGGAGAATCTGTTCGTAACGCAAGAGGGAACGGCGATTCTTTGGGAGCCGGGCGCGGTAGCCGTTGCCTATTTGGAGATAAAGAATGCCGGAAGCTTGGCGCTGAAGTACAAACTGTCCGTTGATGCAAAAGACACGGTTGTAGGAGCTGACGGCGCGGCGCTGTCCAAGGTTTTGGAAACCGCCGTAGTTGAGATCGACAAGGCCGAAGTAGGCACATATGACAGAGCTAAAGCGCTTGAGAAGGTCAAAGCAGCGGGCGCAGAAAGCGTTCTTACTTATGTGAAAGAAGACCGCATGACCGCAAAGGATGAAACAGTGTATCTTGCGATGATCGTATATTTCCCTGAGGAAGTTGGGAACGAGAAGGACGGCTTGGTATACAACCGCAAGGATGTGGAGCTGAAAACCGAGCTTTCTCTGAACCTTGTGGCAACGCAGACTCCTTATGAGAGCGACAGTTTTGACGAGAATTACGATGAGAATGCGATCTACGGCGATCCGTGGGACGGAGAAACTGTTGATAGCGCATGGTTCGATGCAGAGCAGACGGTCTTTAAATTGAATAAACCCGAACAGCTGGCCGGCTTGGCTGAGTTAGTAAATGGGGGTACGACCTTTGAGGGCAAAACGATTACCCTAACGGAAAACATTTCTTTGGGAGATAAGGAGTGGACGCCGATCGGGGATAGAACGCATGCTTTCATGGGAACCTTTGACGGAGATGGACATACGATATCCGGAATTGCCATGACAAGGCACTGGTTTGAAAACGATACCGGCCTGTTTAACAGTATTCTTAACGCAACCATTTGTGATTTAAAGGTAGACGGTCTCGTGAAGATTGTAAATCCTGAATCCTCTAAGGATGTGGGGCCTGGCGGCAGTGTGGTCGGCGGCATTTGTGCGATGGCCGGTAACAGCACGATTGAGCGTTGCACCAACAGCATTGACTTCGATATGACCGGGATGTCAATCGGAAATTGGAATTATTATAATTGTTATACCGGTGGTATCTGCGGCGTTGGCGCTAATATTTTATCTGACGAGCTGACGGGAAGGACTGAAATCAATGACTGCCTGAACGAAGGCAATTTTGTGGCAAAAGCAAAGTATGGCGATGTTCAAACAGTTCCGTTTATGGGCGGCATTACAACGATGACAGACTGCAAACACATTTTTGTAAATAATGCTGTCAATGTTGGCGCGTTTGATATTCAAGGCATTGAAGAGGAGGAGCAATGGGCGCTGTATCATGGCGTTGTGGCTCTGCGCGGTTGCGATAATTGGGAAGAGTGCATGCCATGGGATGGAGAGGCATATACGACAATCAAGGAAGTACACCGTCGGGGAACTGAAACATGGTACAGTTCTACGCTTGTTCCTTATCTTGATGCGTATGACGAAGATTGCTTGATTGATAATCCTCATAATGTTGTAACCTCTGCTGAAGATATGGCGAAGCAGGAAACCTTCGTTGGCTTTGACTTTGAAAATGTTTGGGAGCTGACAAACGGGAAATATCCCACTCTTCGCAAATAAAACACAGATTATTCGCGCATACGATAGATTTCGCAAGAACTAAAGCGGACTTTTGCCATCATCAGTTTTTTCGTATTAAGCAGTTTGGGGGATAAAAAGAGCATTCCTTGCTTTGAAAGGAATGCTCTTTGCGTTTTTATGTTTATTTCATAAATGCCTTTAAACCGGCAAGGCAGCTTTCTGCACGCTGCATAGCGATATCCGCCTGCTCGTGCTCGAAGATAAACCACTTGGTTCCGTGCGCGTAGCAGTGGTCAACGATCGGTTTCCAATCAACGTCGTCTTTGCCGATGTCGCAGTTAAAGCCGTCCGCCGCGCTGTAGGGCTTCATATGCACGCAAGGTGAGCGATCCGGATACTTGCGCAAATAATCAAAGGCTTTTGCGTTTCCTTTGAGAGCGTTTCCAACGTCCAGCTGTGTGCAAATCTTGGGATTTGTGCCGAAAATCAAATCATAGGGCAGCTCGCCGGTTTCGATGGGTTCAAATTCCCACCAATGGTTGTGGTATTCAAACACAAAGCCGTTTTGGGAGAGCGTTTGCTCGATTTTTGCAAAGCGTTCGTTCAGCTGTGTGCATTTTTCCGCAGTGTCCATAAGGTCGCGGGGAAGCGTTACGCCGATATAACGGTTTCCAATCGCCGCGTGATATTCCATTGTGGAATAGATCAGCTCATTTTCAAGCAGATGCAGGCCGGTGTGCCATCCGCAGGGTTGAAGACCGTAATCGTCCAGCAACCCTTTCAGCTCTTTGGCGGGCATATCAAAGCCCATAAAGAACTCCACGCCGTCATAGCCCATTTTGGCAAGACGCTCAAATGTGGCTTTTTTATCGGCAAAGAATTCATTGCGGCAGGTATAAAGCTGAATTCCTGTTTTGATGTACATAGTCGTGTGCTCCTTATTATTTATTTAATTTGGCCCAAGTGTCCTTTAGGCCTACTACACGGTTAAATACGGGCAGCTCGGCAGTGGAGTCTTCATCCTTGCGGAAATAACCCATGCGTACCAGCTGGTAGGTGGTGCCGATTTCCTCATGCGCGAGCGCGCGTTCACAGAAGCCGCGTTTGATCACCAGAGAATCGGGGTTCATGCGTTCGGTGAAATCAAGCTCCTGCCCTTCGCGGTCGTCCAGCAGGTAATCGTACAGGCGGTATTCGGCGGGGCTGCAATCGCGGGCATTTACCCAGTGCAGGGTGCCTTTCACCTTGCGATCCGCACCCGGCATGCCGCTGCGCGTTTCGGGGTCATAAGTGCATTCGATGCAGCGGATGCTGCCGTCGTCGTTCAGCAAAACATTTTCACATTTGATGATATAAGCGCCCTTTAAGCGAACCTCGCGGCCGGGCGCAAGGCGGAAGAATTTGCTGGGCGGATCGAGCATGAAATCCTCGCGTTCAATATACAGCTCGCGCGAGAAGGAAACCTGCCGCGTGCCCATTGTTTCATCAGCATTGTGGTTTTCAAGCGTCAGCAGCTCGGTTTGATCTTCGGGGTAATTGGTCAGCACAAGCTTTACGGGGTCAATAACACCCATGCGGCGCAGTGCGACGTTGTTTAAATCTTCGCGCACACAGTGCTCCAAAAGAGAAGCGTCAATGGTGGAAAACACCTTTGCCACGCCGATGCGTGAACAGAAATCCCGCAGCGCTGCGGGCGTGTAGCCCCGGCGGCGCAGGCCGGCGATCGTAGGCATACGCGGGTCGTCCCAGCCGGAAACGGAGGCATTGTCCACCAGCTTTTTTAAATAGCGCTTGGACATGATCGTGCGCGTAATGTTCATGCGTGCAAATTCGATCTGCTGCGGCTTGTTGGGCACGGAGATATGCTCCACCACCCAGTTGTAAAGCGGGCGGTGATCTTCAAACTCCAGCGAGCACAGCGAATGCGTTACGCCCTCCAGCGCGTCCTGAATCGGGTGGGCGAAGTCATACATCGGGTAGATACACCATTTGTCGCCGGTGCGGTAGTGCGAGGTGTGGGCGATGCGATAGATGATCGGATCTCGCATGTTGATATTGGGGGACTGCATGTCGATCTTGGCGCGAAGCACGCATTCGCCGTCGGCAAATTCCCCGTTCTTCATTTTTTCAAACAGGCGGAGATTTTCTTCAACGGGGGTTTCGCGGTAGGGGCTGTTCTTGCCCGGCTCTGTGAGCGTGCCGCGATATTCGCGGATCTCATCGGGTGTTAAAAAGCAAACATATGCAAGGCCTTTTTTAATTAATTCCACGGCGTATTCATAGGTTTGGTCGTAATAGTCCGAGCCGAAAGTAAGGTTATCCCACTCGAAACCCAGCCAGCGGACGTCCTTCTGGATCGCTTCGACATAATGCATATCCTCTTTGGCAGGGTTGGTGTCATCCATGCGCAGGTTGCAGCGGCCGCCGTAGCGCTCCTTCATGCCGAAATCGATAGAAATGGCTTTTACATGCCCGATATGCAGATAGCCGTTCGGTTCCGGAGGAAAGCGCGTGCAAACGGTGTAGTTTGTGTCTTCCGCATGCGCTTTTACATCCGCATCAATTTTTTCCTCAATAAAATTCAGCCTGATTTCTTCGTTTTCCGCCATCGGATTTCCGTCCCTTCAAATGTTATATGATTGATTTTGTTATTATACCACATATTGCCGTCATTGAACAGATTTTTTCATGTTTTGCAGGCCGGTTTTTTAAAGGTAGCTTGAAATAGAGAGAAGTGTGATATAACGATTTCCAATAGTTGAACAAATAATTTTTTAAATTTATAAAATGCATTCTTGAAACAAGATGGAAAGTATGGTATAATCAGGAAAAATGTCGAAATAATGATGGCGCGTAGGAAAGAAGAATGTAATGAAGAAATTTAAAAAGATGATGGGTTTTGCCATTGTGTTTATTGCATTTGCCGCTTCGGTAACGGCTTTTGCAAATTCGACAGATTATAAATTTAATCATTATTCCGCCTTATTTTTATGAAAGCTAAAGGAGAACGCCAAATCATGAAGATGTTTAGGCACGAGATGAAAAAGATTTTTTCCCGCTGGGAGGTATGGGGCGTGCTGGCGGTATGCTGCCTGCTGGCGCTGGCGGCTTTTGCAGAGGTCCAGGGCGCAACGTTTACGAGGGGTTACAAGCATCCTACATACGACATTGTTCCGGAAGCAAAGGGAATTTATCTTGAGCTGGCCGATTCGCCGGAAATGGGCAGCATGCTGTATTTGTCCATGGTCGGGCAGATCGCGTTGATCTTTTTGTTTCCGCTGCTGGCTGCCGTTCCGGCTGCGCTCTCCTATGTGGAAGAAAAGAAGAGCCGAACCAACGTGCTGCTGATTGCGAAGGGCGGGCATGCGCGGTATTATTGGGGCAAGGCGGCCGCGGTGGCGTTGAGCGGTTTTTTGGTATTTGTGCTGCCGCTTCTGCTGAACTATCTTTTTTGTGTGATTGCGCTGCCGGCGCAGAAGTTAACTTCGTCAGACAATGTATATGATAAAAATCTGTGGAGCATGCTTGACAGCGCGCTTTTTCCGCAGCTGCAAATGAACCGTCCTGCGTTAAATATGCTTGCGCATATCGGGTTGTTTGGGCTTTGGGGCATGGGCTTGGCGCTGTTTACTTACGCTGTTTCGCTGCATTTTTGCAAGAATACGGTGGTGAACCTGCTGCTTCCCGCGGTTGTGTATATTGCTTTGGTGTTTGCGTTTTCATTTTTAAAATTAGATTGGCTGATTATTCCCAATTATTTTTTGGTAGCGCCTGTTTTTAATAACGTTAACCTAATAATTCCTTTTGCTGGTCTTGCATTGCCTTTGTGCATAAGTGCGGTTCTGATTTGGATTAAAACGGGGAAGAAGCAGCGGGATATTCTGTAACGGCGTTTCTTTATTTTGAAAAAGGAGAGCGGCCATGAAACGTTTTCGGCTTTATTATCAGGCGGTAACGCTCGGCGAGTTTATCGGCATTATTGGGGCTTATGCGCTTTATGCGGCGGCTGTTACAGCGCTTGGGGGCGTCGAGGGCTTTTTGTATCCGGAATACGTTCATTTTATTCTGATGCCGTGCTATTTAATCTACATAGGAAGGCATGATTCCTTTTTTATGAGAATTTGCTGCTGTGTTCGTTTCGGCAGCGACAGAAAAGCTTTTTTGAAGCGTATGGCAAATCTTGCGGCAGAGAGTTTGATTTTTTCGGCTCCTTATGTGTTTTTGGTTTTTCTTTTTCTCGGCAAAGCAGGAGCGGGCGTTTTGCAGATGCTCCTGTGCGGCATAAACGCGGCGTTGAGCTTCTGGATATGCGGCGTGATCTCCTGCTTTGCAAGCGCGGTGAGCGAAAAAAGCTTTCGCGGTTTTTTAACTGCATATGCGCTGTTAAGCGTGGATTGGGCGTTGGCTGCCTACTTAAGCGACGGAAATGTTTCACTGTTTTACTTGCCTATGCTTCGGATTTTTACGGCAGGCGGTGCGGCGGAGAGCCTTTTGCAGGCGTTGATTTCACTGGGAAAGGGGGCGTTGCTGTTTGGGTGCGCATATTTTGGGGTTCCGTTGAGGCGCGGGTGCATTTCAGGGCATGGCGCGGCGGAACGGGGGGCTTTACGGTAAGGCGCTGTGGGGCTTGGCAGTCGGCGTGCTGCTGGCGCTGTGCAATGTTCAGGATCGCCCTGCATGCGTTGAACAGCTGTTGGTATGCGTCTTCGGCGGCGTGATGTCTCCGGAGGGGCCGGAGATTCACCAAATGCTTGTTTTGGCGCTGCCGATGCTGCTTCAGCTGATGCTGTTTGGCTCTGCCGTGCAGGAGGATATGGAACAGTCTGCGGTGTTTTTGTTTACCCGTTCTTACAGCAGAAGGACATGGATGCTGCAAAAGCTGGCTTCGGTGGTGGGAGGTTCCGTTCTTTTCGGAGTGGGAGCGATTCTTGCCGCGGCTGCGGCGGGAGCAGTGCACGGAATTCCCGTGCAGAGCTTCGGGCTGTTTGTGCAGACGCTTCTTTGCCTGTTGGTTACGGGAACGCTTGGGCAGACAACGCTGATTCTGCTGATGAACGTGCTGTGCGTTCGGTTTAAGCCGGTTTTTCCGTTGCTGCTTTTGTGGGCTTCCTTTGTTTTCGGGCAGTTTGCGGCGGGTTTGCTGCTACGTGCAGGCGCAAAGACGGCGCTGGCGCTGCTTCCTTTTGCGCAGGGGCTTTTGGTATTGCATACAGGAACGTTGGCGGAAAAAATGCCGGAGCTGTTTTTGGGCGGAGCGGATTTCTTTACGGCGGTGTTTTCGTTGGCATACCAGCTGGTTTTAATCGCTGCGGTCTGTTTTATGGGTGTGAGAATGATACGGAAGAAGGATTTCTTTTCTTGAGAGGTGTTTTATGAAGAATAAAATTATTGTGAAGGACATTGTCAAAACGCTGAAAGGAAAAACTGTGCTGGATCATGTGAATCTGGAGCTGGAAAAGGGTTTGGTGCACGGATTTTTCGGCAGAAACGGATCGGGAAAGACGATGCTTCTTCGAGCCGTTTCAGGCTTGATTGCGCCGGACGAGGGTTATGTGGAGGTGTTCGGCAAGAACCTGACAAAAGAGCGTGCGTTTCCTGAAAGTATGGGGATTGTAATTGAAAATATCGGCTTATGGAAGCATCTTACGGCGAGGGAGAACCTTCGGCTTATTGCGGATATACGCGGTGTAATCGGCGATAAGGAAATTGACGAGGCGCTTGAGGCGGTAGGACTGGAACCGGACGATAAAAGAAAATATAAAGCGTTTTCCATGGGAATGCGGCAGAAGCTTGCGCTTGCGCAGGCAATTATGGAAAAACCGGAGCTGTTGATTCTGGACGAGCCGACGAACGAGCTGGATGACGACGCGGTGGAAAGCTTCCGAGCGGTTTTGAAGCAGCAGAAGCAGCGCGGGGCGACCTGTTTGATCGCCACACATCAGAAAGAGGACGTGAAAGACCTGTGCGATAAGGTGTATCACGTTCGGGACGGCCGCTGTGCGGAAGTTTCTAAGGAGGAATGGTAATGGGGAAAAAGGTGGTTTGCCTTGTTTTAGCCGCGGTGTTTTTTGTTACCGGCATTGCGTTTGCGGTTATTTACCGATGCCTGCTGAAGGAGACTCCGATTCTCAGCGACGAGCTGCTGGCGGATTATTATGTGGGCTATGGGCGGAATGAAGTGAAGTTTGCCGATGCAGCGGAGCTTTTAAACGATTCCGACGCGGTGTTTATCGTGGAGGCGTCGGGAGAACGGAGAAGAACAAAAAGTGAAATGCTTTCGCGTTTTACCGTGCGGCATGTTTTCAAGCCATATGAGAATATCCAGGCAGGCGAGGAGATTTGGATCTATGAGCCGACGATGGTCTTTTTTCTTGATACGAACCTGAGCAACGAAGAATTGTATGAACGTTCCATAGCGCATCATGTAATTATAAGCAAGCATGTGGGGTTGGATTCCGTGAATATCCCCATGCGGAGCGGGCGGCAGTATTTAGTGTGCCTGAAGCTATACCGGAAGCCGGAAGGATATCGGTACAGCGAGCAGGAGAAACGAACCTTTCTTCTTACCGAGCCGAATTCGTCGCAGTTTCGGATAGACTGGAAGATTCAAAATTATGCTCCGGAGCAGGGAGAGCGGGTTGCCTTTCGGGACATGGCAGACTATGACTGTATTATGGAGGAACAGGCATTTGAAGCCTATACCAGTTTGCAGGAGGAGTTGTGGAGGCGGTTAAAAACTTCGGAATAACAACAGGCAAATCGGCGTGCAGCAAATGCGCGCCGATTTTTTGTGGACGGAGGGATTTTTCTCTCGTAAGCTTTTGCTCTTGCGCGGAAGGCCGCTTGCGGTTATAATATAAACAGTATACATATTTCTGAATAGGATAAAAGAGAGAAAATCGCTGTTTTATGCAGCGGCGTGAAAGGAATGAAGAAACATGAAAAATTGTGCGGTGATTTTGGCTGCCGGTCAGGGAACACGGATGAAATCGGAGCTGCCGAAGGTGCTGCATGAGGTGTGCGGGCGGGCGCTGGTTGAGCATGTGCTGGCGGCCTGTGCGGATGCGGGAATAGAACGCACGGTAACGGTTGTCGGCAACGGCAAGGAGGCGGTTATGGCGCGACTTGAAGGAAAGTGCGAATTTGCTGTGCAGGAGCAGCGGCTCGGCACGGGGCATGCGGCAATGATGGCCATGCCTGCGCTGGAAAACGAGCATGGCTACTGCGTAATCTGCGCGGGCGATATGCCGCTTATCAGCGGGAAAACACTCCGCGCGCTGATGGAAAAGGCGGAAGCGGATGGGCTGAGCGCCTGTGTGTTGAGCGCAAGCGTGGCGAACCCAGCGGGTTACGGGCGCATTGTGCGCGATATTGACGGAACGGTGCGCGCCATTGTGGAACAAAAAGACGCTACAGAGGAACAGAAGAAAATCAAAGAGGTGAATACCTCCGTATATTGCTTTGAGCTTTCCGAACTGCGGCGGGCGCTGACACAGCTTCGCCCCAACAATGCACAGGGTGAATATTATTTGACGGACACGCTGGAAATTCTCAAGCAGGAGGGAAAGCGCGTGGACGCCTTCTGCATGGATGACGAGACGGAGGCAATGGGGATCAACGACCGCGTTCAGCTCGCGCATGCGCAGAAGCTGATGCAGCGGCGAATCAATGAAATGCACATGCGCGAAGGCGTAACGCTGGTTGATCCGGATACAATCTACATAGAGGCGGGGGTAGAGATCGGCAGCGATACGGTGATCTACCCGAATAATTATCTTGCATCCGGCACGCGCATTGGGAAAAATTGCATGCTTCACAGCGGGAACCGTTTGGAAAACGCTGTGCTCGGAGACGGTGTAACGGTTTCTTCTTCCACGCTGCTTTCCTGTTCGGTGGGCAGCCGTACCACGGTGGGGCCGAACGCCTATCTGCGCCCGAAGGCCAAAATCGGAGAAGGCGCGCGCATCGGGGATTTTGTGGAGATTAAAAATGCTGTGATCGGAAACGGAAGCAAGGTCAGCCATCTTTCCTATGTGGGCGATGCGGAGATCGGAGAGGGCTGCAATATCGGCTGCGGAGTGGTGTTTGTTAATTACGACGGCAAGCATAAGTTCCGCACGAGCGTAGGCGACCGTGTGTTTGTGGGCTCGAATTCCAACATTGTTGCGCCGGTTACGCTTTCCTCCGGCGCATATATCGCGGCCGGCTCCACCGTAACCAAATCCGTTGAGGGCGGCGCGCTGTGCATTGCCCGCGCACGGCAGGAGGAGAAGTCGGGCTGGGCGGATCGTCTCAGAGAGAAATGGCAAAGCGAGGAAACAAAGTGAGCGTAAAGGCGGTATTATTTGATCTTGACGGCACGCTGCTCCCGACGGATACCGATGCTTTCGGTGCGGCATACATTCCGGATATTGCTTTTTATATGGAGAAGCATATGAACATTCCGGGAGCGCTTGGGCTGATTATGCAGGCAACCGCCGCAACGGCGGCGCTGCATCCGGGAAGGCTCAATAAGGATGTGTTTTTTGCGCCTTTTGCGCGTTATACAAGCCTTAATGCCGATGAATTTGAGCGTGAGCTGGATGCTTATTATAACAGGGAATACCCGAAATTTAAGGCGCTTTGCAGCGTGGAGCCCCGTGCGGCGGAGGCGCTGCGCATTTGCAGGCAGAAAGGGCTGAAGACGGCGGTTGCCACGAATCCGTTTTTTCCGCAGCAGGTTGCAAGAATGCGCGTGGATTGGGCGGAGATCCCTTCGGAGTTGTATGAATTTATCACGGATTATGCGCATCATGCTTATACAAAGCCCCATGTTGGGTATTATCTGGAGGTGGCGGAGCAGCTTGGCGTGTGTGCGGAGGAATGCGTGATGGTGGGAAACGACGCTTCGGACGACCTTTCCGCCGTAAAGGCGGGAATGCGCGCGTTTTATTTGACGGATTATGCGATCAATAAAAACCACTTGCCGGAGCGGTGCGACGGGCGCGGCAGCTGGAATGAGCTGCTGGCGTTTTTGCAGGCGCTTGAGGCGGAATAGGAAAGAATGCTATGTATGTGATTGCAGGGCTGGGGAACCCCGGCGCGCGATATGAAACCACGCGGCATAATGCGGGGTATTTGGCTGTGGAATGGCTGCGGGAGCTGCTTGGCGCGCCTGAATGGAAAAGCCGCTTTCAAGGGCAGGTTTCGCAGTGCCGTGTCGGGGCGGAGCAGGTGCTGCTTGTGCGGCCGGAAACTTTTATGAATGCATCGGGTAAATGCCTTGCGGAGCTTGCACACTTTTACAAGCTGCCGCCGGAGGCGTTCATCGTGATTTATGATGACATCGATCTCTCTGTGGGAAGTCTGCGGGTGCGGGCGAACGGTTCCGCCGGCACGCATAACGGTATGCGTTCGATCGTGGAGGAGCTTGGCACGCAGAGCTTTGCGCGTAAAGAAAGGAGACAATTTTTTATATGGCTGATCTGTTTACTGCGCCGCTTCGGGCGGATGCTGAATTTAAACGGCTGGCAAACGCGATCCGGGAGGGGGTAACGCCCTGCTCGGTTTTTGGCGTTTCGGACAGCCAAAAGCCGCATATGGCCGCCGCGTTGGCATCGTCCCGTCCGGTACTCTATGTAACGTACGGCCCTGAACGTGCCGAAGCGGCTGCAAACGATTTGGCGGTTTATTTGGGAAGAGAGGCAGTGGTGCTGCCTGCACGGCAGACGCTGCTGGGGGCGCAGATGCGTTCGCGGGAAACGGATTACCAGCGTGTGGCGGCGCTGTGCAGATTGCTTGACGGGGAAACCGTTGTCTGCGCGGACGTGGAGGCCTTGCTTCAGAGCACGGCGCGGCCGGCGGCGCTTAAGCAAGCAAGGCTCACGCTGGATCTAAGCAGCTATATGGAGCCGGTTCGCTTGGCGGAGCTGCTGGTTCGCATGGGATATATTCAGGAAGAACCCGTGCAGGGGCAGGGGCAATATGCCGTGCGCGGCGGAATCGTGGATATCTTCCCCGTAGGCTTTGAAAACCCTGTGCGCGTGGAATTTTTTGATGATGAGATCGATTCGATCCGCCTGCTGGACGCCGTTACGCAAAGAAGTGTCAGCCGGCTGGAGCGGCTGGAATTGCTGCCTGCGCGGGAGCTGTGTCCTGATAAGAAACAGTGCAGGGACGCCGGAGCCAAGCTGCAGAGCGCGCTTCATACCTTTTTGAAGAAGGCGCGGCCGGAGGCGGGCGAACAAGCGGGAAATCTGTTTGAAGCGGCGGCGGAAGCGCTCAGTGCGGGGGATTCCTCTGCGGCGGACGACAGTCTGTTTCCGTTTTTTGAAGGCGGAAGCGTGCTGGATTTTTTGCCGGAGGACTGCGTTGTGGTGGCAGACGAGCCGCGGAGACTGCGGGAACGGGCGGAAAATCTGCATCTGGAGTTTCAGGAGATCTTTAAGGATCTGCTGGAAAAGGGGCGTGCGCTGCCGACGCAGGCAGTGCTGTTAAAGAGCTATGAGGAGCTGTTGCAGGAGCTGAAGGCGAGGGAGCTGTTGGCCATGCAGAGCATTACGGCTACCTCGGGCGATATTTCGCCGCGCTTTGTCGCCACGTTTGCGGCGCGGTCGATGCAGTCGTTCCAGAATAAATGCGAGCTGCTTGCACAGGAGTTGACGGCTTTGCGCCTGCGCGGCTTCAGAACCGTGATCGCGGCGGGCGGAGCGTCCCGCGCGCGGCGGCTTTGCGCGGATCTAGAGGTGCTGGGCGTTCCGGCGGAAGTAGTGGAGCGTGTTGATCTGGAGGTCCCGGCAGGAGGCGTTTATATTACGCCGCATCGGCTGACGCGCGGCTTTGAATACACGGAGATCCGTTTTGCGCTGATTACGGAGCAGGATATCTTTACCGGCGTGCAGAAGAAAAAGGTGCGCCGCGCCCGCGTGAAAAAGGGTGCGGCGATCGACAGCTTCGTGGATCTTTCTGTGGGCGACTATGTGGTGCATGAGACCAACGGCATCGGGATCTATCAGGGAATTGTCAAGATTCAGACGGACGGCATCAATCGGGATTTTATCTGCATTGCCTATCAGGGCGAAGATAAGCTTTATGTTCCCGTTGAGCAGCTGGACGTTGTGCAGAAATATATCGGCGGGGGCGAGGAGCATACGCCGAAGGTAAACCGTTTGGGGAGCCGCGAATGGCAGAACACCAAGGCGCGCGTTAAGAAATCCATCCGCGACATGACGGAGGAGCTGACTGCGCTTTATCGACAGCGCGAGACGGTGCAGGGCTATGCGTTTGGGGCGGATACGCCGTGGCAGCGGCAGTTTGAGGATGATTTTCCCTATGAGGAAACGCCGGATCAGCTTACCTGTATTGACGAGATCAAGGCGGACATGGAACGCCCGCGCGTGATGGATCGCTTGCTGTGCGGCGATGTGGGATACGGAAAAACGGAGGTTGCGCTGCGCGCTGCGTTCAAGGCGGTGATGGATGGAAAGCAGGTGGCGCTGCTTGCACCGACCACGATCCTTGCCCAGCAGCACTATAATACGATCGCGGCAAGGGTTGCGCAGTACAGCGTGCGCGTGGAGGTGCTCAGCCGTTTTAAAACTGCCGCCGACGCAAAAAGAATCAAGCAGGAGCTCAAGGCGGGCACGCTGGATATTTTGGTGGGCACGCATGCGCTGCTTGCCAAGGACGTTGTCTTCAAGGATTTGGGATTACTGATTATCGACGAGGAGCAGCGGTTCGGCGTGGTGCATAAGGAGCGGTTAAAGCAGCTCAAGCAGAGCGTGGACGTGCTGACGCTTTCGGCCACGCCCATTCCGCGCACACTGCATATGTCGCTCATCGGCGTAAGGGATATGTCCGTCATTGAAAATCCGCCGCAGGAACGCTACCCGGTGCAGACGTATGTGGTGGAATATAATACGCTTATGGTGCGTGATGCAATTCTGCGCGAGCTGGGGCGCGGCGGGCAGGTGTATTTTGTTTTTAATCAGGTCATGGGGATCGATTCCTTTGCCGCTAAGCTCGGCGAGCTTGTGCCGCAGGCACGGATTGCCGTGGGGCACGGGCAAATGGCGCAGGGCGAGCTGGAGAAAATCATGCTGGCCTTTTACAATGGCGAATATGATGTGCTTTTGTGCACCACGATTATTGAAAGCGGGCTGGATATTCCGCGGGTCAACACGATGATTGTTTATGATGCGGATCATTTCGGATTGGCGCAGCTTTATCAGCTTCGTGGGCGCGTGGGCCGCTCTAACCGTTTGGCGTATGCGTATTTTACGTTTCGCCGCGATAAGGTGCTTACAGAAACGGCGCAGAAAAGGCTGGAGGCGATTCGGGAGTTTACGGAATTCGGCTCGGGCTTCAAGATCGCTATGCGCGATTTGGAGATCCGCGGCGCCGGGAATCTATTGGGCGGCGAGCAGCACGGGCATATGGCGCAGATCGGCTATGAGCTGTACTGTAAGCTCATTAAGGAGACCGTAGCCGAAGCGCAGGGAACGGCGGAAAATGTGTATCCGGAAACACAGGCGGAGCTGAGGATCGAAGCGTATATCGACGAAAAATATATTGCCAATCAGGTGCAGAAGCTCAATGCCTATAAGCGCATTGCCGCGATTGAAACCAAGGAGGAAATGGAGGACTTATTGGCAGAGCTGATCGACCGTTACGGGGATCCGCCGCCGCAGGTAATGCATCTGCTTACGATCGCTTATCTGCGGGCGCTGGCGGGAAGGTGCGGCATTGTGCAGATTCGTCAAACTGAAAATGAAATGATCTTTTTGTTTGCGGAAAACGCGCAGCCGGATTTTGCGGCGCTTACGGCGCTTATCGGGCAGTCAAAGCGCGGGCTGTCTCTTTCGGCGGGTAAGCAGATTGGGTTGATTTTAAAGACAAAGGGAATGTCGTCGGCTGCAATGCTGGATTTTGCGTGCCGAACGTTGGAAAATTTCGTGAATAAATCGTAAAAAACGGTTTTTCACGAAAATTTCAGTTGAAAAAAACAATACGACAGTATATAATAAAGATGTATCTGCAAACGAAAGGAAGAAAATAATGAAAAAAGCAATCGTGATCATTATGGCGCTGATTTTGGCGATCAGTATGTTTTCCGGATGCAATATGACGGAGATCGACGAAGAAACGCTGGGCAATAAAGTGCTTACCAAAGTAAACGGGGAGGAGATTCTGCGCAAGGAATGGAGCCCGCTTTACGAGTACTATCGGGATATGTACATTCAATATTATCAAGTGGATCCCACCACGACTTCGGGGCAGAAGCAGCTCAGAGAGCTGATGAACAATGTGCTCAACACCGTGGTCAATGCAAAGATTTGGGAGCAGAAGGCTAAGGACGGCGGCTTCTATAACTTTACCGACGAGCAGAAGGCTGAGGCAAAAAAGAAGGTAGAGGACGCTATTGAAGAAGAAGTTAAGAAAAATGCGCAGGAAATGTACGACGCTGTAAAGGGTCAGGAAGGCGCAAAGGATTTGGATTATTTCATCGGCATTGCCCGCGAAGCCTATGAAAGCAAAATGGAGAAAGACGGCGAGACGGTTGACAGCCGCGTGCAGAGCCAGCTGGAGAGCGACGCGCTGGATAACTTTAAAAAGGATCAGCTTAAGGACGTTACTCCTTTGGAGGCCGATATTTACACAAAGTATTCCGAGCTGAAGAAATCCCAAAATGAGGATTACGGCGCTGAGAAGGATTATAACGCTTTTGTAACGGCTTACAATAAGCACAGCGACGTTATGGTGGTGAATCTGGACGGTTATATCTTGGTACAGCATATCCTGATTAAGTACAATACGGAATTGGGTGAAAAGGTTACCAATACTTCTAAGGAATATAGCACCGCAAAAACGGAAGTAGAGGATCTGAAGGAAGAGCTTGAGGAGCTGGAGAAAGAAGAGTCTCCGGATCAGGAAAAGATTGATGCGAAAAAGAAAGAAATAGAAGATGCGGAAAAAACGCTGGAAGAGAAGAAGGCTGCTTATGACGAAGCGTTGAAGAATGCGCAGGATTCTATCCAAACGGAAGCAGAAGAGGTTTTGGCTTCCGTTCAGGGCGTGGATGAAAGCAAATTTATTGAGATCATGCTGGAGAAATCGCAGGATACCGGCATGGCCACCGAAGAGGATGCGAAGGAAGGCTATTTGGTGGGAAATGAGGACGGCTTGATGGTACCGTTCCACGACGGCGCTTTGGCGTTGAAGGAGGATGGTGAGATCAGCGGTTTGGTAGCGACGGATTACGGTTATCATATCATCCGAAAGATCAGAGATCTTAAATCCGGTGAGCTGGATTTAGAAGAGGTTCGCAGCGAAATCGTTGAGGGGCTGACAGAAACACAGAAATCCGAAAAATGGACGTCCTTACAGGAAGAGTGGTATAAGGCGGCTAAAATCGAAACGGATAAGGGCTGGCTGAAGGATTTTGATTATAACTTCTGATTTGATTGATTAAAGCGAGGTTATAAGCGGCTTGTTTTACTTAAAAAGACTTCTTTTTAGAAGTCTTTTTTGTTTTTGTACTTAGTGCGTGAAAGAATATTGACAAAACAATAATTTCTGTTAAAATAAATATACCACACAAAACCGAATAATTTACACTGGGAGTGGCATTTTAATTAGGTAAAAATGCTGGCTTCTCTTTTTCGCATTTCTGGTGTAAATGTTGAAAGGTTTTGTGTGGTAGCAAACGGAGGCCGTGCATTTTTCGGTGTGCGTGATCTCGGTTGCGCACACTTTTTATTTTTAGCGGAGGAATTTTTATGGAAGTCAGGGCAAGAATTTCAACACCGGTATACGGCGGATTATGCGCAGGGGTAGCGGCAAGGATTGTTTATGAAAATGACCAATTGATCTTTTTTACTAAACGAGAATGGATTGGATATGTATTTGGTGTTCTTTGGCAGGCAATAGTACCTGATAAAGAAAGATTTCGCATTAATATATCAGATGTTGAATCGTTAACAGTAGGTCAAAGCTGGACAGGGAAGCTTGTTTATACGCTGACATTAAAAGATAACGACTACTGCAAGATCTTTTTTAAGAATAATAATGAACTGACGGATATATTAGAGGAGAATTTGAAGAATAAAATGTTAGCTATATAAGCGAAGATGAGTAGATTCAGAAATGACTTATAGGTTTTCGTTGATAAAATATGGTTTTTGTGATATACTTCCTTAGGTAACAAAGAGGGTTACAGAGAGGAAGGAAAATGATGAAGAAAAAAATATTGGGAATTATGCTTGTGGTAATGTTTGCTTTAGCGCTGTGTGCTTGCGGCGATACGGGGAAAAATCCGACGGCTTCTCCGTCTGCAACCATTGAAATAACGGAACAGCCTTCTCAGACGTCAGATGCGGCGCCTACTGAAGATTCTACAGCAGCGCCGACACAAGAGGCAACACAGGCTCCCGGAGATGACCAGAAGCCGGTAAAAGCAAACGGCGATACGGAGTTAACGCTTGGAGAAATTTCGGTAACGATACCGGACGGATGGTATTATTTTCTTAATATGAATGAAGCAATGCCGCTGGCTGCTTCCGATACGGATTCGGACGATGCGACAACGATGGTCATGGTTATGAAAATGGAGCTGGGTGTGGAGATCGCTGCAAGCGATTATCTGGCGCAGCTGGAAGAACAGTTTAAGACAGTCGGCGTAGAGGTGATTTCTTCCGAGGTGCTCAGCGGCAGGGGCTACGAGATCGCTCAGGTGGTTTATCAGGCAGAGGAAGAAGGCGTTAAGACCTATTGCATTACACAGGGCGTTCCTGTTGAAGGCGGTATTTTATACGGCAATACTTTTGTTACGGAGAGTGAAAGCACGTTTGCCGTGCTGCGGGCGATGGCGGATTCCGTTAAAAAGGCATAAAGCCAAGAAAGCAAAAATTGAAGATTTATTATGAACCGGAAACCTCACGGATTTTGTTAAAGTCTGTGGGGTTTTATGTTTATTCATTGCAGGACGTTTCTAAATGGGTATGCGCAACGGCGGCTATCGCGTAATTTGCGCACGAATTCACGGTTCGTTCATGAATGCTGAGGGGTTTATGGATGGGCGTGCCTTGATAAAAGGCTGATTTTATGATATAATGCCTAAATAAGAGTGAATCCTGTATCAAAAAAGGTAGCGGGGGCGATTAAAAGGGAAGGCGGCGATGCAATGGAGGATTATAGAAGATCAGGTGAAATACGCAGATTGGCAGAGCTTTGCGAGCGCGATGGGAAAATAGAGGCGGAGCTGTATAAGATCTATAACGTAAAGCGCGGCCTTCGGGATGAAACAGGCGCCGGCGTGGTTGCGGGGCTTACGAAAATTTCTACGATCAAGTCCTCTGAGGTTGTGGACGGCCAAAGAGTTCCGTGTGAGGGAAAGCTGTATTACCGCGGTTACGATGTGGAAGAGCTGTGCAAGGGCTTTATCCATACTAGCCGTTTCGGATTCGCGGAGGTTGCATATCTGCTGCTGTTCGGCGCGCTGCCCGATGTTGAAGAACTGAAAAGGTTTGAAGAGCTTCTTGGCAAGGGCATGACGCTTCCCACAAATTTTGTGCGTGATGTTGTGATGAAGGCTCCGAGCAAGGATATGATGAACAGTCTTTCCAGAAGCGTGCTTACGCTGGCTTCTTATGATGAGCATTATGATGATATTTCAGTCGCGAACGTCCTACGGCAGTGCTTGATGCTTATCAGCGTGTTTCCTATGCTGGCGGTATACGGCTATCATGCATACAATCACTACGAATGCGGGCAGAGCTTTTTTATTCATTACCCGCGGCCGGAGCTTTCGCCGGCAGAAAATATTTTGCAGATGCTTAGGCCGGATCAGCAGTACTCGCCGTTGGAGGCACAGATTTTAGATTTGGCGCTTGTGCTGCATATGGAGCACGGCGGCGGCAATAATTCCAGTTTTACTACGCATGTGGTGTCATCTTCGGGTTCGGATACATATGCGGTAATGGCTTCGGCGCTTAGCTCACTGAAAGGGCCGCGGCACGGAGGCGCTAATATCAAGGTAGTGCAGATGTTTGACGATTTGAAGGCGAATGTGTCGGATACGGATGATGAAGAACAGGTTGCCGAATATTTAAAAAAGCTGCTGCATAAAGAGGCGTTTGACAAAAGCGGCTTGATTTATGGAATGGGGCATGCCGTCTATTCGATTTCGGATCCGAGAGCGCGTGTGTTTAAAGGGTTTGTGCAGAAGCTGGCGAATGAAAAGCATTTCGAAAAGGAATTCCGGCTTTATTCTATGGTGGAGGAGCTTGCGCCGAAAATTATTGCACAGGAACGTAAGATCTATAAAGGCGTCAGTGCAAATGTGGATTTTTACAGCGGCTTAGTTTACCGTATGCTGAATATTCCGCAGGAGCTGTTTACGCCGATCTTTGCGATTGCGCGTGTTGTTGGGTGGTCGGCGCATCGAATTGAAGAGCTTATCAATCAGGCGAAGATCATTCGTCCGGCGTATCAAAGCGTGCAGGGGATTGAGCATTACGAGGAACTGGAAAATCGGTAGAGAGCCGGTGACAACAGCTGGTTTATGCTGGCTGTATAAGCAAATGGAACAGAAGTTGGAAAGGAGTTATTTGAGCGTGAACAGAAGAGCGGTATTAGAGAAGTTTGAGGAACAGAGTGCAAAAACAAATGCACGCGTGGCTCATGATATCGAGGCATACCGAAAAGGCGATGCGAAGATAAATGTTCGCGGTAAGGACGGAGCCGCTGTTGAAGCGGAGATAAAGGTTACGCAGAAGAACCATGCGTTTAAGCACGGCGCAAATCTGTTTATGCTCGACGATCTTGGCAGTAAGGAAAAGAATCAGGCGTATCGTGAATATTTTGCCGATGCCTTTAATATAGCGACGCTGCCGTTTTACTGGAGTGCGACCGAGCCGGAAAAGGGCGTTATGAGATATGATAAGGACAGCCCTTATATGTATCGCCGCCCTCCGGCAGAGGCATGCATGGAATACTGCGCTGAGCATGGGATCGAGCCGCGTGAGCATGCGCTTGCCTATGAACGGACTTTTCCGGAATGGCTGTACGGTGCGGACAGTGCAACTGTTAAGCGGGAGCTGGAACGCAGATATGCAGAGATTTCCGAGCGTTATGCCGAACGGATTCCGTGCATTGAAGTAACAAACGAACACGAATGGGGGCTTGGCGAGGGTAAGACTGCTTTTTACAGTGATCCTGATATGATTCGCTGGAGCTATGATATGGCGGCGCGCTATTTTCCGAACAATGAAATTGCTATCAACGAGTGGGGAAATATATGGGGCGAGGCTTATAAGACCCGTTCCCGTTATTATCTGATGATTGAAAATGCGCTGTTAAAGGGAACGCGTATTGACGCTGTCGGTATGCAGTTTCATATGCTCTATAACAGGGAGGATGAATATAACGCTGCTGTGCGCTATTATGACCCTGCCAATCTTTTTGAGACGATGGATGCATATGCCGGGTTAGGCAAGCCCTTGCAGATCAGCGAGATCACGATTCCTTCCTATTCGTGGGAAAAAGAGGATGAAGAAATTCAGGCGGAAATCATCGATAAGCTTTATCATATTTGGTTTTCTCATCCCGCGGTTGAGCAGATCATTTACTGGAACTTGGTGGACGGTTATGCGTGCTGCGCGGAGCAGGGCGACATGAGCGCGGGGCAAAACTATCATCATGGCGGACTGTTGCGTTTCGATCTAACGCCTAAGCCTGCATATGAAACAATCAAAAATTTGTTCCGAGAGGAATGGCATACGGAAGAGACGCTGAGAACAAGCAATGGAAATTGCTCATTGCGAGGTTTTTACGGTAAATACGATGTCGCCGTTACTTCCGGGAGGGAAACCGCAACAAAAGAAATTGAGCTTAAAAAGGGCAGCGCTAATGAATTTACAATCGTTTTACAGTAAATGTAAATGGTTTAATATGAACCGGCAGTGTGAACTATATAGATGATGTGAAAATATTGTTCTTTTTGTAACGATAAGATATTGGTTATTAGTAAAATGAAACTACGCAAAAATTTTGAATAAACTTGCGAAATCTTTTATGTTATAAACATAAAAGAAAACAAACGCTCGTAAATGTTTTAATCTGCAAAATAGGGAGAAGGCAGCATTTTAACATGTGGTAAGGTTTGGAGGGAATTTTTATACAATACTAATGACTAATCAAGTAAACGAATGTTAATAGTGCAATCAAAAAAGATCCAAACTTCATCAAGTCGTTAAAAGTGAATTTATTTTCCATAAACATCATTTCCATTCTATATTGATCTTTAAAATAAATATAGCATAATTTTCCAGGATAGTCAAGAAAAATTTGATATTTATTAACAACCTTATTGAAATTTTTGTTTTGATGTGTTATAATATATATGTCAGGGTAAAACCTGTGGATTGAAATAATAATGTTGTAAATAAAAAAGAGATTGTTATTTTAATAAATTGGCAAGCTCTTTTTTATTTATATCAGCAGTATGCCTCACAGCTTGAGCATAGTTTCTTGCAGGCTGACCCAAATTGAATCGCAAGAATCGCATAGTGTTCATCCCAAAATATCGAACGAAAATGTTTTTTGCAGAAGAACGCCTTTGGATAAGAGAAAACTTGAGGTGGTTATGTCGGTGGAAGGGGATAAAACTATAGAAGGAGCGGACTGTTTCGACAGTATTCAGTCTAAAATGAACATTTTGGGATTGGTAGAATATTTTAAAGAGAAAACCGTTTCAGTAAAAAGTGCAGGGAGCAATAAAGCATCGTGCTTGCTCTGATACAAGAAGAAAAGGGATATAGTAAATGTATTGGAGAAAAGGTTGGGGAAGCTGCATGGAGAGAAGGGCGCGGGGATCGTCGGGATGAAATTGCATTTGTGTGTTGGTCGGCACGCCACCAACTGTGGGATAAAGCAGTTTGATGATCGCATCTATGAAAACAGGAATTTAGGCACGGCAAGTATTTTGCAAATGCGGTAGGGTAAAATTATAAAATAATCAAAACATATATACGGGATTAAATTGTGAATCGGATAAGGATCAAGGAATACACGAACTCGCTTGCGAGCAGCAAGAATAGGAAAGTAAAACAGGCAGTCGCATGTGCGGCCGCATGTAACGATTGGTGTACTTTGCGGGGCTGCGTAAGCCGCCGCGATACCGGTGCATTGAATCAGTTATAGAATTTCAGCCAGCGCTGAAAGACCGTACTGGGCAAGGCCGTCGTCTTCTTCTCCGGTGCCGCCGCTGATGCCGAGGCCGCCTATCAGCATACCGTTTGACACGAGAGGGACGCCGCCGCCGAAGATGACGATTTTGCCGTTGTCAAGCTTATCAATGCCATAGAAGGTTTGGCCGGGCTGCGCCAGTTTTCCCAGTTCTAAGGTGGACATTTTAACAGCCACGGCCGTATAGGCCTTTTTTAAGGCAACATCAAAGCTCACTAAATACGCGCCGTCCATCACATGAACCGCGATGGGATTACCGTCCGGCGTGCAGATTGCGATAACAGCCTTCATGCCGAGCTCGGAGGCGTGCTGTTCGATCTTTTCAATTAGCCTTTTTGCGGTATTTAAATTTAGTTTTAACGCGGCATTCACTTGTTTTAGCACCTCCTGCACGATTTGCGTTTGCGGGGCAGTTTGTGCGCTTGGCTTGCCGTTTGAGGCATCAGCATAGCGAGCGGCTATATACAGATAATCGGAGAGCCGATTCAGATATTGTTTTGCAGTGCGGTCTCCGCCGAATTTGCGTTCTGTGGAAACAAGCGCGCGTTCGCAGCGCCGTGCAACGGCTCTTGCCATGTCTAACTGAGCGGATTTTTTGCAGCCGCCGGGAAGAACAAAGGCTTTTTCGCGTTCAAACAGCGCTTCCAAGCGGTCTATTTCCCGTTCCAGCAGGCTGACTTCATCCGCAGAGAGCTTATAAGCGGCATTGAATTGATCTGCCACGCCGGCCATAATTTTGCTCAGAATTTCCTGAATATGCGAAAGAAAGGAAGAGTCTTCGCGAGCGTCGGCTTTTACAAGGCCTAAGGCGCATGAAAGCTCGTCAAGCTCACCCAGCAGCGCAATGCGGTCGTCTGCTTTGGAAACTTGGCTGACTTTTACCAAATTCGTTATTCCGTTGTCGCCGTTTTTGGTATAGATCCCCATTGTTCTCTTCCTTATTATCAATTTGCTATAAAGCTTGTTTTTGCGTTTTAACAGTCTGTAAGCGAGTCGTTTGCGGTTGCGATGACTTCGATTTTGCCTAAGATATGCCGGTTAAACGCCGGCAAATCCTAGGCCGGAATCCAGTACTCCTGATGATAGGAACGCCCGACAGTCTGCACTTCGTAGCCTGCTATGAAGCCGTTATCTATTTCAAAGCGGGTAACGTAGCCTTTATAGCCGGAATTTTTGTCCTTTGTGTTCCAACGTTTAGCAATTTCAGCCGCATACCGTTCATTCAGCACAGGATAGAATATTGGCTGCTCCGGCAAGCGTGGAGGAAAGGCGGTATAATCGCTTTTCGCAATTAAAATAAGCTCCGGTTCGCCAATGAGCCGATACAATATCAGCGCGCTGCCTCCTGCCGTTCATAACGATGGATAAAGAAAATTTCTTCAAACAGCTTTATGAACTTCTGTTTGTATTATATGCGTTTTATCAGGCAATGTCAACTCAAAAAAACATTAAAAACGATAAAAACTCAAGAAAAACCACATCATTCAACAAAATCGGTAAAGAAGCTTTCGGCAGTATCCGGCGATACGCTGTAATATTTTCCGTCCAGCATTACGGATACGCCGCTTTGGCAATGCCCCATGCAGAAGGCTGATGTCAAAGATACGCGGTTTTTCAGGCCTTTTTCTTCGATCAGGCGTTCAAAGGTTTGAAAGACCTTATAAGAGCCTTTTACATGGCATGCACTGCCAATGCACACGGACAATTCAGTCATTTTTGATACAGCCCCTTTCTGCGGTTCATACCCGGTATTTCACATGCAGCAGCTCGTGTTCACGGCCGTGCAGCAGCTGTTCGTAAAGAGCCTTTACCGTGGGATTTTCCTGAGAGGCGCGCAGCTCGCAGTTTTCATCCTGCTCATAAAGCTCGCACATGCGTTCGCTGCGCGTGTTCTCACTGCCGATCGGCTGGCCGCCGCCGTTGATGCAGCCTCCGGGGCAAGCCATAACCTCGATAAGATCATAATGAGAGCCGGACTGAATACGTTCGATAATCGTTTCGGCGTTTTTTAAGCCGCTGACTACGGCGATCTTCAGCGTTTTTCCCTGATAAGGAAGATCAAATTCCTTGATGCCCTCCAAACCGCGCGTGCCGGATTCGGCAGCATTGCGCAAGTCCGCTCCCAAATAGCGCAGCACTGCTTCCGTTACGCCGCCTGTTACGCCGAAGATAACGCCCGCGCCGCTGTAAGCAGGCAGGGGATCGTCCATCGGTTCGGGAGTGAGCGCGGCGAAATCAATGCCGGCTCTGCGGATCATGCGGATCAGCTCCTGTGTAGTCATGGAATAGTCCACGCGGCGTTTGCCGTCTTTGATAAACTCTTCGCGCGCCGCTTCAAATTTCTTTGCCGTACAGGGCATAATCGCTACGCTTACAAAGCGTTTTCCGTCTTCGTCCTTGTGCAGTTCTTGCAGTACGGAGGCGAACATTTGCATCGGTGAGCAGCAGGAGGAGATATTGCGGTTCAGCAGCTCCGGATGCTTTTTAGAAGCGTAGTTGATCCATGCAGGGCAGCAGGAGGTAAATAACGGGATGTTTTCTCCGGTCTCCAACCGTTTTGCAAATTCGTTGGCTTCTTCAATTACGGTGATGTCTGCGCCGGTGCTGGTGTCATATACGCGATCAAAGCCAATACGGTGCATGGCGGCTACAATTTTTCCTGTGGTGTCGCTGTCTGTTGCAAGGCCAAATTCTTTTGCAACCGCAACGCGGACGGCCGGAGCGATCTGCGCGGCCACAAAAGCGTTACGGTCGCCAAGATCATCCCAAAGACGGTCGGTATCATCCTGCACCGTGATAGCGCCTGTAGGACATACCGCGGCGCATTGACCGCAGCCCACGCACGGAGATTCAGCGATCGGGCCGTCAAACGCTGGGCTGACCTGTATGTTTGAGCTTCTGCGCACAAAGTCGATTGCGTGAACGTTTTGCACTTCACTGCACATGCGCACGCAGCTTCCGCACAGGATGCATTTGTTTGTATCTCGAAGAATGCTGACGGAAGAAGCGTCAAGCGCCGGAACAGGTGCGGTGTTTTTAAATCGAATCTGGCGAACGCCGTAGCGGTCGGCAAATTCCTGCAATTTGCAGTTGCCGTTTTTGGCGCAGGCTGTGCAGTCGCGGCAATGGTTAGCCAGAAGAAGCTCCAAAATCATTTTTTTGTGCTTTCTGAGCTTAGGGGTATTGGTATAAATCTCCATTCCGGGGCGCGGCTGCGCAGAGCAAGCGGCGTCCAACGAGCCGTTTGCATATTCAATCATGCACATTCTGCATGCGCCGTAAATGGAAAGCTCTTTATAATAACAGAAGGTTGGCAGATCGATTCCCGCTTTGCGGATGACTTCAAGAAGATTTTTTTCTCCGTTCAGAACGACCTCTCTGCCATCTATTTTTATTGTGTTCTCGCTCATAGTCAGACCTCCGTAACCGCTTTAAAGCTGCATGCATCCTTGCAGGCGCCGCATTTAATGCATTTGGCGGTATCAATTGTAAATGGCTTTCTGATCTCGCCGCTGATCGCGCCGACAGGGCATTGGCGCGCGCACTTGGAACAGCCGCGGCACAGCTCGGGATCGATGCGGAAGGTTTTCAGCTTTCGGCATGCTCCCGCAGGACATTTTTTATCATAGATATGCGCCCGGTATTCTTCCGGAAAGCTTTTAATCGTGGAGATAACGGGGGAGGGAGCTGTTTTGCCCAACCCGCATAGCGCCATATCCGAAATCATCGAAGCCAGCTCCTGCAAAAGCTCGATGTCGCCGTCTTCGCCCTTGCCGGCTACGATGCGTTCCAGAATTTCCAGCATCCGCTTTGTGCCTTCGCGGCAGGGAGTGCATTTTCCGCAGGACTCCTTTTGCGTAAAATTCATAAAGAAACGCGCAACCTCAACCATACAGGTGTGATTGTCCATTACGACTAAACCGCCTGAACCGATGATTGCCCCGACTTTTTTGAGAGAATCAAAGTCTAACGGCAGGTCGAGCTGTTCTTTTGTCAGACAGCCGCCCGAAGGGCCGCCGATCTGAACGGCCTTAAATTCTGCATCGCCGGACATTCCGCCGCCGATATCAAATACGACCTCCCGCAGCGTAGTGCCCATCGGTACTTCGATAAGGCCGGTGTTTGCAACCGTTCCGGAGAGCGCGAATACCTTTGTGCCGGGGCTGTTCTCCGGCCCGATGGTCTTGTACCACTGTGCGCCGTTATTGACGATCATGGGCACGTTTGCAAAGGTTTCCACATTGTTTAGCACCGTGGGACATTCATAAAGCCCTTTTTCTACCGTGCGGGGTGGTTTTGTGCGGGGCATTCCGCGCTTGCCTTCGATGGAAGCCGTCAGCGCGCTGCCCTCGCCGCAGACAAACGCGCCTGCGCCGCGGTTGATGTGCATATGAAAGGAAAATCCTGTGCCGAGAATGTTATCCCCCAGCAGCCCGTATTCCTCCGCCTGACGGATTGCTTCCTTCAAACGGCTTACTGCCAGCGGATATTCTGCGCGCACATAGATGTAGCCGTCGGCTGCGCCGCAGGCATAGCCTGCGATCATCATGCCTTCAAGCATTTGGTGCGGAAGCCCTTCCATCACAGAGCAGTCCATAAACGCGCCGGGGTCGCCTTCGTCGCCGTTGCAGACGATATATTTACGCTCTGCTTTTTGGCGGGCTACCTGCGACCATTTGCGCCCGGCGGGGAATCCGCCGCCGCCGCGCCCGCGAAGATTGGATTCGCTGATCTGTTCAATCACCTGATCGGGAGACATGGAAAAGAGAACCTTTTCAAAGGCCTTATAGCCGCCCACAGCGAGATATTCTTCGATTTGTGTAGCGTCAATATGCCCGCAGTGTTTCAGCATAATGCGCTGTTGTTTGAGATAAAATGGCAGTGTTTCAGCATAATGCGCTGTTGTTTGAGATAAAATGGGATCGACTCCTGCTTGGCGTAAACAACGCCGTTTTTCTTGTAGGCAAGACGTTCCACGGGTTCTCCGCCGAGGACGGTGGTTTCAATGATCTCGCGGCAATCCTCCGGAGCAACCTTCATGTACAGATACCCCTCCGGCTCAATACGCACAAGAGGCCCCATTGAGCACAGGCCGTGGCAGCCGCTTTGTTTTACGCCGATCACGTCTTGATGCGGATCCTTTTGAAGCTCTACGGCGCACTCCAGCCCCATTTCCTCAAGCTGTGCAAGGAATGCCTCGTAAACGGCGTGAGAGCCTGCTGCGATGCAGCCTGTTCCCGAACATACAAGGATCTTGCGTTTTGCAGCCGAGAAGGAACGCGCGCACTGCTCGCGCTTTGCATCCAGTTCCTGCTGTGAATTAAGCATTGCCGTATTCCTCCTTGAGTTTTTTTAACAGCTCCGAAGCCTTATCCGGCGTCATGGTCGGGTGCACCTTTCCGTTGACGGTGAGCGCCGGGCCAAGCCCGCATGCGCCGAGACATGCCACGGTTTCCACGGTAAAAAGCCCATCCTCCGTGGTGGGGTGTTCTTCGTCCAGCTTAAGCTCTTCCCGCAGGCGGTTGAGAATCGGAATGGATTTGCGCACATGGCATGCCGTTCCGTCGCACACTTTAATTACGCATTTGCCCTTAGGCACAAGCGAAAAATTTTCATAAAAGGTGGCTACGCTGAAAAGCTCGGCTTCAGAAGAGCCGATTTTCGGCGCTATGTAAGCGAACACTGCCTGCGGCAGATAGCGGTAATGCGCCTGTACGTCCTGAAGAATGGATATTGTATGGGTTTTTTGAAAATCGTATTTTTTCAGGATCTCGTCAACAGGCTTAAAATCGAATTCGGTACTCATGGTTTATCTCCCTGCTGCTGCGGATGCCCGCAGATAATAATAAATTGCTGTATAAATTATAGATGCGGTGCTGCTTTTAAGATGAAAAATAAAGATACGGAGAGCTTCGGCCGAAAAAGCCGAAGCTCTCACGGAAAATCAGTTTTTGCTCAATGCTTCGTCGATTGCGGCGGCGGCATGCTTTCCTGCGCCCATTGCCAAAATGACCGTCGCAGCGCCTGTAACGGCGTCTCCGCCTGCATATACGTTTTCGCGGGTGGTCAGGCCGGATTCATCCTGCGTTACGATGCAGCCGTGCTTATTGGTTTCCAACCCTTTGGTGGTGGAACGGATCAGCGGGTTGGGGGAGGTGCCGATCGCCATGATGACGCAGTCGACCTCCAGCGTATAACGGGAATCGGGCTTTTCTACGGGGCGGCGTCTTCCGGAGGCATCCGGCTCGCCCAGCTCCATTTCCACGCAGTCCATACCGCGGACAAAGTTGTTCTCGTCGCCCAAAATTTCCACGGGGTTGTTCAGCACCTTAAAGATGATGCCCTCCTCCATTGCATGTTCCACTTCCTCGTGGCGCGCAGGCATCTCTTCCAGTCCGCGGCGATACACTATGTAAACATTTTCCGCGCCCAAGCGCTTTGCGCAGCGCGCTGCGTCCATAGCTACGTTTCCGCCGCCGACAACCGCCACGTTGCGGGAATGCTTGATCGGCGTGTCGCTGCCGTCGCGGTAGGCTTTCATCAGGTTCACGCGGGTCAGGAACTCGTTGGCGGAGTAAACGCCGTTATAGTTTTCACCGGGAATATTCATAAAGCGCGGCAAGCCGGCTCCGGTGCCGATGAACACGGATTCAAAGCCCTGTTCAAACAGCTCGTCGATGGAAATGACCTTGCCGATTACCATATTGGTGTTGATCTCCACACCCAGATTTTTCAGATTTTCGATCTCGCGGCGAACGATGTCCTTCGGCAGACGGAATTCAGGAATGCCGTAAACCAAAACGCCGCCGGCAACGTGAAGCGCTTCAAAGATCGTTACGGCATATCCTTTTTTGGCGAGGTCGCCCGCGCAGGTCAAACCCGCAGGGCCTGCGCCGATGACGGCAACACGGTGCCCGTTCGGTTCGGGGCGTTCGGAGCTGGCAGCGGCATGTGCGTTGTGATAATCTGCTACAAAGCGTTCCAAGCGGCCGATGCCTACCGGTTCGCCCTTAATGCCGCGAACACATTTGCCCTCGCACTGTGTTTCCTGCGGACAAACGCGGCCGCAGACGGCAGGCAGAGAGCTGGACTTGGAAATGATCTGATAGGCCTGTTCCAAATCGCCCTTGCGAATTTCTTCGATGAACGCGGGAATGTTGATATTAACGGGGCAGGCGCCCACACAGGGCTTATTTTTGCAGTTCAGGCAGCGGTTTGCTTCATCCAGCGCCTGCTCTAAGGTGTAGCCCAGCGCCACCTCGTTAAAATTGGCGCTGCGCTCTTTTGCGTCCTGCACCGGCATTTCGTTTTTCTTTAAAGACATATTAGGCATCAGCTGCGCCCTCCCTTGAGAGGCAAACTTCGTCTGCCCGCCCACGGTCAGGCGGCATCCGCCGCACATGCCGGTTCCGTCAATCATGATCGGATTCATGCTTACCATGGTTTTAATGTTATATTTCTTAGTCAGAAGACATACGAATTTCATCATAATCAGCGGACCGATCGCGATCACTTCGTCGTACTGCTCGCCGCTTTGAATCAGCTCTTCAAGCGCGTTGGTAACAAGGCCTTTGGTTCCATAGGAGCCGTCGTCGGTCATCATAACCAGCTTAGAGGAGGCGTTTTTGAATTCTTCCTCTAAAATTACGAGATCCTTATTGCGGAATCCGACGATTGCATGAACCTCAGCGCCCATGTTGTGCAGCTTTTTTGCGATCGGATAGGCGATCGCACAGCCCACGCCGCCGCCGACTACGGCGACCTTCTTCAGCCCCTCCACATGGGAGGCTACGCCGAGCGGGCCTACAAAGTCTTCGATGTATTCCCCTTGTTTTTTGGCGTTGAGCTTTTCAGTCGTAGCGCCTACGATCTGAAAGATGATCGTAACGGTGCCGGCCTCGCGGTCAAAATCCGCTACCGTAAGCGGAATGCGTTCGCCGTCGGCGTCTACGCGCAGAATGATGAATTGGCCGGGCTCTGCTTTTTTTGCCACGGCAGGAGCTTCGATTTCCATCAGCGTAACTGTTGGGTTGAGCTCTCTTTTGGTTTTAATTAAGAACATAATTTTCCATTCCTTCCCCCGATTGATCGTGCGTATGCATAAACGGATTCCAAAGCCGGACTCCGAACATATATTTTACCATACTTCGAGGCCACTTTAAATATCTTTTTATATATGAAAGCCATTCTATTTTTATATATTTACGCGGATGTTTCGGCGTGCTACAATATAGCTGTTTCAACGGAACGGAGGGAAAAATATGCAGGTTCTGCAATTTAAAAAAGCAAATTGCAAAAATTGTTATAAATGCGTGCGGCACTGTCCGGTAAAGGCTATCGAGATTAAGGATCATCAAGCGCGGATTTTGGATGAGGAATGCATTCTCTGCGGCGCATGTACGGTGGTCTGTCCGCAAAATGCCAAGGAGGATATCAATGAGGTTCCGCGTGTGGAGGAACTGATCGCGCAGGGGCGCACCGTGATTGCAACGGTGGCGCCGTCCTTTTCGGCAGCGTTTGAGGGCTGCGCATTTTCCGCGCTGCGCGCCGCGCTTTTGCAGCTGGGCTTTTTGGATGCGCGGGAGACGGCGGAGGGCGCGCACATCGTAAAAACAGAGTATGAGCGCCTGCTGGCGGAAGATCCGGAGCGTGTGATGATCTCTACCTGCTGTCCTACCGTTGTGCGGTATATCGAACGGCACCGGCCGGAGGCAATCCCGCTGTTAGCGCCGGTAGTATCGCCCATGCAGGCTTCGGCGCAGCTGATTAAAAAGGAAATGCCGAACGCTTCCGTGGTATTTTTCGGGCCGTGTGTTTCTAAAAAAGGGGAAGCGGGGCAGGGAGGCGCGGATTTTGCCGTAACGTTTGACGAGCTGATCGGTTGGCTTGCCCGCAGGAGCATTCGCGTGGAGAGGATGCCGGAGAACACTGTGCGGTTCAGCAGAATGTTTCCCGTTACGGGCGGCATTTTGAGTACGATGAAAAAGCAGAAGGGAATTTCTTATGCCGCGGTGGACGGGATGCAGTCGTGCATGGACACCATTGAGGAGCTGCTTTCCGAAAACGCAAAAGGGCGTTTTGTGGAGATGAGTTCGTGTAAGGGCTCCTGCATCGGCGGGCCGGCCATGCCGGGAAGGCGGGCGTCCCTCGCGGCGCGCAGCGCGGTTGAGGCGGCGGCGGGCGATGATCCACAGGCGGACTTTACAGCGGAGGAACGGCCTGAGCGGCAGCAGTATGCGGATCGCAGGAAAAAGCGACCCAAGCCTTCGGAGGCGCAGATTGCGGAAATCTTGCGCCGAATGGGGAAGCTTTCGCCGGAGGATGAGCTTAACTGCGGAAGCTGCGGCTATGCCACCTGCCGGGAAAAGGCGGAGGCGGTGTTTTTTGGCCGTGCGGAGATCAGCATGTGTCTTCCGTTTATGAAAGAGCGCGCAGAATCGTTTTCGGAAACCATCATTCAGGCGACGCCTAATGCGATCATAACGGTATCTTCAGAAAACTTAACCGTGTGCCAGATCAACAAGGCGGCCTGCGAGCTGTTCGGAATGGGCAGTGAGAGGGATATTCTTCATGCGCCGGTCTCGCGGCTGTTTGACGATTATGATTTTGTTACCGTGATTGCGGAGGAGCTGCCGCTTTTGCAGAAGCAGGCGTATCTTGCCGATTACGGCCTTTATTTGGAGCAGACCTTTCTTTATGAGGAGCAGAATAAGCTGATTATCTGCATTATGAAGGATATTACCGGATCTAAAAAGGCGCATGACCGAAGCATGAAAAGCAAGATCAGCGCAGCGAACATGGCTGATGATATTGTGGAAAAACAGCTCAGGATCGTGCATGAGATCGCGTCGCTGCTTGGGGAAACGGCGGCGGAAACCAAGCTTGCCGTTGCGCAGCTGAAGCAGACGATTCTGGAGGAGGAGAACGGGCAGGCGGGGCAGGCCGGTTTGGAAAGTGTAAAGGGGGGCGAGTAAGCGTATGGAAGAGCTGTATTTGCAGTGCGGCGCAGTACAGTGCTGTAAGGAGGGCGAAACGCTTTGCGGAGATTTCTATACCTCGGTTTCCGGAAAAAACGGCAGAACCGTTGTGCTTTCCGATGGGCTGGGAAGCGGCGTCAAAGCCAATATTTTGGCGACGCTTACGGCGAAAATTCTCAGTACGCTCACAAACGGAGGGCTTTCCGAGGAGGAGTGCGTGGATACGGTCGCCATGACGCTGCCGGTGTGCAAGGTGCGCAAGCTGGCATATGCAACGTTTACGATTGCGCGCTTTGAGCGCGGCAATCGGCTGGAGCTTTCTCAGTTTGATAATCCGGCGGCAATTTTGCTGCGAAACGGAAAAAATTTTGATTATCCATCCTCATCTCGAACCGTCAACGGAAAGGAGATCTTTCACAGCGCGCTGGAGCTTTGCGAGGAGGATACGCTTGTGCTGTTTAGCGACGGCGTAAGCGCCGCGGGGCTTGGCAAGACCACGCAGAACGGCTGGGGGAGGGAGGAGATCGTGCGTTTTTTGGAGCGTTGGTATGATCCTTCTCTTTCGGCGCAGCAATTTGCCGCGCTTGTTGCAAGAGCTTGTTCGGATTTGTATCTTTCCTCGCCGGATGACGACTGTACGGTGCTGGTTTATCGTCTGCGTCCGCGCAGGGCCGCGCAGATGCTGATCGGGCCGCCGGAAAACAAAAATGACGATGACCGCATTCTTCGTTTATTTTTTGCTAAGGAGGGCTATCATATCGTTTGCGGAGGCACTACGGCGCGAACGGTTTCGGCATATCTGAATAAGCCTGTGGAGATCGATCGGGCTTCCATGAGTGAAAACATCCCGGCGAAGGCAAGGATCGAGGGCGTAGATCTTGTTACGGAGGGTGTGATTACGCTTCGCGCGCTCGTTGAGTTGGGGGAGCGCTATCGGCAGGAGCCGCAGCTGTGCCTTTCTTTTAAAGAGGAGAAAAATGCTGTCGGTGCGCTGGCCGAGCTGCTTTTTGAGCAGGCAAGCGACATTCACATTTATTTCGGGCAGGCAGTCAATCCCGCGCATGCGGACAGCGACGCAGGCATCAGCTTTCAAAGCAAGCTGGCGGCGGTTAAGGCCTTGGAGGAAATGCTTGAAAAAATGGGCAAGCGCGTTACGCTGAGCCTGTGCTGAAGGATGAAGCCGTAAGGCGCATGCGGGAGTGCCCGTATGCGTTTTTTGTTTTGTAAAAAATATGAACGAACCGGTAATACCCCAACGGCGGAATAGAAAGTTCGGAAGATTTTTGTTATGATGCAGGCAATCTATAGGGAAGGCGGAAAATATAATGGCAAAAAAATACATAGCTTTGATTCTGGCATGGCTGATCGCAGCTCTGTGCATTCCGGCTGCCGCACAGCCTGAACGGCAGGAGATGCCCGTGATCCGAACGGCGGATAACTACCAGCTGGGGTTTACCGGCGTATGGGGACATATGAGAAATCTTGATACGATCGGGATTGAGGGGTATTATCTTGATACGGCATCTTCAACCACGGAGCCGAATACCGGCTTTGATTATACGTTTACCGATTGCACAAAAATATATTGGTATGCGAATTATAATCCTTTATATGTAAAAGTGGATATATATTGATGGTGTTTTGCTTCAAACGCTTGACTGCGGCGCGCTGGGCTATGCGGCAACGCCGCAGGTTGTGTGGGAAAGCCCGGAGCTTGAGTGCGGAACGCACACCCTGCGGGTCGTCAGATGCGACACTGCGGAAAACGCGGGAAAATGGTTTGAGGTAGATCGCTTGGAGGCGGTGTGCTATGGCGGCGCTTCGGAAAGCGCCGTGCTCAACGATACGGCGCCAAGTTATTATAACTATGTGTCCGGCTTTCGTTTGGAAGACGATCCGGAGGCGCTGGGTTCAACGCTGCATACGGCCGACGCTGCCGATTCATGGATGATGGTTTCCTTTCGGGGTGATTTTATCGAGCTTTACGGGCGAACCTGCCCCGAAGGGGGAATTGCGGAGGTCTATATAAACGGTGAAAGAAAAGCTGTTATAGACAGCAAAAGCACTGAGATTCAAAACCGCCGCCTGTTATGCAGGATAGACGGGCTTCAGGACGGAATGCATACGCTGAAAATAAAGGTGCTCAGCGGAGTTTTTGCTGTGGATTATGCCGTTACGCTCCACCCTGATAACGCTGCAACGGAGATCTTCCGGCTTGGCAAGGAGGCGCTTGCGGCAATGAAAGACGGCACGAAAACATATATTCCCGAGGATCGGTGGAAGCCGGTGGATAAAGCGGCTGATTTCCCCAAAAGCGGCGTGTCGCTTCGGGGCGGGATCTATTACGATGCTTTTATGAAGAACGTGAAAATGATTAAGAAGAGCATCGGACTGACTCATTATGTGAATTACGATTCGGTATGGATAGAGAATTTTCCGAGTGCGAATGAGGGGCGTATACTGGCGGCGGCGGAAATTCGCTTCGGTTTACGCAGGATGAAAAGCTGAGCGAGGCTGTGAAAAAGCTGTTGAGCACGGCAATGGAACGCCGCAAGGAAAGCGGCTATTGCCTGCCCGAACCCGAAGAGTGGTATGACGGCCTGTTTTTGACATCGGATAACCCATATGTATCGGTGGATGAATGCAAGAATTACGGTCGCGTGATGTATACGCAGGGGCTTGTTGCGGCGGGGCTTGCCGGATATGAGGACGCATATGTTCTGCTGCGGGGTCTGTACGCTTGGTTCAACGGCTGCGATTATAAAGAGCATCTGCTTCCGGGAAGCTTGGGCATACAGGGAATTCTGGGCGGCACGCTTTGCTATGAGTCCGGAGTCGGAAAGGCGCAGGATATTATTACGAATATGCTGTATTACGAGATGGATTGGTACTTGGATTATCTTGGAAACGCAATGCCGGAGGCCATGTATATGTATCCGCTTGACCGCCCTCACGCATATATGGCAACGGCGGCTTGTGCGTTTTTGGATATGTACGGCGCAACGGGAGAGGAAACCTATTTGCAGGCGGCGCTGGGGACGTGGACGATCTTTGCCGAATATTATATTACCACCGGCGGAGGCGTGTGCATGTGCGAGGGGGCTGAATATAAGCCGGGAAACCATATGCTTTCTCATTCGTCCCGCAGTGTTTATGAAACCTGCAACAATGTTCTTTGGGCGGATCTGAACTACCGTTTGCTTCAGTATTTTCCGGAGGATGAACGCTTTGCTTATTATCTTGAGCAGTCGCTGATCAATATTGTGTTTGCAAGCCAAAACGCGGAGGGAGAGATCCGGTATTTTAACCATATGACGCAGACCAAAGAGCAAGGCTCGTTAATCAATACCTGCTGCGAGGTGCAGGCGTCCCGCCAGCTTGCGCAGCTGCCTCAGTTTGTTTATTCCTACAATGAAAAGGGCTTATGTAAACCTGTATGCGGATGCCTGCATTGACTTCAAAACAGAGGCGGCGTCTGGAACCTTGGAGATGGCGACGGAGTTTCCCTACGGGCAGGAGGTTGCCCTCACGTTGAATATGAAGCGTTCCGGCAGCATGATCCTGCATGTTCGTATTCCGTTGTGGGCTGTGAAAACGGTGGACATTCGGCTTAACGGCGAGATCGTAGGGTCGGGAACACCCGGCAGCTATGCCGCGATAGAGCGCACGTTTGAGGATCAGGACGTTATCACGTTTTCTTTGCTTATGGAAATGCAGGCGGTTAAATAGACCGGAAATTCTCAGATAGAAGGCCGTGTGCGCTACGGTATTTTATACGAGCCGGTGTTCATGGCGTTGTGCGGGCCGTCGGATCGGGCGTGCGTTCAACCCGGCGGAGAGGCGGCCGCCCGCCTTGAAATGACGCCTTCCGAGCTGATAAGCCGGCTGCGGCAGGCAAACGGGCAGGATACGCTCACCTTTGCTGTGCAGGGGGAGGGGCGATATCAGTTAAAGCCCTATATAAGCGTAAGAGATGCGGAAGAGTTCACCTGCTTCCCTGTTCTGTTGGAGGAGGGCGCGTTGGTGGTCGGCGATCCGGGGCAGGCTGTCGTTCCGCCGTCCTCCGCAACGCAGGAGCCTGAGGCTACGGCTGTCGTAACCGTGGAGAATAGGGGAGGCGGCGAGCTGTGGATCATAGGCGCGGCGGCAGCGGTGTTAGCGGCGGCGATCTCGATCCTTTGGCTGTGCAGCCGTAAACGGCGACGGAAGTAACGTTTTTGCGGGAAACCCTGAAAATAAGCCCCTGTGTCGCAAAATCCTTTGAGGTTGGATTCTGCGACACAGGGGCTTATTATTGCAAACAGCCAAGCATACGCTTGGCTGTTTTGCTGCTATGGAGACCGCCGTGCCAGCGAAAAGTCTTGCAAACCGGTGCGTTACCGCACGGTTGCATCGCCGCTGACGGTATGGAAGGAAAGGGAGAGCGCGCCTGTTCCCACGGTGTAAAAGATCTTCTTTTTGGCGTTGCTGCCGTTTTTTCTGTCGTTGAGGCTTCCCGACACACTTTCAAAGGAGACGCTGTAATCGTTTATGGCGCCGATGGAGGCTTCGATATCGCCGCTTGTCGTATGGATGACGGCTGTTTTGGCGCTGCCGGAGAGCGAGAAATCAATATCGCCGCTGACAGATTTTGCTTCAAGCTTTTCCGTTTGAGCCTGAAGCTCCATATCGCCGCTGACGCTGGAAAGAAGCATTTCCTTTGCGGAAGCGGAAAGCTTGATTTCGCCGCTGACTTGTGAAACGGTCAAGCGGTCGCCGCAGCTGCCGAAGATTTCAAGATCTCCGCTGGCGCTGGAAAGATGCAGAGTGTTGGTGTCGATTGTAACGCGCACGTCTCCGCTGGCGGTTTCAACGGATACCTGCGGGCAAAGAGCCTTCGGAACGGCGATTTCAATTTTTGTCAAGACTGAGAAAAATGAAAACAGTTTTCTTACGGGGGATTCCTTGATGCTGAGAACGCCATTTACTAAGTTGATTTGAGCAGGATCATCCTTTGCGTTGTCTCTGCCGTAGACGGTAACGCTGAGCTTTTCATCGTCCGTTGCCTTCAGATAAACGTCTGCGGCGGCTGTTTTGATCTCCAAACGCTGAACGGCTTCTTTTTCGTAAACCGTATTTTGAAGCAGTGCTTCATTTCCTCTGAATGCCATATTGATATTCCAACCTCCCTCATTGATTTTAAAAACATAAAACAAAGCGCTGCCTAAAAAAAGAACCAAGCATAAAATCAGTACGACGAGCCGAATCGTTAGACTTTCTTTTTTAGTCATTCAGATCCCTCATTTCGTTGATGGTTTTAAGAATGCCGCAGAGGATCCCCGCAACGGGCCAAATGATCCATGTGGTGTGCCATGCAAAGGTTATAAAGCTCACGGTTAAGTATATGCAGGTAACAACAGACCAATAGATGGACATGGTGGCTTTGAATTTTCGTTCTTTTGGGGTCATATTTTCGCGTCTGCTGCGATCGTTCTGTTCTTCAAAGTCTTTGTATTCGATCGGTGTGGAGGCTGTGCCGTAAATAATCAGTCCGGTTGCAACGGCGCAGAAAAGCAGCAGCACCAACAGGCCGATCACGCCGAAAAATTCTACTCTTTGCGGAGAGAACACCTCGCCGAGCGCGCCGAAAGCAATCAGTGCAAGCGCGCCGAGAATATAGAGCGCGACGCCTATGGAAATGAATTTTGCCTTGCGGCGGCGGTAGTAGTCGGCTTCTTTTTTGAAGTCCTCGCTCGGCGTAACTTCGGCAAGCAGCGCGTCAATATCGCCCATGCTTGCAACAGCGGCGCCATAGGCTTCGTTTTCGCTTTTGCCTTCCCTTATCTGATCCTCAAAGCGGTCGTTAAGGTTCGATAGAATTTCTTCTTTCAGTTCTGCCGCCCGTTTTGTGCGGGGAACGTCTGCAAACAGGACTTCCACATAGTTTTTAATTTTGCTGTTCATAAGCTCCCTCCGATTCTTTTTTTGTTGTATTGTTAAGCAAAAGAGCATCCAGCACTTGCTTCATTTGCTGCCATTCGGTGCAGTTTTCGTTGTAAAATTTCCGCCCGGATTCTGTGATGGCATAGTATCGGCGGCGTGCGCCCGTCGTTTCATCTCCCCAATAGGAAAGGATAAAGCCGCTTGCTTCTAAACGGCGAAAGGATGTGTAAAGCGTTGCCTCCTTTAGCACAACGGCGCCTTTTGAGTATAAGGAAATTTCTTTGTTGATCTGGTAGCCCCAGCTATCGCCTTTTGCCAGCACGGCCAAGATCATAGAGTCTGTAAAACCGCGGAAAATATCAGATGTATTGAGCACATTTGCACCTCCTATGGCGTGTATTATATATTAAGATACTTCGCCTGTCAATGTATAAAATCAAAATTTGTATATATTTTATTTAAATAGAGAATGGAGAGAAAAGCCTGATAAGCGACACGGATATTCTGCGGCAGCAAAAGTAAACGTACTGCCAGCTACGAGTATAGATATGTAGGAGCGGCAGCTGCAAAAAAGCGGTGTTGCCGTCGGCGGTAGGATGAATATTTTTGAAATCAATAAAAAATAACGGCCTGCATGAAGCAGACCGTTATTAAAAAGCAGAGTGTTTATGCGCGGATTAGTACATTCCGCCCATTCCGCCGCCCGGAGCTGCGGGAGCTGCCGGTTCCGGAGCAGGAATATCTGCCACAAGGCACTCGGTTGTCAGCATCACGCTGGCAACGCTGGCTGCGTTCTGCAGTGCGGAACGGCTGACCTTGGTCGGATCCAGAATACCCTTTTCTACCATGTTGCCGTATTCGTCCTTCAAAGCGTCGTAGCCGTAGCCGGTTTCGTTCTTGGTCAGAACCTTATCGACGACTACGGAGCCTTCCACACCGGCATTGAAAGCAATCTGGCGGATCGGCTCCTCAAGAGCGCGAACAATGATGCCGGCGCCGGTCTTTTCGTCTCCGCTGAGCGTTTCCATGTGCGCCTTAACCTTGGGCAGCACGTTCAGGAAAGCGATTCCGCCGCCCGGAACGATGCCTTCTTCCACTGCGGCGCGGGTAGCGGCCAGCGCGTCCTCGATGCGCAGCTTGCGCTCCTTCATTTCAACCTCGGTAGCGGCGCCGACGTTGATGACGGCTACGCCTCCGGCCAGCTTCGCAAGACGCTCCTGAAGCTTCTCGCGGTCGTAATCGCTGGTGGTCTCTTCGATCTGTGCTTTAATGGAAGCGATGCGCGCTTTAATATCGTCTGCATTGCCTGCGCCCTCAACGATCGTGGTGTTTTCTTTATCCACTTTGACCTGACGCGCGGTGCCGAGCATATCCATGGTCGCGTCCTTCAGTTCAAGGCCGATTTCCTCGGAAATGACCTGACCGCCGGTGAGAATTGCGATATCCTGAAGCATTGCTTTTCTGCGGTCGCCGAAGCCCGGAGCCTTTACAGCCACGCAGGTGAAGGTGCCGCGGATCTTGTTGACAACCAAGGTTGCCAGCGCTTCGCCTTCTACATCCTCAGCAATAATGAGCATTTTGCGGCCCTGCTGAACCACCTGCTCCAAAACCGGCAGAATCTCCTGAATGGAGCTGATCTTTTTATCCGTAATCAGGATCAGCGGGGAATCGAGGACCGCTTCCATTTTGTCGTTATCCGTTACCATGTATGCGGAAGCATAGCCGCGGTCGAACTGCATGCCTTCCACGATGGACAGGCTGGTTTCAAGCGTCTTGGCTTCTTCAACGGTAATAACACCGTCTTTTCCGACTTTTTCCATTGCATCCGCAATCAGCTGGCCGATCGCTTCGTCGCCGGCGGAAATGCTGGCAACCTGCGAAATAGCGGTTTTGTTTTCAATGGGTTTGCTGATAGCTTTGAGCGAATCAACCGTTACGTCCACTGCCGACATAATGCCTTTGCGCAGCACCATCGGGTTAGCGCCTGCCGCAATGTTTTTCACGCCCTCATGGAAGATTGCCTGCGCGAGAACAGCTGCGGTCGTGGTGCCGTCGCCGGCTACATCGTTGGTCTTTACGCTGACTTCCTTTACCAGCTGCGCGCCCATGTTTTCAAAGGGATCCTCCAGCTCGATCTCCTTAGCAATCGTAACGCCGTCGTTATTGATCAGCGGAGAGCCGTATTTTTTATCCAGAACTACGTTGCGGCCCTTCGGACCGAGAGTGATCTTCACCGTGTTTGCAAGAACGTTTACGCCGGCCTCAAGGCTGCGGCGTGCTTCTTCGCCGTATTTGAACTGTTTTGCCATATTGATGCACGCTCCTTTTTTTATTCGATTACTGCCAAAATGTCGCTTTGCCGAATCACGATCAGCTCAGAGCCGTCCAGCTTTACTTCGTTGCCGGCATATTTGCTGTAGATAACCTTGTCGCCTAATTTTACTTGCATGGCTACCTCTTTGCCGTCTACGTTTCCGCCGGGGCCTACCGCTACAACTTCGGCTACCTGCGGCTTTTCCTTTGCAGCGCCCGGAAGAATGATTCCGCTCTTTGTGGTTTCCTCGCAATCGACCAGCTTTACTACTACGCGGTCGAATAAAGGTCTTATGGTCATATAAAAAACCTCCTTTTAATGAATCGGTATAAATTTGGCACTCTTGCTCTTTGAGTGCTAACACGCTTATAATATATAACTTGGGGGCGATTAGCAAATGTACGAGATTCCTGAAAAATGCCATTTTTTTGGAATATCGGTGAATATCTTCGGATATCTCTTGAAATCTTGATTTTTCTGCTAATCATAATTTTAGGGGCTGAAAACATGATTTTTACGGCGCTTTCGGTGTTTTTACGCAGGAATTATTCACAAACCGTCGAAATATTATTCATAAAAATTCTGCTTTTTTAGGCAGCGGAAAGCGGTGGGTATCTTGGATAAATGGGATAAGAGATTTATGGAGCTGGCACAGACGGTCGGCGGCTGGTCAAGCTGCTATCAAAGCGAGCGGAAAATCGGCGCGGTCATCGTGCGCGATAAACGCATTTTAACGACAGGCTATAACGGCGCGCCGTCAGGCATTCCCTCCTGCGCAGAGCGCGGGGAATGCCTGCGCCGAAAGCTGGGGATCGCCAGCGGCACGCGGCAGGAGCTGTGCTATGCGATTCATGCGGAGCAAAACGCGCTGATTCAGGCCGCAAAGCTCGGCATCAGCGTGGACGGCGCAACGCTTTACTGCACGCATCAGCCGTGCGCCATCTGCACAAAGCTGATTATCAATGCGGGCATCAGCCGCGTGGTTTATCGGTATCCGTATCCGGATGAGTTTGCGCGGGAGCTGTTCAGGCAGGCAGGCACGCTGGTGGAGGCGTTTGAAGATTAAACGATCCTGCCTTTGAGTTTGTTGATTGTTCGGGGAATGCTGTCGCGGGAATTGCCCCAGTCTGCGTCCTTATTTGCATAGTCGAACTTTTTTGCAAACCAAAGCAGCTCTTCGTCGAGACGCTGCATCGCTGCTTTCTGCCGTTGGATCAGCACGGCGGTGAGCGGCGATTTTTTTTCGGCGCAGAGCGTAAGCAGCTCCAGAAAATGCGGCACGCAGAAGCCCTTTCCGTTTTCAACGAGGCGTTTGAATTCACTGTCTTTTTGGTAAAGGGCGAGCACGGTTTCCTCGTAGCGGCGCAGATTTTCCTTTGTGTGGCTGCAGATCACACAGGCTTCCTCGCTGCTTGTCAGGGCGGCCTTTAAGCGTTCCAGCTCCTCGTTCAGCTCTTTCTTTTTTCCGCCGAACAGGCCGCTGCTGTTTGCAGCTTTCTTGGCATAGGCGTCAAGCAGCTTGGCGTTCTTGGCGTTCTGTTCGTGCAGGTGCGTTTGCAGCTGAAGTGCGAGCGGCAGGCGGGTTTGGGCGTCGTATAGCTGCTTTAAATGCGCTGAGCAGAAGCCGCAGCGGTTCACTTCAACACGCCGTTCCGGCACCATTGCGCCTGCGCCCAAACAGGAGGAAACGTAGGCGGCGTCCATATCGGCTTTGATTTTGCATAAGGGGCACTCGCAGTCCTCTTTGAAAGCGTCGATCACGGTAATGGTATCGATTTTATAATCCATAAAACTCTGTTCCTTTGCTGAATTTTCCTTATTATTATAGCATATCTGTTTCCTGATTCATATTGTTTTGTGCCGGTTCATAAAATTTTAACGGGTGAAAATGATTTAAATGAAAGAGGGAGCGGCATATATGCGTTATAAAACCGGTTTTTCTATTCGAAGGCGGAAAAAAGAAATAGGTAAGCGGGCGGCGGGTCTTATGATGTTTACTGCTGTGATCGCGTGTTTCGCGTTGGTGGCGTTTGCGGGGGATTGGATTGCAAGGGTGGCGCTTGTGCCGATGCTCGGCATCGGGGAGGAAAAAGACGCGAAGAATGCGGTTGCGCTGGAGGGCTTTGAGATCTACTGTGCGCAGATCGGCATGTATACCACGCAGGAAAAGGCAGATCTTGCGGCAGAAAGCGCGCAGAAGCGCGGCGGAGCGGGTTTTGTGGCGGAGGACGGCTATTACCGCGTGCTGGCCAGCGCCTACAGAACGGAAGAGGAAGCGCTCAGCGTGGCGGAGAAGCTGGGCGAACAGGGATATGCGGCTTCCGTTTATACGATCAAGGCAGAGGCGGCGGTCTGCTGTGTTTGTAAGGATCAGAAGCAGAGAGACGATTTGCAGGAACGCTTGTCCTTTTTTCCATGGCTGTGCCGCCGCCTTGCGGAGCTGAGCCTTTCGATTGATCGGGAGGAGATCACGCAGACGCGCATGCTGGTGGAGCTTTCCGGATTGAAGGCACAGGCGGCTGAAGCGGCCAAGGCATTTCCGGATATACCGGATCAGCCGGCGCTGACCGCCGCGGTGAAGGATACGCTGGCGCTTGCGGAGCAAACGCTTGGCAGCGCAAAGGAATCGGAAGAGGTAAAATACGCCTGCATTCTTATGGCGCAGGCCTATGCGCAGCTTGGGGGCAAGGTCGTAGCGTGATAGCGGAGGGGAGCGGCGCAGGCAAGGGCGCCGCCTCTTTTTGCTTGGGGCAGCAGTAAACGGCGCGATGCAGGGCGACCGTCGGGCAGCTTGGACTGATGAGAAAAAAATGTTGCATTTTCGCCTATATATGGTATACTAAAACATTATGATAGGGTATTTCTACAAAATACGGAGGAACACACATGGAATATAATGCCGGTGATATTAAAATTCTGGAGGGATTGGATGCAGTCCGTATGCGGCCGGGTATGTATATCGGCACTACGGGCTCAAAGGGGATGCACCATTTGCTGTGGGAGATCATTGACAATGCGATCGATGAAGTGGCAAACGGCTATGCGGATCATATTTGGGTAACGCTGCATCCGGATAACAGCGCTTCCGTGGAGGATAACGGCCGGGGGATGCCGGTGGGGATCCATCCGCAGAAGGGGATTTCGGCTGTGGAGGTTATTTTTACGCAGCTGCATGCCGGCGGAAAATTCGATGCCCATAATTATAAATACAGCGGAGGGCTTCACGGCGTGGGCGCGTCGGTGGTGAACGCGCTTTCGGAGTGGACAAAGGTGGAGGTTTATCATGATTACAAGATTTATCGCTGTGAGTTTGCCTCCTATTATGACGCTAACGAACGACGCACGCTTTCGGGTGTAACGACAAAGCATCTTCAGGAGTGCGGAAAAACGCATAAGAAAGGATCGCTTGTTACATTTAAGCCGGATAAGACTGTGTTTGATATGGCCCAGTTTAATTATGAAACCATTAAGCGCAGGCTGAAGGAGCTTTCGTTCCTTAACGGCGGCATGACGGTTACGCTTACGGACGAGCGGATCAAGAATGAGGCGGGGCAAAGCAAAACGGTGGAATACTGCTTTAACGGAGGGATTTCCGATTATGTTCAGTATCTCAACGAGGAAAAGGAAACCTGCTTTGAAAAACCAATCTTTATTGAGGGGGAGAAGGACGGCATTTACTGCGCCGCCGCCATTCAGTATACGGATTCCTACACGGAGAGTATTTTTTCGTTTGTTAATAACATTCCGACAACGGAGGGCGGCACGCATGAAACGGGCTTTAAGGCCGCGCTGACAAAGGTGCTTAACGATTATGCCCGAAAGAACGAGGTGCTCAAGGAAAAGGACGCAAACTTTCAGGGAGAGGATTTCCGCGAGGGCATTACAGTGGTGCTCAATGTGAAAATGCAGAATATTCAATTTGAAGGGCAGACCAAAACGAAGCTTGGCAACGTGGAAGCGCGCCCGGCGGTGGAGGCGATCGTCTCCGACAAACTGGCGGCGTATTTGGATGATCTGAAAAATTCCGAGGCGGGCGCTGCCATTATGGAAAAGGCGGTGCAGGCTTCGCGCGTGCGGGAGGCTGCGCGCAAGGCGAAGGATCTGGCGCGCAAGCGAAGCAGCCTAGAGGGCGCACCGCTTGTGGGAAAGCTTTCCTCCTGTACGGGCAGAAAGCCGGAGGAAAACGAGCTGTTTATTGTAGAAGGCGACAGTGCGGGCGGAACGGCCAAGCAGGGGCGGGATCGGCGCTTTCAGGCGATTCTCCCGCTGCGGGGAAAGCCCTTGAACGTGGAAAAGAAGCGGCTGGATCAGGTGCTGGCAAACGATGAATTTCGCTCCATCATTACCGCGTTGGGGACAAGCATTGATGTGGATTTTGATATTTCCTCGTTAAAATACCATAAGGTTGTGATCCTTGCCGATGCCGATCAGGATGGCGCGCATATCCGGGCAATTTTGCTGACATTTTTTTACCGCTATATGCGGCCGCTGATAACCGACGGCCATGTGTTTATCGGCGTGCCGCCGCTGTATAAGCTGGAAAAGAGCTCTACAAAGGAGACCGTGTATGTCTATGACGATGCCGAACGCGCCGCGGTGGCCGAGCGTATGGGGCGGGGCTACACGATCCAGCGCTATAAGGGCTTGGGCGAGATGAGCGCCGAGCAGCTGTTTGAAACTACGATGAACCCGGCAACGCGCACGCTGGTGCAGGTGTCCATTGAGGATGCGGCGGAAGCGGAGCATCTGGTAACGGTGCTGATGGGCGATAAGGCGGATGTGCGCAAGCAATACATTATCGAACATGCAAACTTTAATAAAGAAGATCTTTTTGCCAAAGAGAAGGGGGTGCAGTAAATGGCCAAGAAACAGGACGAGCAATATTTTATTCCGTTGTCGCAGCAGAATGTGCGCACCGAAACGATGGAGGATGTAATGCACAGCAGTATGCTGCCGTACGCGGAGCATGTTATTTTGGAGCGCGCGCTGCCTCGTGTGGAGGACGGCTTGAAGCCTGTGCAGCGCCGTGTGCTGTATGCCATGTATACGCTGGGACTTTTTCCGGATAAGCCCACGAAGAAATCAGCGCATATTGTGGGAGAATGCATGGCAAAGTATCATCCCCACGGGGATTCGAGCATTTATGAAACGATGGTGCGCATGGCGCAGGATTTCAACCTCCGCGAGCCGCTGGTATACGGCCAGGGAAATTTCGGTTCTATCGACGGCGATTCGGCGGCTGCTTTTCGGTATACCGAGGCGCGCTTAGCGCCCATTGCACTGGAAATGCTGCGGGACATTGACAAGGATACTGTTAAATGGTCGTTAAACTTTGACGATTCGCTTAAAGAACCGGATGTGCTTCCGGGGCGGTTCCCCAATTTGCTGGTCAACGGCTCTTACGGCATTGCGGTGGGGCTGGCCACAAACATTCCCACGCATAATCTAGGCGAGGTGATCGACAGCGTGGTTGCGCAGATCGATAACCCGCGCATTTCGCTTTCGGAGCTTTTAAAGCATGTAAAGGGGCCGGATTTTCCGACAGGCGGCTATATTATCAACGGCGGGGAGATTGAGAACGTTTATAAAACCGGTAAGGGAAAGCTGATTGTACGTGCAAAAACAGCGGTGGAAAATGCGCCTAACGGGAAAAAGCTGATCGTGATTTCAGAGATTCCCTACGGCGTGAACAAAGCTAAGATGCTTGCGGATATTTTGAAGCTTGCCGAGGAGAAAAAAGGCGTGTTGGCAGCGATTAACGATATTCGGGACGAATCGGATATGAAAACCGGTATGCGCGCCGTCATTGAGCTGAAAAAGGACGCCGATGTGGAGAAGATTCTTGCGCTGCTGTTTAAATACAGCGATCTGCAAACCACTTTTGGCGTGAATATGGTAGCCATTGCGGACGGAAAGCCCATGCAGCTGGGGCTTTTTGAGATGAACCGTTATTATATCGAGCATTATAAAACAGTGGAGCGCAGGCGCGTGCGGCACGATCTGGAAAAAGCAAGGCTGGACGAGGAGATTCAGGCAGGGCTGCTGATTGCTATTCAGAATATTGACCGTGTGGTTAAGATCATTCGCACAAGCGCCAATGTTAAGGAAGCGAAGGAGCGCCTGCGCGCGGAATTTAAGCTGACCGACCGGCAGGCAACGGCGATTTTGGAGATGCGCCTTGCGCGCTTAACGGCGTTGGAGGCAAAGCAGATCGAGCAGAAGCTTGCCGAACTGCGCGCGCTGATTGCGGAGCTGGAAGCTCTGCTGGCCGATAAGCAAAAGCTTATGCAGCTGATTAAAAAAGAGCTGCTGGATCTGAAACGTAAATATAAATCCCCGCGCAGAACGGTGATTTTATCGGAAGCGCCCCAAAGCATAGAGGTTTCCCAGCAGGATTTTAAAGTGGTGGAGGACGCCGTTTTGGCGATCGACAAGGCAGGAAATGTGCGGCGCGTTTCGGTAAAGAACTTTAAAGCCTCCAATAAAGAGGTTACTTCGCCAGACAATTTTGTGGTGTCGCTGCTTACGGTGCGCACGGACGAGCGTGTGCTTGCGTTCAGCAATAAGGGATACTGCTATGCGTTTTCGGTGGATGATATTGCAGAATGCAAGTGGCGTGATAAAGGAACTTCTAAAGCAAAGGCGTTTTCGGGTATCGGTGAGCAGGAAGTTATTATCTTTGCTTTGCCGTTTAAGGACGATATGCAGGGCAGACTGCTGTTCTGCACGAAAAACGGCATGATTAAATGCTCGGAGCTTGGCGAATATGCCGTGAAGAAGCAGCGTTTTCAGGCGATTTCCCTGAAAGACAACGATGAAGTTTTAAATGTGGAGCTTGAAAATGCGGAGACGCAAACCGTTTTATTCGTTACGGAGAAGGGCATGAGCCTGAATATGACGAAGCAGGAGCTTTCATCGACGGGGCGCGTCACAGCAGGTGTAAAGGGCATTGCGCTTGATGATGAAGACCGCTGCGTTTTTGCGCGGCAGGTGGACGAGGAGGGCGAGCTTATCGTTTGGAGCGATAAGGGCTATGCAAAGCGCTCTCTTTTGGTGGAATACGAGGCGGCGCTTCGGAACCGCAAGGGTCTGAAAACCTTTGATTTTAAGAAGAACGGCGCGAATGGAAGCGTGCTTATCGGTGCGTTGTGGGTCAAGGAGCCGTATGAGATGCTTCTTGCGCATGCTTCCGGGCAGATCGAATCAGTCAATACCGAGGATATCATGATCGAAAACAGGCTGTCCGCAGGCAAGCCGTATATTTTGGTGGTTATGGGCGATGTGCTGACGGAAGCAGTGCAGGCGCTGCAATAAAACAATAAAAGGAATGGGAATTATTATGAATTATATTTCCGCACGGGCACGGGCGCTTAAGCCCTATGTGCCGGGTGAGCAGCCGCAGGATCAGCGTTATATCAAGATCAATACGAATGAAAATCCGTATCCGATGTCTTCCAAGGCAAGGGAAGCGGCCGCGGCGGCATTGGAAAACGCCGCGCTGTATCCGGATCCGGATGCGACGGTGCTGCGAAAGGCCGTGGCACAGGTGGAGGGAGTCCGCCCGGAGCAGGTGTTCTGCGGCAACGGCTCCGACGAAGTGCTGGCGTTTTGCTTCGCGGCGTTTTTCGATCCCGAAAGGCCGGTGCTGTTTCCGGATATTACTTATAGCTTTTATCCGGTCTATGCGGATTTTTTTGGCATTTCCTATGAACGTGTTGCGTTAGATGAGGGGTTTGGCATTGATCCTGCGCTTTATGACCGTGCAAACGGCGGCGTGATTTTTCCTAATCCCAACGCGCCGACAGGCAGAGCGCTTTCTGCGAAAGAGATCCGCGCGCTGGTGCAGATGCAGCGCGGCAGAGGGGTGCTGATCGTGGATGAGGCGTATGTGGCGTTTGGCGCGCAGAGCGTTATGCCGTTGATTGAGGAGTTTGATAATCTCGTTGTGGTGCGCACTTTCAGCAAATCGCATTCTATGGCGGGTATGCGCGTGGGCTATGCGGTGGCGCAGGAATCGCTGATCGCAGGGCTGAATGCTGTGAAAAATTCCTTTAATTCCTATGTGGTGGATCGTGCGGCAGCCGCGGGCGGCGCGGCCGCGCTGCTGGATACGGAATATAATGAATCTGTTGTGCGGAAGATTATCAGCACAAGGGAAAGAACAGTAAGCGAATTGAAAAAGCTGGGCTTTACCATGCCGGAGAGTAAGGCGAATTTTGTTTTTATCACGCATGAGCGTATGCGTGCGGAGGAGCTGTACCGTAAGTTGCGGGACAAGGGGATCCTCACCCGTTATTTTGCACAGGCGCGGATCGATAACTATTTGCGCGTGAGCATCGGAACGGATGACGAGATGGACGCGTTTCTGAAAGCCGTGCGGGAAATTTTAGAGGGAAAATAGCTAAGGCGTCTCTATGCCGCATTCGCAGGAATCAAAGCGAAACACACGGCCGCATCTGGCTTTTCGCAGAGCAGCGTAGGCGGAATCCGCGGTTTCTGCGGAGGTAAAAAGGCCGTACATCAGCGCGCCGGAGCCTGTCATAACGCTTGTAAGCGCGCCGAACCGCAGCAGCGCCGCGCGCAGCTCCGTAAGCTGCGGCAGCAGTGATTCCGTTACGGGCTGCAAATGGTTATGCATGTGTTTTGCGGCGTCAGCCGGGTCGCCGTGAAGGATTGCATGCAGAAGCGCATCGTTGTTGACGGAACAGCGTGGCAGAGAATCGTCAAACAGGGAGAATACTTTTCGGGTGGAGGCGCCGCGGCGAGGCATAATGCCTACGAAGTAAAAACGGCGTTTGTTTGGGAAGAAAGTGAGCTGCTCGCCGATCCCCTGTGCGCGTGCAAGACCGCCTTGCAGAAGAAAAGGAACGTCGGCTCCGAGCGATAGGGCGAGCTCAGAAAGCTCCGTGCGGCGCAGAGGCGAGCCGTACAGGCGATTCAGCGCTGTCAGCACAGCGGCTGCGTCGGCACTTCCGCCGCCCATGCCTGCGCATACGGGAATGTATTTATGCAGGTAAATCCGGCAGTCGGGCAGGATTTCCGTATGCTGAAAAAAAGCATTCGCAGCTTTAAATGCGAGATTGTTTTCCATATCGCCCAGCGGGCGGGAGCATAAAAGATCGATTCCCTTGCTTCTTTGAATGGAAACCGTGATAAAATCATGCATGGTAACGCTTTGCAGCAGCATGTCAAGCTCATGATAACCGTTATCTCGCTTACCGGTTACCGACAGCGACCAGTTGATCTTGGCATGAGCCTTAAATGTAACAATATGCATGGGAAGCCGCCCTTTCTGCGAAGCAATAAGCATAATATAGTACCCATATTATAGCGCAGTTTTTGCGTGCTGTAAACAGCGCAGCGTTAAAAGGAGGAAGAAGCATGCTGATATACAAATGGTTTTCCGGCGAGGATCAAATTGAAGACTGCAAAGCTTTGCGCCGCGAGGTATTTGTCAGGGAGCAGGGTGTTTCGCTTGCGGAGGAAGAGGACGGCTGCGATGCGCAGGCAGTGCATTTGGCGCTGTATTTGAATGGAGAGCTTGCGGCGACGGCACGGCTGTTTCCGCAGACGTGGCTTGTTGGGCGTGTGGCGGTAGCAAAGGGAGAACGCGGAACAGGCCTTGGGAGAAAGCTTATGGAAGAGGTTTTTCGTTATGCGCTTGCGCACGGCGCGGCGTGCGTGCATGTTCATGCGCAGCGGCAGGCTGTTCCGTTTTATGAGGCGCTGGGGTTTGTTTCCGAAGGTGAGCCTTTTTCAGAGGCAGGAATTGAGCATCTGCCCATGCGGAAGGATTTGAAGAAGCCTGTTTGACGTCAGGCGGAACGGAGGAAGTATGCCTGCAATACATAACAGCAAGCAGAAGCTGCTGGCCATTGCGCGCATGATGCAGCAGGAGACGGACGAACGGCATCCGATCTCTGTGCCGGAGTTGATAGCGCGTTTGCAAAAGATGGGAATTCCGGCGGAAAGAAAGAGCGTGTATGACGATCTTGATGCTTTAAGGTCGATCGGCATGGATATTGAAAACAATAAGAGAAACGGTTATTATGTGCAGAATAGGGCATTTGAACTTTCAGAGTTAAAACTGTTAGTAGATGCTGTACAGGCTTGCCGCAGTATATCTGAAAGGAAAAGCATACAGTTGATAGGCAAGCTAAAAGGGCTTACCAGTATTCATCAGGCAAAGCAGCTGCAAAGGCAGGTGTTTGTGTCAGGGCGCGCTAAAAGCATGAACGAGGGGCTGTTTTATAATATTGACGCTCTGCATGACGCTATAAATGCTCGGAAAAAGATTGAGTTCCAGTATTATGAATACGGCGTGGATAAGCAGCTGCATTTGCGCCGCGGCGGCGAGTTGTATCGCGTCAGCCCTTATCTGCTTTGTTGGGAGGATGAGAACTACTATCTTGTGGCTTATCATGAACGTTACGAAGCGCTGTCGCATTTTCGTGTGGATAAGATGAAAGAGATACGCATTTTAGAAGAGACGGTTCAGGAATGCCGAATCGACAGCGCGAAGTACGCGCAGCAGACGTTCGGCATGTTTGCTTCCGATGCAAAGGCTGTTGAGCTGCTGATTCCGGCGGATAAAATCGGAATTTTGATTGATCGGTTCGGAAAAAATATTTTTGTAATGCCAATGGAGGACGGTCAGCTTTCCGTGCAGCTGCATATAGCAATTTCGCCTGCTTTTTATTCATGGGTATTTATGCTGGGAAGCGAGGTGCGTATCAGCCATCCTCCGGAAGTGGCGGCAGAATATCAAAAACGCCTGCATGATGCACTAGAACCTTATAAAAATCAATAAAACGGGGCTATGGCTCCGTTTTATTGATTTACACAAGAGGAATTTTGAGTGTTTTAGAGGATCACTTCTTTGGGCTGAACTGAGCGGCCGGTTTCAATAGAGGCGTAGATGGCTCGAACGAAACGCAGGCTTTTGTAGCCTTCCGTACCGTTGGTCAGCGGGGCTTGGCCGGTTTTGATGCAGCGGGCAAAATGAGCATACATGCTTTCGCAGGCAGGAGGTGCGGCTGGCTTGAGTGCGCCGTTATCCGTTGCGGCAAGACTTAGCTGAAGCATATTGCTGTCCGTTGTGAGGAGTCCGTTTTTTCCGGAAATGGAGAGAGCCTCATAATGAGGGAAAGCATAGGCGGCCCAGTTGCAGGAGAAATTTGCGATTGCACCGCTTTCAAATGTGATAATAGCGTGAACGCAGGCTTCGGCTTCAAGGCGTTCCTTCATACCTACAGCTCTGGCATATACTTCAGCAGGT
>JAHAAN010000013.1 GCA_018376855.1 Clostridiales bacterium | reverse complement strand
TCCACATTCAGGGTGCTCTCGCCAAACAGGGGGCACAGGTAGCCGGTAAAGCCTGCCGCGCTCATCAGCTTGGAATAAAACGCACGGAAGCCGGATTCTTTAATTTCTTCCCCGTCAAGCATAAAGGAAACAGCATACTGCTTTTCGCCGGATGCATCAACGATCTGCTCACCGTCGTCATCCAGCATAGGCTTGCGGGTAACCTCCACCGTCTCCGTTTTTCCGCGGATTTCCAGTTCGATCTGCTCCACCTTATCAATGTGCGTCAGCATAAACTGACGCTCCATCAGGTTAATCGCATCCACCATAAAAACCTCAAGCGCCGTCTCGCTTACGCCGTAAACCCTGCAATCAGCAAGCTCCTCGCTGTTAGATTTAAAAACACAGTAGCGATAGCCCGACATATTCTCAATCGGATCTCCGACCAAGATCGTCTGACTTCCCTTTTCCTCAGAAAGGTGATACAGAATTACCTGCGCATAAGGGTCGTCAAACCCATACGCCTCCCTGCCGGCGCTCAGATCAGGCGCAACATAGGTCTGCGCCTTAAATGCGGTCAGCTCCTCCAAATAGGTGCTCATATTGCTCAAAGACGTATAGCAGGTAATCGGCTGCACCAGCTGCCATGAAAAACCGCTGGTATCATAATTATTGATATAAGCTAACATCACATCCGCTCTGCCGCGCCGCTTTAAATAAATCGTCCCCAAATCGCCGGAGGCAAAGGCAACGCCCGGCATATTTCTGTATTCATCCACGGCTGTTGCCATAAAGCTTCCAACCGTAGCGGCCACTGTATACAGGCGGTTTACGCCCTTTTCCAGCATATAATACCCTCTGTTATACTGGCTCCCCACCACAAACGTTCTGACGCCGCTGCCGAGTGTTACGCTGAACGTAGCCGTCGGCTTATCCAAGCCGTACTGGGCAAAATCCGCTTCTCCAATCCTGCCCAGATCACGAGAGATCGTCAGCCTTGCGCAGCGCTGAATAACAAGCTTCAGCGAATACTGATCTATATCCTCGTTATCCTCATTTTCAACCTTCCATTGAAGAATACCTTCCTTATATCCGTTTTGAACAATGCTGTAGGTATCCTTCTGATTCTCAATGGTAACGCGGGAAATGTCCGTATCCTTAACATCGATCAGCGCTGTGCCGCTCTGCTCCTCCTGCTTTTTTTCATCCGCGCTTTTTTGCAGCGCGAAAGCGCCGACAGCAAATACAATCAAAAGCACGGTAGCAACAGCCAATGCAAGAATCATTCCTGTAGTATTGCTCTTCTTCGGCTTATCGCTCATAGATTCTTCCTCCTCAGCCAGATCAGCACGCCGCCGCCCAGAATCAAAAGCGGAATAATCACAATCGCTACCGTTACCAGCACCGTTACCGTGTTCATGTTGGAGATATTCAACGCATAGCTATCGATCTGCGGCCCGTTGATCGCCAGCTGATCCAAGCGGTTATCCACCCAGTTTACACAGTTTTTAATTAAATTCACATTTCCGATGCTGCTCTGCCGCTTGCCCATTGCGATCTCGGAAGAGCCGAACACCACAAAGCGTGTCTGCGCATCGGCAAGCGTGCTGTTGCCGTCCTTTCCTAAATACGCCAAACCAACGGCAAGCGACTTTTTCTCATAATCGTTAAGCTTGCTCAAATAGGCGTCCGCCGCGAAATCCTCCAACGGAACAGCCACACTGCGGTTAGACGAACTTAAAAGCGTTGAGACCGTAATAATATCCGAATCGTAGGCATAGCTCTCAAAATATGCGGATTCGTTAACATACACCGGATATTTTTCACTGATAAGCGCACTGGTGATATCGTGCTCTGTCATCGAAGGAACCAGCTCAAAATTAGAGCGCTCCGTATGCATCGCGCCGTCGTTCTCATAAACGACGCTCTGCTTCATTTTAATCATATAGTGATCCAGCACCGCTTCAAAATTCTTCAGCCTGCCGTTTCCGATCGGATCCATGAAAAACAGCGCCTTTCCATGATTCTCCAAGAAAGCAATCAGCAAATCGCGCTCCTCCTCCGTCAGATCATTCGCCGGCCCAATCACCATCAGAATATCGCCCTTTTCCAACGCAGAGGCGTTCATGCTCAGATCGATCGTGCTGACCGCATAGTTTTCCTCCTCCAGCCTTGCCGTAAGCGCCGCCGTGGCGTCCGTATAACTCGGATCGTTAATCAATTCGCCGTGCCCTGTCAGATAATAAATCTTGGTTTGGATATCCGTCGTTAAAAACATCAGCGCGCTGGTAAGCTTCTGCTCCAAGATCCAATAGGTTATATTCTTTTCCGAATCCGTATAGGTCATATCGGAAGCATTGATTACACGGAACAGCGATTCATCCCGGTTCGTCAAAACCACGGTGCCGTTTGCCACGGTCTTAGACTCTGTGGAAAACTTCCGCTGAAGCGTAACGTCCTTTGCAGGATCCACCACCTTAAGCGCCAAATTCTTGCCGCCTGCGGCTGCATAGCGCTCCAGTGTTTTTTCCACCAGCGTCGCCTGCTTATAATCGTCTGCAAAACTATAAACCGTAAGCTCCTGATCCAGCCCTTTGAGCAGGTTTTCCGTCAGCGCCGAAATGGAATACATCTGCCCGGACGTCAGATCCAGCTTCAGTCCGCTGCTTGTTTCAAGCAGGCTCACCGCAACGTTGAGCGCCACAACCACTGCAATCACCAACACCGCCATAAGCCCTGTAAACCCGCCGTACTTCAGGCGCTTCTTCACATCGCCCTTGACGCGCGGCTGTTTTTGATTTAATTCCTTTACGGGCTTGCTCTCCCGTGCCTGCGGAGCGTTTCCGCTTCCTGTTTTATTCGTTTGGTTTTTCATGGATCACGCCACACTCCATCTTCTTTTTTCTATGAGCTGAACTGTCAAAAACACGCAGACGCCTGCGAAAGAAACATAATAAAGAACCGAGGAGATTCCCAAGATCCCCGTTGTGAAATCGCCCATGCGGTCAAACAGCGAAAGTGCCGTCAAAACGCTTCGGATCCATGACGAGCTGATGAGCGAGATCGCCGTGGATCCCATCAGCAGCACAAAATACACGCCGAAGGTCGCAACCGCCGCAACCACCTGACTCTGCGTGGCCGCCGAAATCAGAATCCCGAGCGCCATACCCGCAGCCCCCATAAGGAAAAACCCGATGTAAGAGGAAAAAATCTCGCCGGCGCTGGGAGAGCCTAAAATCGCCAGAATCAGCGGATAAACAAGGCTTACTAACAGCGCGGCCGCAAGCACCGTCATGCAGGCAAAAAACTTACCCAGCACTGTTTTCGTGATTGAAACAGGCGCGGTCAGCAGCAGCTGATCCGTCTTTGCCCTGCGCTCCTCCGCAAATGAACGCATGGTGAGCAGCGGCAGCAAAAACACAAAAAAAGTGCTCATCGTATGCATCGTCGCGGCAAAATCCGCCGTGCCCGCACTGATATTCGTTGTCAGAAACAAAATGCCGAGCACCAGCATAAAGATCCCGATAAACGCATACCCGATCGGCGAATAGAAATAATTTTTCAATTCCTTGCTCCATATAGCCTTCATATCTTTTCTCTACCTTTCTTTTTGACGCATTACCGCTCGTCCCGATCCGAACCTGTCAGCTGCAGGAAGATATCCTCCAGCGTAATATCCATATAGCGGCACAGCAAGATCGGCATACCAGCCTTTGCCGCGGTGTTAAACAGCACGCGGCGAATATCCGTGTCCTTGCGCGTTGTAATCAAAATGTCCACCGTGTCGCTCTCGCGAACGCCCAGCGACTCCGCGCTGACCACGCCCTCAAGCTCCCTGCACATCCGCAGCGCCTTGCTTTCTCCGCCCGCAATGCGCACGCAAAGCGTCGTGCTGCTGCCCAGCCCGCTTTGCAGATTGGCCAAGGTATCCTGCGCCACAATGTTTCCGCGGTCGATAATAACCACTTTTTCGCAAACATCCGCCACCTCCGGCAGAATGTGCGAAGAAAGGATCACCGTATGCTTTTTCCCAAGCGTTTTGATAAGCCTGCGGATCTCAATGATCTGGTTGGGATCAAGCCCCACCGTTGGTTCATCCAAAATCAAAACCGGCGGATTATTCACTAACGCCTGCGCAAGCCCCACGCGCTGCTTATAGCCCTTGGAAAGATTGCCCACGATGCGGTGCCGCACATCCGTGATATGCACCGTTTCCTTGACCTCATCCAAATGCTCCTTACGGTTTTTCTTCTGCACGCCCTTAAGCTCTGCCACAAAATTCAGATATTCGTCCACCGTCATATCCATATAAAGCGGGGGCTGCTCAGGCAAATAGCCGATGCGCTTCTTCACCTCCATCGGCTGCTCCAAAATGTCGTAGCCCTCCACCTTCGCCGTTCCGGCCGTGGATGAAATGTAGCCCGTGAGCATGTTCATGGTCGTGCTTTTCCCTGCGCCGTTCCGGCCCAAAAAGCCCACAATCTCACCGCTGTTGACCGTAAAGCTTATGTTGTTCACGGCCACCTTATTGCCGTAGCGCTTGGTAAGATTTTGTATCTCTATCATATTGCTCCTCCTTGTGTCTGTTGCTTTATCCTATCAAAGCGGCTCCGCCGCCTGCTGCCTGCATTACGGTTCCTGCCGATAGGAACGGTCCAAAAAGCGTGTCTGCTCCGCCTTCCATGTCAGATCCACCTTGCCCACAGCGCCGTTGCGCTGCTTGGCCACAATGATCTCCGCCAAAGTCTTATCCGCCTCTTCATCGTCCATGTAATAGCCGGGGCGGTGAATGAACATCACGATATCGGCGTCCTGCTCAATAGCGCCCGACTCGCGCAAATCCGAAAGCTGCGGGCGATGCCCCTTCCTATCCGCATTGGCACGGTTAAGCTGCGCAAGCGCAATGATCGGCACGTTCAAGGTGCGTGAAAGCGCCTTGAGCTGGCGCGAAAGCTCGCTGACCTCATTCTGCCGGTTATCGCTTTTGCCCGGTGTGCTCATAAGCGTCAGGTAGTCAATAATAATTAGTTTTAAATCCTTGATACGGCGGCATTTGCTGCGCACTTCGGCAATGGAGATCGCCGGCGTATCGTCAATATAGATCGGCGCGCCTTCCAGCTCCGACATGATGCTGCTCAGGCTCTCAAACTCCTCCTCGTTAATTTCCCCCGCTTTGATGCGGTTGGAATCCACACCCGCCTCGGAGCTGATAATGCGCATGGCCACTTCCTGCTTGCTCATCTCCAGCGTAAAAATCGCCACAGCGGATTTTTGCGCCAAGCCAACATACGCCGCAACATTATGCGCAAACGAGGATTTTCCCATAGAAGGTCTGCACGCAATAATAATCAGCTGTGCGGGCTGAAAGCCGCCGATCATTTTATCCAGCTCTTTAAAGCCTGTAGGCACGCCCTGCACGCGCCCGCGCGTCAGAAAATACTCGTCGATCTTTTCATAAATAGAGGGCAGCACATCCCGAATAGGCATCAGCGCCGAAACCTCATTGTTCATTGCAATGTCAAAGATCTGCTTCTCATTTGCCTCGATAATATCCTTCGCCTCAAGCACGGCCTCGTAGCTATCCTGCGTGGTTTGCGTGGAAACGGCAATCAGCCGGCGAAGCTTGTACTTCTCAACAATAATCTCAACATAATAGCTTAGATTCGCCACGCTCGGAATCGCCGCAGAAAGATCCGTCAAATACGCGGCGCCTCCCACGACCTCCAGCGTGCCTCTGCGCACCAGCTCATTCATCAGCGTAATGATATCCACCGGCGTACCGGCAACATTCAGAACACGGATCGCCTCAAAAATCTCCTGATGGTTCGGGCGGTAAAAATACTCCTTGCTCTTAATTCTCTCCAGCACCGCACCGATGCAGTCGTTGGAAATCAATATGCAGCCCAAACAGGAACGTTCCGCTTCAATATCGTTGGGCAATATCTGTGCGATCTGTCCTTCCATGCTCTTCCCCCCTGTTTACGCACATGAACTCCGCATAATACAATAATACTTATTATACTTATAAAAGCCGCTTATGTAAAGACCATGACCGCATTTTCTGCTCATTTTTCAGCAAATCATCACAAACTTTAAAGAATATTCAATTTTCGGAAATCTTGAGACCGCCGACCTGTACCGCTTGGCCTGGGTTCCCCTTATCGAACGAACCTGCATTCTGCCGGTGATCTCCTCTTACAAAAAAGCCGCACGGAGATCTTCCGTGCGGAGCTTTTTCAAGTATATTACGCCACGTCTTTCAAATATCTCAATTTGCAGTAGCCCACTTTTCCGTCCTCTGTTACAACCTTAACCCATTCGTCATTGGTAAACTGCGTGATCGTTACCCTAGCGTTGGGCGTAAGCGTTGCTACAACAGAACTGGTCGTATTCGCTTCGGCGCGCAGATTCATACTCTGCTCCACATTCACCGCCGCATCGAGCGAACGCGGAAGCTCCGCAAGAAAGCTTGTCTTAACATAGCCCGTCTTATCGCCGTAGCTGATCTGCGACCAGCTGTCCGCCCCCTCGGCATACAGCAGCACTGTTACGATCTCGCCCTTCGCAATCTCGGCAAGCTTAGTCGTGTCCGCACTCTGCCCCTCGCGCAGATTGATGCTGCCGCTGTTGATCTTAACATACATCTTTGTTTCCGTAACCGGCGGAACCGTCGGTGGGTCGGTAGGCGTCTCAGTCGGCACGTCTGTCGGCTCAAGCGTCGCCTGCTGCGTGCCGGTTGCCGGCGGCGTCGGTGAACTCGATGGCGATGCGGGCTTCCCGAACGCACTGATAATGAGAATAATCACCACGATCAGCAGCGCTGCCGCTGCCCCCATCGCTCCATATGCAACGATTCTTCTCTTTAGTATTCTTGAATCCTGCGTTTGATTGCCCATATACTCCACCAACCTTTATTCTTCTTATGTTCATTTTATAATACAAGCCCGCACTTGTCAATATTTATTGTTGAATTTTCGTTTTTTCTGCCGGCTGAAAAAGGTTACCGCCGCGCAAAGAACGCTGCCGCGTTGCCAAAACACAGCTTTTCAAGCACTGTATTGCTCATGCCCTTCAAGCGGAGATATTCCGCAAACGCGGGATATTTTTCAGCCGTATCCAGTCCGCGAACCGTTTGATTGCAGCCGTCAAAATCCGAACCGAACGCTAAAATATCCTGCCCGCCCAAATCCAGCACATGCTCAATATGCCTTCTTAGCTGACCGTAAGTATCGCCGCCTGCAAACGGCGCATAAAACGAGATCCCCAGCAATCCCTTTCGCTCAATGAGCATCCGAATCTGCGCATCATCCAAATTTCGCGGATGCTCTGTTACGCTATATACATTCGCATGAGATACAAACGGACGCTCGCAGCAATCCATCACATCATAAAAGGTTCTGCGCCCCGAATGTGCTAAATCCACCTTGACGCCGCAGCGTTCGAGCAGCGCCACTGCCTCTCTGCCCATCGCGGTAAGCGGAGCATCCTCATGCGCGCTGCCGCCAAGCGCATTGGCGCGGTTCCACATGATCCCTACGCTTGCCACCCCTTTTTGCAAAAATGCTCCAAGCTCCTGCACACTCTGCAGGTAATCCAAGCCCTCCAGCGTTAATAGCGCGCGAACCTGCGTTCCCGCAAGATACCGATCTCCGTCCCGCTGCTCTGTAACCGCTTCATACGCCTCAAGCTGCGCTTTCACCGAGGCGGCCATTTCCTCCCGGGAAAGCATTCGGGAATCTCCGCAGAAAGCCGCCATTCCAAGCAAGCGCAGCCCACCGCCCTCAACCGCCGCCCTGCTGATCGCCTGCCCGCTTTCCGGCTTTTCAAACGAAGCGCCCCGCGCCGCCTTACTCAAAAAATCACAGTGCAAATCCGCAAAAAACATCAAAACCGCTCCTTTTCGTCTAATCGTTCTACAACACGTTATGCATCAGCCGCTCTTTATTTTCCCGCGAAACAGAAAAAGAGCAAGCCAAGCTTGCCCTTTGCGTTCTCTTCTCGTTCGCTTCCGCCACGCTTACGTGCACAAGCTCCTTAAAGAAAATTATTTAGCGATCTCCACAGTGCGCGTTTCACGCACCACGTTCACTTTGATCTGACCCGGATATACCATTTCATTTTCAATGCGTTTGGCAATATCCTTTGCTACAATGACCGCACCCTCTTCGGAAATGATCTCCGGTTTTACAATAATGCGAATCTCTCTGCCTGCCTGTACGGCAAAACATTTTTCCACACCCTGGAATGAATTTGCGATTTCTTCAAGTTTTTCAAGACGTTTCAAATAGTTGTTTAAAGTTTCTCTGCGTGCGCCGGGGCGTGCGCCCGAAACGGCGTCAGCCGCCTGAACCAGCACTGCTTCCACGCTCTGCGGCTCAATGTCGTTATGATGCGCCGCGATACAGTGAATAACCTCCGCGCTTTCACGGTATTTCTTGGCAAGATCCACACCGATCTGAATGTGCGTTCCTTCCACCTCGTGATCAACGCTCTTTCCGATATCGTGCAGCAAGCCCGCACGCTTTGCAATCGTGGCATCAAGCCCAAGCTCGCCGGCAAGCAGCCCCGCAATGTACGAAACCTCCAGCGAATGCTTCAGCACATTTTGGCCATAGCTCGTTCTGTACTTAAGCCTGCCGAGAAGCTTGACCAGCTCCGGATGCATATTGTGAATGCCTACTTCAAAGATGGCGTTTTCACCGGCCTCCTTGATCTGCGCCTCCACTTCCTTGCGTACCTTTTCCACAATATCCTCAATGCGTGCGGGATGGATCCGTCCATCCACGATCAGCCGCTCAAGCGCAATACGCGCAATGTCGCGCCGAATCGGATCGAACGAGGAAAGGATCACCGCCTCCGGCGTATCGTCAATAATCAGCTCAACACCGGTAGCTACCTCAAGGGCTTTGATATTTCTGCCCTCACGCCCGATAATGCGGCCCTTCATTTCATCGTTGGGAAGCGGCACAACGGAAACCGTTGTTTCCGCCACATGATCCGCAGCGCAGCGCTGAATCGCCAGCGTGATGATATTGCGCGCCCGGCTTTCGCCCTCCTGCTTGGCCTTCTGCTCAATATCGCGCACAAGCACCGCTGCATCGCGTCTCGCTTCGTTTTCAATAGAGCTGACAAGCTCCTGCTTGGCCTCCTCTGCAGTAAGGCTTGCCGTCTGCTCCAGCTTTTCCACTCTGCGCTGAACAAGCTCCTCCGCTACCTGAAGCTGCTTTTGAATATCCTTTTCTTTTTGTGTACAGCTTTCCTCACGAGCCTCCAGCGCATAGAACTTCTTTTCAAACTGCTCTTCCCGCTGGATAAATCTCTTTTCGTTCTTTGAAACTTCGTTACGTCTTTCCTTGCACTCTCTGTCGCATTCGCTCCGGAGTCTGTGGATTTCCTCTTTTGCCTCGGCAATGCGCTCCTTAGAAAGGATCTCCGCTCTGTTCTTGGCTTCATCCACTAAGCGCGCAGCCAATTCCTCGCCCCGTCCGATACGCTTTTCCACCATGCTTCTGCGAATAAAATAACCCGCAAGCGCTCCGATCAGCAGGGCAGCGGCGGCAATTATGAGAACCAACCACCACTCCAAATGGAAACACCTCCTTCTCCATAATGATAAATTCGCCCGTAAGCTTTTATTCCAACGGAGTCTTTTTCCGACTCCTTAGAAAATAGAACTCACTTAACTGTATAATTATACAGCATAACGGCCTATATGTCAATAATGCTTGCCCGTTTTTCGACTTTTATTTGCATATCGCGCCGCCCGCGCAACCAAAAAACAGGAGCGCTTCAGAGCAGTTTCCCGCCTGAAAGCCTCCTGTTATATAAAGCTGTATATATGCTTATTCAGCCGATCACCGAAGCCAGAATCACACTCTTAAGCTCATCCTTCTTGCACACCAGATCGTGCAGCACAGGCTTCATATACAGATAACGCACCTCATCCGGCTGCTCCAAGCCCAGATCCTCCAGCGCCGCTGCGGCGTCCAGCTCGTCAAGCTCACGCCCGTCGATCGCCCGCACAACGTCCACCGGAAATTTGTGCGCACTTGCCGTGGAAACCACCACCGTAACCGTTTGATCGCCGGTCTGCTCCGCATAGCGGTCATACACGCTCTGCGCCACAGCCGTATGCGTATCCATAATATAGCCAAAGCGCGCATAGGCATCGTGAATCGTCTGCACGGTCTGCTCCTCGGTAGCATATCCGCCCACAAAGGTTTCATGAAGCTTTTCCATCAGCTCAGGCGAAACAGTATAGCTTCCGTTCTGCTTCAGGCTGTTCATCAGCTCCGCCGTAATGCGGTCGTCATTACCCGTCAGATGGAACAGAAGGCGCTCCAAATTGCTGGAGATCAAAATATCCATGGAAGGGCTGATCGTCTTATGGAACGGCCGTTTTGCGTTATAGGTTCCCGTTTGAATGAAATCCGTCAGCACGTTATTGCAGTTGGACGCGCAGATCAGCTTATGTACGGGAAGCCCCATGAGCTTGGCATAATACGCCGCAAGAATGTTGCCAAAGTTGCCGGTGGGCACTACGAAATTGACTTCATCGCCCAATTCAATGCGCCCGCACTTGCACAGATCCGCATAAGCTGAAAAATAGTAGACGATCTGCGGAACGAGCCGCCCCCAATTGATCGAATTGGCGCTGGAGAGCTTTACGCCGTGTCGAAGCAGCAATTCGTTAAATTCTTTATCGGAAAAAATCTGCTTCACGCCTGTCTGCGCATCGTCAAAATTGCCTTCAATGGCGCCTACCACAACATTGTCGCCGCGCTGCGTAACCATTTGCAGCTTCTGCGTATGGCTTACACCCTCCTCCGGATAAAACACCGTGATGCGAACGCCCTCCACATCGGCAAACCCTTCCAATGCAGCCTTTCCCGTGTCTCCCGACGTGGCCACAAGGATCATGATCTCGCTCTGCTCGCCCTGTTTCTTTTTTGCCGTTGTCAGCAGGTGCGGCAGAAGCTGAAGCGCCATATCCTTAAACGCCAGCGTAGGGCCGTGCCACAGCTCCAGCACACTCTCCGTTTCCGAAAGGCGCGAAAGCGGCGCAACCTCAGGCGAATGGAAGCTTCCGCTCATATAGGCGTTCTTTACGCAGCTTTCCAGCTCCTCCTGCGAAAAATCCGTCAGGAACGCGGAAAGCACGGAAAGCGCGCGCTCCGCATAGGACAGCTCCCCCATTGCGGCTATCTGCGCCAGTGAAAACTGCGGAAAGCTTTCGGGCACGAACAGCCCGCCGTCCTCAGAGATGCCCTTTAACAGGCAATAGCTTGAAGAAGCTGAAATCTTATTGTTTCTTGTGCTTATATATTCCATTTCTGCAATGTTCCTCAGTCAATCAAATATTTTTCCATAAACGCCGGAATCTCTGCCCGATCCTTGCTTACGCTCAGGAAAAGATCCACATGGTATTTCTCGCTGTACTTCTCCAGCTTTTGGAACAGATCCTCCAGCTGCGTGATGTCTCTGTCCATATGCTTCATAAAGCCATCGATATAAATTTTCTTCAAATCAAAATTGGAGGCCACCAGTCCATCTAAAAAGCCCAGCATCAAATAAGCGCCCACCACATTGTAATCGCTTGTGTTGATAAAACGGATCTTATGCGTCAAATCATACATATAGCTGTTATCCGTATTCATAAAATAAACGCTTCCGTCGCAATGCTCCGCCGCATGATTCGCCTTTTCAATGATGCTTTTGGTTTTTCCCGAACCTTTTTTCCCGCAAATAATTTCGATCATATGAAATACCTCCTTGTTTTGTTGCTTCTATTGTAATACATTTCCTTAATTTTTACCAGTAGCTTTTTGAAAAAAATCATCCGTTCACGATTTTTTTACTTTTCAGCTGCGTTTCACGCTGTTTTCAAAACTCCGGCAAAATGATTTTTCAGCTCGTGTCTCAGTGCAGCCCCAGCTTTAAACGCGCATGCAGCTCGGGATCAATGCCGTGCACCATATCGTCCAATTCGCCGTCGCCCATGCAGGTATTGCGCCCGTTGGCATATTCCTGATCGACCAGTTCCTTCACCCTCGCCACAAGATCGGATTTTTTATCCACCAGCATATCCTCGGAAAGCTTATAATAGCCGTTCATCCAAAACGCGATGCCCGCAAGGCCGGAATGCGCGTCCACCGCTACCGTTGCGGGGCGGTTGAGCACCTTTCCCGTATCGAAGATATTGTAGATCTCCTCATCCTTCAAAAGGCCGTCGGCATGGATCCCCGCGCGGGTGGCGTTAAAGGCGCGCCCCACAAAGGGCATGCGATCGAAAATCTCATAGTGCAGTTCATGCTCGAAATACTCGGCAATTTCCGTAATGGCCTGAAGCTGCATCCCGTTTTCCGTTCCCCGCAGGGACGCATACTCGATGCACATCGCCTCCACCGGGCAGTTGCCCGTGCGCTCCCCGATTCCGAGCAGAGAACAGTTCACGCCCGAACAGCCGTACAGCCACGCCGTTGCCGCATTAGTAACCACTTTATAAAAATCGTTATGGCCGTGCCATTCGATTTGCTCGCTGGGAACGCCCGCATAGTGATTCAAGCCGTAAATAATGCCCTGAACGCTTCTGGGCAGCGCGCTTCCGGGATAAGTAACGCCATAGCCCAGCGTATCGCACGCACGCACCTTAATCTTAATGCCGCTCTCCTCGCTCAGACGCATCAGCTCCGTAACAAACGGCACCACAAAGCCATAGTAGTCCGCCCTTGTAATATCCTCCAAATGGCAGCGCGGCACGATTCCGTGCTCCAAGGCAGCCTTCACTACGCTGAGATATTTTTCCATGGCCTGCCTGCGCGTAAGCCCCATCTTCTTAAAAATGTGATAATCCGAGCAGGATACCAGCACGCCGGTCTCCTTGATCTCCATCGCCTTGACCAGCTCAAAATCCTTTGGATTGGCGCGGATCCAGCCTGTGATCTCCGGAAATTCAAAGCCCTCGGCACGGCAAAGCTCCACTGCGCGGCGATCCTTCTCCGTATAAAGGAAAAATTCGCTTTGGCGGATCATGCCGTTGGGGCCGCCGAGCTTATGCAGCAGGCGGAACAGATCCCGAATCTGTTCCGCCGTGAACGGCGAACGCGACTGCTGCCCGTCCCGAAAGGTCGTATCCGTAATCCACAGCTGCGAAGGCGTATTCATCGGCACATTGCGATGATTGAACGAAACCTTCGGCACGCTCTGATAGTCAAACAGCTCTCTGTACAGATTCGGCTCCTGCACATCCTGAAGCTGATAATGGTAATTGGACTGCTCCAATAAATTTGTAACCGGACTGAATTTCAGCATTTTTAACCCTCCATGACTTGTTTGCGCGCTCACACAAGCGCCTTGACAAAGGCCTCGATGCGATCAAGTCCCTTTTGAATGTTTTCCATGCTTGTTGCATAGGAAAGACGCACATAGCGGCCGTCTCCGAACGCCTCGCCCGGCACCACTGCAACGTTGCTGTTCTGCAGAAGGCTTGCGGAAAACTCCAGCGCGTTATGTATCGTTTCGCCGTTAAACGCCTTGCCCAGCACGCCGGAGATATTCACAAACAGGTAAAACGCTCCCTGCGGCCTGCGCGCGCTCAAGCCCTGAATCTCATTGATTCGGCCGGTCATATAATCGCGCCGGCGCGCAAACTCCGCCACCATATCCTTCACCTTTTCCTTGCCGCCTGCAAGCGCTGCTACAGAAGCTGCCTGCGCAATGGAATTGGGATTGCTTGTGGCATGAGACTGGTAATTTGCCATCACCGAAGCAACCTGCTGGCTGCTCGCTGTAAACCCAATGCGCCAGCCCGTCATGCAGTAGGCCTTGCTCATGCCGTTAATTACGATCGTCTGCTCCTTGATCTTATCGCCCAGGCTTGCAATGGAAACATGCTCGCGCCCGTCATAGAGCAAATGCTCATAGATCTCGTCGCTGATCACATAGATCCCGTGCTTTACCGCCATATCCGCGATCGCCTGAAGCTGCTCACGGGAGTAGACCGCGCCGGTCGGATTGCTCGGAGAGCAAAGTACCAGCGCCTTTGTGGAAGGCGTGATCGCCGCTTCAAGCTGCTCCGCGCTGAGCGTAAAGCCGTCCTCCTCGCGCGCCATGACGATCACAGGCGTTGCACCCGCCATCTTAATCTGCTCGTAATAGCTCACCCAATACGGCCCCGGCAGCAGAACCTCGTCGCCCGGATTGCAGATCGCCTGCATCGTATTATAAAGCGAATGCTTTGCGCCGTTTGAAACGACGATCTGGCTCGGCTGATATTCCAGCCCGTTCTCTCTTTTAAGCTTCTCGCAGATCGCCTTGCGCAGCTCCAGCGTGCCGGCTGCCGGCGTGTAGCGCGTCTTTCCCGCGCGCATAGCCTGATCCGCCGCCTCAATAATAAACTGCGGCGTGTCAAAATCCGGCTCGCCCGCGCCGAACCCCACAACGTCTATGCCTTCCGCCTTCATCTTTTTTGCTTTTGCGTCAATCTCCAATGTAACGGACGGCTGTATCTGCTTTGCCTTTAATGATAACTCCTTCATGACCATGACCTTTCCTTTCCTGCTGTTCAAAAGCTTCGCCGGTATGCGGCGCAGCGCACAGGCTTATCGCCTGCTTTTACTTTTATTTTTTATATAATAAGGCTTTCGCCAAAACGCTATTCCTTTTCCTGCGGCTCCTCCGCCGCGCTTGCTTCCTCATTCTTCTGCATCCGCTGCTGCTCGCGCCACTGCGTGAAACGGTTAAACAGCCCCGAAAGCAGCGCCATAGCCGGAACGCCGAGCAGCATTCCCGGAAGCCCGAACATTCCCCCGCCGATAATCACGCCCACCAAGATCCACAACGGGCTGACCTTCAGCATATTCCCGATGATTTTAGGGCCGATCACATAATTATCCAGCACCTGCAGCAAAACCAAAAACCCGATGATCCATATCGCCTGCTGCGGGCTTTCCAAAAGTGAAAGGATCACTACCGGAACGGCTCCCAGCACGGGGCCGACATACGGAACCAAGTTCATCAGCGCCACGATCACGCTCATCAGCAGATCGTACGGCGCGCCCAAAATCAAGAACCCCAAAAAGCAGATCACGCCAACGGCAAAGGTTTCAATGAGCTTGCCGTTGATATATTTTCCCATCACGGTATCCGTCTCGGCAATGAAAGCCTTTGCGCTCTGATACCGGCGCTCGTCGCTGATCAGCGCGCGCAGCGCCCTGTTCCCAAGCCTTGCATATCTGGGAGAATCCATCAGCACATAAAAGGCCACCAGTATTCCGATCAGCACGTTAAAGACCGAAGCGCCCACGCTGATAATGACGTTCCCCGCCACCGCCACATACTCCGAAAGATTTTCCACAATCCCGTTTCCGAGCTTGGAAAGGCCGTCCCGCAGCATTTCCGCAGCAGACTGCGAAAGTTCCACGTTGGAGTGCGCAAGCAGTTCGTCGATCCATGTTCCGATGCTCTCCAAATACTCCGGCAGCACGGAAAGCAGATCCACAATGTTATAATATATGCTCGGCACGATCCCGCACAGCAGCCCCACCGCCGCGCCCAAAAGCACTAACAGCGAAACCGCCGCCGCCGTAACGCGAATCCAGCGCTTTGGCTCCTTTTTGCGCAGCAGCTTCATCAAGAGATGCTCAAGCGGATTCACGGCAAACCGCATCAGATAAGCAATCACCAGCCCGATAATAAACGGCCCTGCGGCAGAAACTCCCGCCAGCAGTGTGGGAACCATCCAATGCTCAAACAGATATTTGAAGATAACGGCTAACATCAGCACGATCAGCAAGCCCTTTAAAAAACGCTTCGCTTCCTGATCCTGCCCGTCGCTTTGCTTCACCGCTGCACCTCCCTTTTCAGGAAACTCTTTTCAGCCGCGCCTATTTGCCGCTGTTTCTGCTTCGTTCGGCGCGATAACGCTGCGTAGGATCCAAAATCTTCTTGCGAATGCGGATATTGCTGGGCGTGATCTCCGCCAGCTCGTCTTCGGAAAGATAATCAAGCGCCTGCTCCAGCGTCATCTCTCTGGGCGGGATCAAACGAAGCGCATCGTCCGCTCCCGAAGAACGCGAGTTCGTCATATGCTTCCGCTTGCAGACGTTGACCTCAATATCCTCCGTGCGGGAGCTTTCCCCCACGATCATTCCCTGATAGACCATCTGTGCGGGCTTGACAAACATCGTACCGCGCTCCTGCGCGTTAAAAATGCCGTAGGTTACAGCCTCGCCCGTTTCAAACGCAATGAGCGAACCGTTCCCGCGTGATGCAATTTCGCCCTTAAAGGGTGCATAACCGTCAAAGATCGTGCTCATAACGCCCTCGCCGCGCGTATCCGTCAAAAACTGCGAACGGTAGCCGAACAGCCCGCGCGCCGGAATCAAAAATTCCAGCCGCATCGTTACCTCGCTGAGTGCGTTCATGCTCACCAGCTCGCCCTTTCGGCTGCCCAGCCGCTCAATCACCACGCCCATATAGCTCTCCGGCACATCTACAAACACGCGCTCCATCGGCTCGCAGCGCACGCCGTCGATCGTTTTGAACAGCACCTCGGGCTTGGAAACCTGAAGCTCATAGCCCTGCCGGCGCATGTTTTCGATCAGCACCGAAAGGTGCAGCTCCCCGCGCCCGCTGACACGGAAGGAATCCGCGCTGTCCGTATCCTCCACGCGCAGCGAAACATCCGTTTGCAGCTCTTTATAAAGGCGCGCGCGCAAATGACGGCTGGTGAGATATTTCCCCTCCCTGCCGGCAAACGGGCTGTTGTTGACAGAAAACGTCATAGCCACCGTCGGCTCCGTGATCTTGACGAACGGAAGCGGCTCTACTGCCTCCGGCGCGCAAAGCGTATCCCCGATATTGATATCCTCAATGCCGCTGATCGCAACGATATCTCCGAATTTCGCGCTCTCCACATTTGCGCGCTTGAGTCCCTCAAACGCCGCTAAAGTATTCACGCGCACGCGCTTGTTCATCTCTTCCTTCTGGTAATTGCAAAGAATTACATCCTGACCGGTACGGATGGTTCCGCGCTCGATCTTGCCGATCCCGATGCGCCCCACATAATCGTTATAGTCGATCGTGGAAATGAGCACCTGCATCGGCTGCGCTTCATCGCCCTCCGGCGCGGGAATATATTGCAGAATCGCTTCAAACAGCTGCTTCATGTCGCCCGCGGAAGGATCGTAGGAATCCACCGTTGCCACGCCCGCGCGCGCCGAAGCATAAATAAACGGGCAGTCCATCTGATTATCGCTGGCGCCCAGCTCAATAAACAGATCCAGCACCTCGTCGGCCACCTGCTCCGCGCGCTGATCCGGCCGATCCATCTTATTGATGACGACCATGACCTGAAGCCCCAGCTCCAGCGCTTTGGAAAGCACAAAGCGCGTCTGCGGCATAGGCCCTTCAAACGCATCCACCAACAACAGCACGCCGCTGACCATTTTCAGCACGCGCTCTACCTCGCCGCCGAAGTCAGCATGGCCGGGCGTATCCACGATATTGATCTTAGTACTGCCGTAATGAACGGCCGTATTCTTCGCCAAGATCGTGATGCCTCTTTCACGTTCAATGTCGTTGGAATCCATTACGCGCTCCGCGACCTGCTGGTTTTCACGAAAGGTCCCGCTCTGCTTGAGCATCTCGTCGACCAGCGTTGTCTTGCCGTGATCGACGTGCGCAATGATCGCTATGTTTCTGATATCCTCTCTCTTCACTCGATTCCCTCTATTCCTTTTGCATTTTTTGAAAGTACCGAATCAAAAAATTGCAAATTTCACTTCGATACCCCGATTATTTTTGGCAGATACAAGTAAAGCCCGTTCAAATTGCAACAAACCGGCTCTATTCTTTCATTTTTTCATTGTATCATAGCTGCTGCTTTTTATCAAGCGAATTATCGCGCATTTTTGCGGATTTGCAGACTGTCAATAAAAAAACAACTGCTTTAGGGCTGTCTTCCATAAGAAAGCTAACACCTGCCGAAAAAAGTTGCTTTTCAGCCAATGTCTCTTTATAATGAATCAGACGACAAATCTCAATTTAAAAACACCTTGAAATCAACACAGAATCAAAACAGTGTTGTTCCGTTTAGCGGCTGAAATTCCTATAATGATAGCATCAGCCAAGGCTGAAAAACATTTTAAAGGAGATGCTGCTATGAACACAGACAAAATTTATGCAGAGGCAATCGCCAACGAATACGCACCAAAGGACACTTCCAAAGTTGTGGCTTTGAGGAAGCTTGACAGGAAAGCAAAAAGCAAAGCAAATATCTTTGCCTATACTTTCGGAGTGATTACGGCGCTTGTGCTTGGCGTAGGGATGTGCCTGTCCATGAAAGTAATCGGAAACGGAAGCGCTCCTATGATGACTGTGGGAATTATCGTAGGCATTATAGGCATTGCCGGTGTCAGCGTCAATTATCCGATTTATAAAAAGCTGCTTGAAAACGGTAAAAAGCAGTATGCATTTGAAATTATGCAGCTTGCAAAAGAAATCAGCGAAGAAGCCAAATGACAAAAAAGGGGGCGGTATCATATGAATAAATCCGAAAGCAAATATTTTAATACCGCCCTCTGTATGGACGAAGCGTTGATTGCTTTATTGGAAGTAAAGGACTTGGAGTATATTACCGTAAAGGAAATCTGCGAAAAAGCAGGGGTAAACAGATCAACATTTTATCTGCATTATGAGACGGTTGCCGATTTAGTAAACGAAGCAATGGAAAGCGTCGACACACGCTTTCTGTCTTATTTTGCACAGGACACAAAAGCTATTTGGGATAAGATAAACGGCAATGAGTTAAAGGACCTTGTTTTCATTACAGGGGATTATCTGAAACCATATCTCCGGTTTATCTGCAACAACAAAAAGGTTTACCGTGCAGCGTTTAGAAATCCGAACAGTATGCAGTCAAATGCGCGCTACGCGAATTTAAAAAAACATATTCTTGAACCGATTTTAAAGAAATTCGGAGTTCCGGCCGCATTTTGGAAGTATTATATTGCGTATTACATAGAGGGAATCGCAGCCATTATCAAAGAATGGCTGAATAACGGCTGTTCGGATTCTGCCGAAACAATAGCGGCCATCATAGAAGAATGCGTCAGACCAACAAACGGAACCGAAGGAAAAACATATGGCGAAGGATACGATGCGCAAAAAAATAAAGCCGATGATTGAAAAATGGAAGAAAGATTACGCTTTCAAGACGATAGCAAGCTCCGTTATTTCCTTCAGCGCCACTATCCTGTTCTCTTTATATAACGGTTTTTTAGGTATTCGTCTTTTGTCCGTATGGCATGGAAGCATTTGTGTCTTTTATCTTCTCCTTATTGCGATTCGGGGAATGATTCTGCTAACCGAGAAGAAAAATACAGCAAGGAGCGAACCGGAAAAAGCGCACCGCAGATACAAAACTTTTGTCATCAGTTCCGCTGTGCTTCTGTTGTTAAATCTGGCGTTAATTCTTCCCATTTCGTTAATGGTTATTTTAGAAAAGCCGATAAATATAGGGTTGATTCCTGCAATCACAATGGCGGCTTACACAACCCATAAGCTCACAATGGCTTTTGTTCATATTCAAAAACAAAGACGCATCAGACACGGTAATGTTCTTGTTGCCGAACTCAGGACTATTAACTTTATTGATGCGCTGGTTTCTATTCTTACACTTCAAAACACATTGATAACGGTAGCGCAAACAGAATCAAGCGGTCATGATATGTTTTTATTGTCTGCTATTTCAAGCGCGGCGATTTACATTGTTATTTTATCCATAACAATTCATTTACTGATAACAGGATTAAAAAGATATAAAAACGATCTTATTTTCTTTCGGAAAAGCTGAAAATATACAGCAGGCACGATAATCTGCCGCCGACTGTTAGCCTCTTTAAAAGAATTTTTTGCGGCTTCATCAGCCTTGTTCCGGCAACTTATCTGAATCTGTTTCTTTCGTGCAGAGTATCCCGATTCTTTTTCGGCAGATCTGCGGCCCGACTTAGCCGGACATCAATCTTAAACAAGCAGTACAGTGAGCCTTACCGCCGCAACTGTTACACCTAATAAATTCCTAAGATCATTAAGAACGGGAAGATACGTTTTTATCCAACCCTAATCGGGCGACTTCCGCGACCGAACCGCCTCCTTCCGCGGCGGCTCGCTCTCCTTCCGCCGCCCCTTCAGCTGCAAACGCTATTGTTTTTCGACCTTTTCCTCATATAACTTTAAAATTACTCATTTTCCGCTTAAGAGGCTGTTGGATAAATTCAACCGATTGCTCCGCCCCGTCGGCGCCTTCGTTCAAAGCGCCATAATAAGCTGCACAACATGAAAAAGGGCAAGGCAAACCGCTGCGGTCTGTCTTGCCTTTAATTTATTTATGGAGCGCCCTATGCGACTGCCCTATTTCCTTATTTGCCGATCTTTACGGAATCGGTTCGGTAAATGAATTTCACCTGACCTTCCATATCACCCGACATGCCGGAAAAGTTTTTATAGCCTTTTGATACGTCAATCGTTGCCTTGATGCGCGTGATCAGTCCGGCGAGATCCCCGTCCACAGCGTCAACCAGCTTTTTAACGCCCTTTTCATCAAACTCCTTTAAGCCGCCGGAAAGCTTGAAAGCGCCGTCCCGAAGCTCCGTTACCCCGCTGACCAGTGCGGGAGCGCCGTTCTTCAGCGTAAGGATCCCGTTATACAGCTCACAGACCCCTGCATACAGCTGCTCCGCGCCGCCCTTAGCCGCGCCTACGCCTGCGGTATACTCCGAAAGTCCCGCATAAAACAGGCCGTAGCTGTCCAGCTGCTCAAGCGCGGATTGTATCTGCGGCTCCAGCGTCTGCTTGGCGAGGCTAAAGCAAAGCCCGCCGATTGCCGCCTTGCCCTGCTCCGACTCCGCCGCATTCGCCGCATCGCTTACTTCTTTGGCGTGCTGCGCGATCTCTCCTGCCGCCGAAAGATACTGCTGCGCCTCCCCGCCCTTCACGCCCGCAAGGTATACGGCCACGGAGGTGATACGCTCCGCAGCGGCACGATCGGGATACTGCGCGCAAACTGCTTGGTACAGCGCTTCATATGCAGGCAAGGCCGTAGGCGCGCCAATATACACCGCTGCGTCCGCCAGCAGCGCACCGATCTCGCTCATCGCGGTCTCCGTCGTTTGCCCTGCCGCAAGCCGCTGATAGAGCATATATTTTACCGCCTGATACTGCGCCTGAGGAACGCCCGCCGCCGCAAGCTGCGCTTCCAGCTGTGCATCGGCAATCGCAGTCATCTGCTGCTTCTGCGCAGCGTTCGGGTTCTGAAGCAGGCTTGTAAGCACGGATCTGTAATTTTGCATAGTAAGCTTTTGAACGGGAATTCCGGTTTCCGCAATCTGCTTATTTACGGCGGAAAGCAGCGATTCATACACCTGAAGCGCTCCCTTGTTCAGCGCATCGCTACTGTTATCCAGCTTACCGAGCCCTCCGGCCAGCTCTCCGGCGCCCTGCTTCAGCGCACCCGCGCCGGCTGCCAGCTTATCAATGCCTGCGGCCAACTCCTCCGACTTCTCCAAAAGCGTGCAGAGTCCGCCGTAAAGCTGCGAGGAACCGTCGATCAGTTGATTGACCGCATCCGTCAGCTCCTCAAGCGAGCCGGTAAAATCCTGCGAAAAATCCAGCTTCTCCGTATCAATGCGGGCAAAAATATCGTTAACGGCGATCGTTACCGTATTCATCATTTCAAAGCCCTTCACCTCGGCGCTGATCTCCACGAAATCGGGAATCTCCAGTTTTTCCGCATTCATATTCAGATTGCTCTGAAGCCCCGGAAACGCAATTCCTGCAACGACCGTGCGGCTGCCGTCATTGATAAGCCTGCCGCCGGATACCGTTACATCGGAAAAAATCTCATTATCCAGCAGCACGCCCGTAAGCATCACAAACGGAACATAGATTTTCTCCTGTTTGCCGTCGATCTCCACCGTTTCATACTGATTATTTTTATAATCAAACCGAATCGTTACCCGGCCGCTCTTGCCCGCCAGCTCGGCAGGAGATATGCTCTGGCCGTTCAGCCGGTAGGAAACGCTCAAGCTCACAGGCAGTTCTTTTTCAATGCTTCCCTGATAATAAATATCGTTTCCCTGCGCATCCCACACGCGCGCGCCGTCGCCGCCGACGGTATAAGTCTCGTCGCCCTTGACATTCTCCACACCCGTCAGTGAAGAATCGTCGCGTATCGAATCACTGCCGAGCGTATTCTTAATCCAGTCGCTGACAATGATCTT
>JAHAAN010000012.1 GCA_018376855.1 Clostridiales bacterium | reverse complement strand
AGCGTACGCATAGGCTCCAAAACCGCCAAAAGCAATATTAACCCGGCGGCTATGGAAACAAACAGGCCATATGCAGCATTCTCTTTTCTTAACAAAACACAAAGCAAGACGGCTATGATAGCAATAGCAATAAACGAAAAAATACTTTCCATATCAATAAAAACCAAAAACCTGCTTAATAGTTTCAAATAATCCTGCAATCATATCCACAACCATCAAAAGCACGATAACCAATCCCGCAATCGTTGTCAAAAGTGCAATATCTTCTTTTCCCGCTTTGCTCAGCAGCTGATTCAAAATCGCAATCAAAATACCGATTGCAGCGATTTTAAAAATAATATCTATATTCATATTTTTCCTCCCTAAAGGATTAATAGACACAATGAAGCCGCCGCCAGAAAAATAATTCCGCGTACCATTGCCGCCCGCTGCCTGAACTCCTCCCGTCGGCTATCGGCTGCTTTTTTAAGCATAGCTTCGGCAGATCGTATACATTCTTCACAAAGCTCCGTATCAGTTTGTTCGATAGCATCAGCACTAAAAACAAATCCCTCAAGTTCTTTGTTCTTCATATGAAGTAAATGCTCCATATCCCCTGCTTCCTGTACAAAAACTTCGCGAAGCGCACAATTTTCTTTACCCCGCAAACGTTGTATGACCTTCTGATACAAGCACACTTTTTCACTACTTCCCGCACACAAGCCCTCGAAAATATCTGCAATCGGCACTTTTTCAAGCACAATCCGGCTTTTAACTGTCAGCAAATCGTTTGCTATTTCCTCCAACAGCCTAATTCCCGCTTTTTGCTGCTGCGCATACCGTCTGAAAACCAGATATGCAGCAAACATCACCAAAACGGAACAAAGAATCTTTAAATACAGCATCTCTTTCTCCCGCTTTCGTTCAAAGCCTTAAATTCAGCATCTAAGACTGCTTCAACCGTTCCGACTCCGCAAGAGTCCCCCAGCAAAATAAAGCGTTGAAAATTCCTTAACAGCTCTTTAGGCTTTGACTTCAGCTGCTCAAGATTCAGCGCATGAACAGAAGTGATAATCGGCACGCCGCATCTTGCCGCCTCCTGCAGCGCAGCTACATCTTCTTTGCTGCCGATTTCATCAGTAATAATAGCCTGCGGACTAAGACTCCGTATCGCCAACAGCATACCGGAAGCCTTCGGAATTCCGCTGAGAATATCCGTTCGCGTTCCTACATCAAGCATCGGAATCCCTTTTACACAGGCCGCCAGTTCACTGCGCTCATCAATAAGCACACATTGAAAACCGTCATTGCTCAATCGCCTGCATATATCCCTAAGAAGAGTAGTTTTTCCGCATCCCGGAGGAGAAACCACCAAAGTCGAACAAAGTATACCGCAATCAAACAGCTTCTCGATCACCCGACCGCTGCATCCGGACACCTCATGAGCTAAGCGAATACAATAAGCCGAAATATGCTTATATACCTTCGGCACTCCTTCATGACAAACTATCTCGCCTCCAAGACCGATTCTGTGCCCGCCGGAAACGGTTACATATCCTTGTTTTTGCGCTTCGCTTAAAACATAAGGAGAATACTCGCATAATCTTCTCCAAAAAAAGCCTGAATCTGCAGCGGACCAAAGCATTCCTTCTTTCTGTGTCAATCCGTGCGAAGACAGCCCATATTCGCCGCCTAGTAGCTTAACGGCAATCGGTTTATCAACGCGCAGCCTGATCTCGCAAATTTCTCCTCTCCTATACCCATCTATCAGATTTAACGAAGCGGAAACCTTCTCCGGCAAAAGCTCCATAATTTCTTTCATTGCTCACTCCGATCTGCCTGCCGACATAGCAGGCTTGGTCCTTTTCACAACTGTATGAGCGTTTGTCCGGAATTAGAATGCAAAAATCAAAAATTACTGTTTCTTTTCATTAAATACAAAAAATCCGAAAAAATTCTTCCCGAACCAATAACAATCTTTTAATTTTTTAATATACATTGCAAAGTGAATGCACTAAAAAAATATCTTGGCCCCAACTTTAAATATAATAAAATCAATATACAGCGAAATAAAATTTTATGACAGTATCAAAAAACTCTTTATTCATATCTGAAATTATACTATCTAAATCAAATAACTGCCGAGTATTCTGTAAGAATAAAAAGCGTAATTCTTTAGAAATTTCCAAAAAGTACAAAGAAAAAGAAAAAATTTTAAGTGTAGTAAAAAGAAAACTAACAGAAGAAACCATTGCTACCATTTATAAAATTGAACCCGTATGCGTATATTCCGGTCATAGAAAAAAACGAATTAACGAAACAGTTGGAATATTGTATTTTGCAGAAATAAAAAAGTTCAAAAAAACAGTTGAAAAACGAAATCAAAAAATTTATTTGCTCGGCGAATAGCCTACAGAACAGGCTTATCCATTGATATAACCTGATTCAAGAATATTAGTTATAAATGCTATAACATCATAAAAATGCCAATAAGAACAGCACAAGGCAGGTACTCACGCTTTCTTGTTATTTTATCCGTTTTTATTTTCCGAAAATCCTCTTAACTGTGTCAATAAGCGGCATAAAATTAAGCGCCAAAATAGCAGCAAACATGCCAATCTGATAATAATACCATCCTGCCGGCTGCCAAAGCATCAGCCCGCACTGCACAAGCAGCAAAACGGTATTAAGTATGATTCGCCCTCCATGAAGCGGAAAGACAATATATTTTTTCACATTCACCGCTCTAAGCACAAAAATAGCCAAGTAACTAATTAAGGTTGCGACAGCCGCTCCCTGTACGCCGATCCATGGAATAAAAGCCAAATTAAGCACAATATTCAGCGCTGCTCCGACAGAAGCCGTTCCCAACGACTGCATACTTTTTTTGTCCACCATATAAACGGTTCCCATAAAAGAAACAAAACACGAAAAAACCGTAGCGCAAATCAACACCGGCATATAATTCCACGCCTCTTCATATGCAGGCGCCGCAAGCAAACGAATCAAAAACTTAGAGCACATAATGAGACCGGAGGCTCCGATAAACATCAGCCCCCCAAACGCTTTGAACACTCTGCCAAAAAAATCCGGTCTTTCACGCTGCTCTTCCGTAATGGCCGACATTTGCCATGCCTCCATAAAAACCGTGGAAAGCAGCACAAGGATCGTAGGAATTTTATAAGCAATTGCATAAAGACCGTTGGCTTCCTCCCCCTGAAAAAAAGTTACCATATAACGATCCGAAACATTAGTAATCCACCAAAACACGGTTGTGGGAATCAGGGGCACACAATAGCGCAGCATATCGCCCGCAAGAGATCTGTCGAAATGCTTAGGCTTAATATAACGGTACAATCGCGCATAAAAGAACAAAAAGCAGGCACAGCTCAAATCAGCAACCACCGTGGCCAAAATATATCCTGTTACGCCCATTTTAAAAACTAAAAGAAACAGTAAATTTGCAAGAACAGTGATAGTTGTACACAACACTCCGTTTACGGCAAACAGCTTTACACGTTCTATTGACCGAACAAACTGGCTGCATAACGAATGAACGCACGAAGTAATAACATACAATCCCACAAGTCCAATATATTGCCCTATGCTTGGAAAAATCAAATAAGCCGCAAACGCAATCAGCGCTCCCGCTCCAAAACCGCTTAGCAGCACTGTTAAGCTGACTGTGAAAACTGAGCTTTTATCAACCGCAGCATCTAAACCGAAACGAATAATGGCGCTGGTAATCCCAATTGAAACCAACGGTATCAGCAGATTCGCCGTTTGCACAACAATATCCGCAATACCGAATTCTCCCTCCGAAAGCACGGCAGTATAGATAGGCATCAGTAAAAACACTAACAGCTTTGAAGCAAATGTCCCAATTCCGAATATTAACGTGTTGGAAAACAATTTTTTATAGCGATTCATTTTTTACCATCCATACCGCAATGATTTTAAAAGCATTTGTCGAAAGATTATTTTTATTGTAACATCAAACGTTTTTCCGCGCAAGAGAAATATCGCGCTTTCCTCTTGACTGCGACTTCGACAGATGCTAAACTGTACGCATAAAATTTTACCTGCACGAAAGGAACGAATATGGAAAGCTTATATCACTGCGCTGCATATTATCCTGAATTATGGCCGGAATCTGACATCGAAAACGATATTTTCTATATGAAAAAAGCCGGTATCAATCTTGTTCGCATGGGTGAATTCGCATGGCATTTCATGGAACCCTCCAAAGATGAGATCGATGTCTCGTTCTTCGTACGCGTTGTTGACCGTCTTTATAAAAACGGCATTAAAACCATTATGTGCACCCCAACTCCGACTCCTCCCATTTGGCTGACACACAATCACCCGGAACGTTTAGTAAAGGATCAGTCCGGAAACCTCTATATTCACGGCGCCCGCCAGCATGGATGCACCAACAATCCATATCTGCGGAAACGCGGGTTAATTATCACCGAAGCTATGGCTAAGGCATTTCAAGGAAATCCTGCCGTTATTGCATGGCAGCTTGACAATGAACTGAAAGCCTTAGTGGGAGAATGCGTATGTGATGAGTGCCGCCAAAAATGGCATCAATGGCTGAAAAACAAATATGGCACGATTGAAGCTCTGAATGAGGCCTGGGGAACCGAAATTTGGAGCGAAGCTTACCAATCATTTGAGCAGGTAGTACAGCCCTTGACTCCGCCTATCGTTCATAACTCTTCTTTAATGACCAACTATCGGCAATTTTCCCGTGAGACGGTAAATGAATTCGCTTATGAACAAGCGCAGATCCTTCGAAAATATAACAGCGCACCTATCACGCACGATGTTCATACCAATTTTGCACTTGATACCGAAGCTCTATTCAATAAATTGGATTTTACTTCTATGAACGGTTATACCTTGGACGACGGTTACTGCAAATGGCTTTTTGATTATGATCTGTATCGTTCTATGCGGCAGGACAATCGTTTTTTCGTCACCGAAACAAGCCCCTGCTATGCAGGTAATCTGCTGGCAGTCTCCCGCCCGCACCGCGACGGCTTTTTGGAAGCAGAAGCCTTAGGCGCTTATGCAAACGGGGCGTTTGGCTTTTCCTACTGGCTGTTCCGCCAGCAGCGCTCCGGATGCGAACAAACGCACGGAAGTCTGCTTTCTGCTTGGGGCGATCCTACAGAAGGTTACGATCAGGTTTGCAAAGTCAACGCCATGCGCGAAAAAATCGAACCCTATTTCACACAAAGCAGCCATGTTCCTTCACAGATTGCCATGACCTACTCAGAACAAGCACGCTTGTTTTTCTTTACAGAACCGCTTTTGGAAGACGGCGGATATTTTAAACGCATGTTAGAACTGCATAACTGCTTAGAAGAATGCGGCCTACCCCGTGATCTGACAGGCGAACACGCCGATCTATCCGGCTACAAACTGCTGCTTACCCCTCTTCTTCCTTATGTCTCTCCCGATTATCTTCAACGCGCAGAAGCCTTCGTAAGGAACGGCGGAGTATGGCTGGTCGGTCCTATGACCGGCTACCGAACTCAACATCACACCGTACACACTGATTCATGTCATTCCGCATTAGAAACGCTTGCAGGCATCAAAGTAAAATATTTTTATCCGTTTAGCGATACCGGAGTAACAGGCAGCTTCGGCGATTGCTCTGCACCGCTCCGTTTCCACGGCTGCGCATTGGAAAGCCGCGGCGCACAGATAAAAGGGCTTCTCAGCAGCGGAATGACTCCAGGGCTGGGATATGTTTCAGAACATCAGGTCGGAAAAGGCCGAATCGTTATGATCGGCGCCATGCCTGACCTGCGTCTTGCAGAAGGGCGCTCGCTGTGGATGCATATTCTCAAACACTATGCTGACACCGCAAACATCACCAACCGTTTTACTGCCTCGGCAGGCACAACCGTTATTCGCAGGAACGGAAAATATGAAATTGTTACCGCAATCAACGGCAGCGACCGCAACGGATCTTATGAGCTTGATTGCAGCGGTATAGAATTATTCTCCGGAAAATATGTAAACAAAGGGCAGCGTACTCTTGCGCCTTTCAGCTATGAAGTCGTTATCCGGCAGGACAAATAAACTTAAATAAAGGATATTGCTCGAACGCAGTATCCTTTATTTAATATCTTTTTTGTTCTAAAACAAACGCTGTATTTTATAATCTTCTGTTGTTTTCTTTGCGCAAACGAAGTATAATAAAAATAATCGCCTATGAAACCGCTATTTTATGTTTTATTGCAAAGCAAAAGCTAACGGTTAAATAAATGAAATATATGCAAAGACAAAAAATGTTTCATTTTAAAACACGGAGGATACTCATGAACGAAGAAATACTGATCGTAGACGACGAAAGAGAAATTGCCGATCTTGTTGAAGTCTACTTGAAAAACGAGGGTTTCCATATATTTAAATATTACAATGCCTCAGATGCACTGGAATGTATTAAAACACGTGATACATTAAGTCTAGCCATATTAGACGTAATGCTACCGGATATCGACGGCTTTACGCTCTGCCAGCGAATACGCGAGCAATACTTGTATCCAATCATTATGCTCACTGCCAAAATTGAAGATATGGATAAAATCACCGGCCTTACACTCGGCGCCGACGACTATATTACCAAGCCCTTTAACCCGTTGGAATTGGTTGCACGCGTAAAAACACAACTACGCCGCTATATTCGGTACAACTCTTCAAAAGTCTCCTTAAAAGAAAGCGTTACTTTTGATATAAAAGGCCTCCACTTGTGCAAAAACAGCCATAAATGCACATTAAACGGAAAAGAGCTGACTCTGACACCGATCGAATTCAACATCTTATGTTACCTTTGCGAACATCGCGGCAGCGTCGTTCCTTCCGAAGAACTTTTTGAAGCCGTTTGGGGCGAAAAATATTTAGACAATAACAACACTGTTATGGCCCATATCGCAAGGCTTCGCGAAAAGCTAAAAGAACCGCCAAGGAAACCAAGATTTATAAAAACCATTTGGGGAGTTGGTTACACCATTGAATAAGGAAGATCAGAAAAAACTTACAAAAAAACGCAAATACAGAAGTCAGCTGACCAGACGCCTCATTGCGCAATATGTTCTCACGCTTATTGGATTTATTGCAGCATACATTATTTTTGTTTATCTTGCGTGGCAGATTACACGGACAATCATATGGCAGCCTTATGAACCGCTATACCTCCTGCTGCAATGGGTTAAAAACAATATCGTTTACATATCAGGAATCATTTTTCTTATTGGATGGTCTGTTATCACATATTATTTTATGTCTAAGCCTCTGCGTTATTTAGATGACATCGTCCTTGCTTCCGGTCAGCTTGCCGCCTCAAAAAACGAGCCAATCTTACTGCCCGCCGCGATGAAAAACGTACAGGACGAACTGAATTTATTCCGGGAACAAGCTCTTCGCAGTGCTATGCTGGCAAAGGAAGCCGAACAGCGAAAAAACGATTTGATCGTATACCTTGCTCATGACTTAAAAACACCGCTTACAAGTATCATCGGTTACCTTTCTCTCCTTCAAGACGAACCGGAAATAACACCGGAGCTTCGCGCCAAATATACCGGCATCGCACTCAACAAAGCAGAACGTTTAGAGGATTTAATAAATGAATTCTTCGATATTACACGTTTTAATCTAACCTCACTTACTCTCGAACCGGAACGAACAAACCTAAGCCGCATGCTGGAACAATTAACAAATGAATTTACTCCGATTCTTTCCGAAAAAGAACTCTGTTGGCAAGCCGATATCGCACCCAATATTGAAATTCTCTGCGACCGCAATAAATTAGAACGTGTGTTCGATAATTTGATACGCAATGCTGTAAATTACAGTTACTCTCATTCCGCAATATCTGTCTCCTTAAAACAAACAGACGACTATGTATGTATTCAAATCCAAAACCACGGAAAAACCATACCGCCCGAAAAACTTTCCCGCATCTTTGAACAGTTTTTCCGTGTGGATTCATCCCGTTCTTCTTACACAGGCGGAGCCGGACTTGGACTTGCCGTTTCAAAAGAAATCGTAGAATTGCATAACGGAACTATTAAAGCGGAAAGCTCCAACGAGACAATTACCTTCACGGTATATCTGCCAACTGATTTGTCAGAAAATCGTAAGAATCTTTAAATAAAAATATAAGAATTTCTAAATAAAAACTAAACACACAAATCATCCTGTTTTGATACAATTAAGCATGTCAAACAGGATGATTTTATTTTTAAGGAGCTCGTCATGGCAAAAAAACGTTTAACAGAAAGATTTCCATGTTTAATTCCACTGCGAATCCGACAGCGAAAATTTTGTTTTTATTTAGGCATGCGTTTTGACGGCCGAAAATACGCTAAAACGCAAAACAATCAATTACTTCCTTATGAAACTTTTGCATCAAGCTGCCCATTGTACAACAGCACCACAGGGTTTGATATGATATACCAGGAAAACAAGGTATATAACCTAAAACTTGCGGCCGCACAGATAAACGGACTGCTGCTCCGCCCCGGAGAAACCTTTTCTTTCTGTAAATCCACACGGCATGCAGACCGCAACATGCCATATAAAGATGGTTTAACCGTAATAAACGGAGAACTGACAACCTCGCCAGGCGGAGGCTTGTGCCAGATTTCAAATCTTTTATTTTGGATCTTCCTGCACTCTCCGCTTACAATTACCGAACGCCACGGTCACAAAACAAAAGATTTTCCGGAACCGCCGAGCGACGCACCGATGGGCGTAGATGCAACCATTTCAGAAGGATGGCTTGACTTAAAGGCAACAAATAATACAACGCAAACCTTTCAACTCTCTGTTACCTTTAACGATGATTCTATTACCGGTCGTCTGCTTACGGATTACAACAACGAAAATTTTTATATAATTGAAAACAAAAACCTTCAATACTTTCAAAAAAACAACGTTATTTTTGAAGAAGTGGATATCATTCAAAAGCTTCTTTCAAAAGAAACCGGAGAAAAACTTTCTGAAAAAAAACTATACAGAAACAAATGCAGAATCGGATATCCGCTTCCCGAAGGAACTCCGATCATTATAAAAGGAGCTTAGTATGAACAAAATTAAAATAGCCGTACTTTTCGGCGGCTTTTCCCCCGAATATAGCGTATCTCTTCAATCCGCTTACTCCGTAATCAGCAATTTAAACCGCAGCAAATACGATCCGATACTCATCGGCATTTCAAACACCGGTCAATGGTACTATTATACAGGAGACATTGAAAAAATTAAGGAAGACCACTGGCAGAATGCAGAAAATTGCATACCCGCTGTACTATCGCCGAATCGAAACACCGGAAAACTCCTTCTTCTTAAAAAAAGCGGAATCGAAGCCTTGCCCATTGATGCCGCGTTTCCCATCATGCACGGAAAGTTCGGTGAAGACGGCACACTTCAAGGTCTCATCGAAATGGCAGGCATTCCTTTAATCGGCTGCGGAACCCTTGCTTCTGCCCTGTGCATGGACAAGGCCCGCGCACACAAGCTGGCTCAGCTTGCAGGTATCGAGGTTCCCAAATCCGTCGTCCTTCAGCATCGGACTGATTCAGATATCATATCAAAATTCGCCAAAGAGGTTGGATTTCCGCTGTTTATTAAACCAGTCAAGGCCGGCTCCTCTTATGGCATTACAAAAGTACAGCACGCAAAGGATTTAAACGCCGCCATAAGTCTTGCTTTCCGTTATGACAATGAAATCATTGCCGAGGAAAACATTAACGGCTTTGAGGTCGGCTGCGCAATCATGGGAAATACCCATCCGATTGCCGGAGAAGTAGACGAAATTGAGCTTTTGAATGGCTTCTTTGATTTTACGGAAAAATATACTTTAAAAACGTCTTCCATCCACGTGCCCGCCCGAATCAGCAAAAAAAACGCAGACCGAATTAAAAACGCCGCAATAACTCTTTACCAAGCATTAGGCTGTTCAGGCTTTGCCCGCGTAGACATGTTTCTTACCTCAAACGACCGCATCGTATTTAATGAAATCAACACCATTCCTGGTTTTACAGAACACAGCCGTTACCCCGCTATGATGAAAGCAGCCGGCCTATCCTTTTCGGAAATGCTTGATAAAATTATCGAATCGGCGGTGAAAGAATGTATTTATTAAAACAAAAGAATATCCATAACGGAAACCTGATTCTTGTAAACGCAAAATATAAAATTCATCCGGCAACCTTTAACGATCTTATCTCTGTCACAGAACAAAATACCGACATTCAAATCAATCGCAGCGCTGCAACGCTGCTTTCCGAGCTGATACGAAAAGTCAACGGATGGAATAAAATCGTACCCGTCAGCGGATGGCGCTCTTTACAGGAACAGCAATCCATTTGGAATAACTCTTTAAAAGAAAACGGGTTAGAATTCACTCAAAAATTTGTAGCTGTGCCGGGGCACAGCGAGCATCAGACAGGACTTGCGATCGACCTTGCATTAAAACAGGAAAATATAGATTTTATCTGTCCGGAATTTCCCTACAGCGGTATTTGCCAAGCCTTCCGCCAACACGCCGCAAGCTACGGCTTTATAGAACGATATCCCTCCGGAAAAGAAGCCATTACAAAAATCGCCCACGAACCGTGGCACTTTCGTTATGTAGGAATTCCCCACGCTCTCATTATGCAGGAAAACAACTTCACCTTAGAGGAATATATAGATTTTATCAGAAACTACCCTTACGGAATACGCAGCTACCATTACACACAAAACGGACTTAATGCCCTGGTTTCTTTCTTTGAAGCAGACGCTTTTGTTAATACCTTTTCCATAGAGGAAAATATGCCCTTCTGCATCTCCGGCAATAATGTTGACGGCTTTATTATCACACAGTGGAGGAATCCGAATGAAAGATAAAAAACATTACGGCGGCCTTGATGCCTTTCGCCTCATTGCAGCGCTGCTTGTTATAGCCATTCACACTTCCCCATTTGCCTCCTTTAATGCAAATGCAGATTTCTTTCTAACAAGAATCTTGGCGCGCCTTGCCGTTCCGTTTTTCTTTATGGTAACCGGACAGTTTGTGCTTTCAAAGCTTTTTAAAAATCAACAGGGACAATTTTCTTTTATATGGAAATATATAAAAAAAATTCTGTTATTATACGGAATAGCTATTCTGCTGTACCTGCCTATCGCAATTTATGCAGAGCATTATCAAAATCTCAATCTTTTTTCCGCACTGAAGCTACTGCTTTTTGACGGAACCTTTTACCACTTATGGTACTTTCCTGCCTTAGTGTTAGGAATACTGCTGCTATATTTTTTCCAAAAATTTTTCTCAATCAAAGCTTGCGCCGCTATTGCTGCAAGCCTTTACTTAATAGGACTGTTTGGCGACAGCTATTGGGGAATCATCGCCCCTATCGATCCGATCTCATCTGTCTACAAATTCGGCTTCCAAATCTTCTCTTACACCAGAAACGGCTTGTTTATGGCCCCGTTGTTCATCATAATGGGGGCATTGATCGAAACAACTCCAAAACTGAACACGCCTTTTCGCAATGTCATAGGTTTTATCGTTTCTTTTCTGCTCATGAGCACAGAAGGCTTCATTCTGCATTACTTTCAGCTTCCGCGCCATGACAGCATGTACCTTTTTCTGCCGGCATGTATGTATTTCCTATATCAACTTCTCCTAAACTGGAATGTCCGCTCATCCAAATTTTTTCGCCCTGTTTCACTATGGATCTATATCCTTCATCCCGCCGCAATCATTGCAGTACGCGCTGCCGCCAAACTATTAAATGCAGCACAAGTGCTTATCGAAAACAGTATTATCTATTTTATGTCTGTCAGCGCTCTTTCTCTCTGCGCCGCTCTTTCTGTTTCCGTCTTTGCTGCGCACTGCAAGAAAAAGCCATTTACTACAGAAAGAGCATGGATTGAAATAAACCGTAACGCTCTTTATTATAACGTTTCCGTCCTTCGTTCTCTCGCACCCGAAAACAGCATGCTAATGCCGGTAATCAAAGCCAATGCTTATGGACACGGTGCTGTGTTGATTGCAAAAGAACTAAATCGCATAGGTATAAATTCATTTTGTGTAGCATGTCTTTCAGAAGGAATCGAACTGCGCAAAAACGGCATTAAAGGCGAAATTTTAATTCTCGGTTACACGCATCCGGAACAGCTAATGTATTTAAAGCATTACCGTTTAACGCAAACAGTTATCGATTCTGCCTATGCCGCAGAACTAAACCGTTATGGAAGAAAGCTCCGCGTTCACATCGGCATTGACACCGGAATGCACAGATTGGGCATATCATGTCAAGATGCTGAGCAGCTTTTAAAAATTTTTGCAATGAAAAATTTAAAAATCACCGGAATCTTTACACATCTTTGCTCAGCTGACAGCGAAAATCCCCAAGATCAAAAATTCACAAATGAACAAGCCAATGCTTTTTTTAATATTGCAAACCAGCTCAAAGAGCATGGCCTCGTCTGCCCTAAAATGCATCTGCAATCCAGCTACGGAATTTTAAACTATCCTGAATTTGGCGGAGATTATGTGCGAACGGGTATTGCGCTTTATGGTATGCGCAGCTCAAAAAGCGCTATGGATCGTTCATGCTGCGAACTTAAACCCATATTATCCTTAAAGGCTCGGATTGCTGCAATTAAGGAATTGAAGCCCGGCGAATCAGCGGGATATAACTTTTCATTTACTGCCGACCGCCCCACCAAAACCGCCACCCTTACAATCGGTTATGCAGACGGATTGCCGAGAGCGCTCTCATGTGGTGTCGGCGCCGTTCTAATCAATGGACACCGTGCGCCGATCATCGGATATATTTGTATGGATCAAACCATCGTAGACATCACCGATATCCCCGAGGTTCAAACCGGCAGCACTGCTATATTGATCGGAAGCTCCGGAACAGAAAGCATTTCTGCTTATGAAATTGCAGAGCAAACCGCCACGATTACAAATGAAATCCTCAGCCGATTAGGATCCCGAATAAAAAGAATTATTTCTTAAAAAAGCCCCATAATCATTCTTGCCTCAGCAAGTCCGGCGCCATTAACGGCGGTTAAGCAAAAGCTTGCCGCTTTTCATATTTCTAAAAATTCCACCAAACGGTTGACATAAAAAACACTTCCGCATATAATAAGAAACAAATGTTGCGAAACAACCGTTGCAAATTATAAGGAGACAAAATGCCGCCTAAATGTAAATTCACCAAAAATGAGATCATACAAGCTGCTCTCTACATAACCAGAACAACCGGTATTGATTCTATTACAGCCAGAGCTTTAGGGGCACAGTTATGCGCATCTTCAAAGCCCATTTTCAGCATCTTTAAAAACATGGAGGAAGTCCAGCAGGAAGTTATAAAAGCTGCAAAAAAAGAATACAACCAGTATATAAAAAAGGGCTTATCGCAAACGCCTGCCTTTAAAGGCGTAGGAACACAATATATCATTTTTGCCCAAAAAGAACCCAAACTATTTCAATTATTATTCATGACAGAACAGCTCGAAAAAAAAGATTCATTAGGCATGCTGCCTCTGCTGGACGATAACTACAATAAAATAGTATCCTCTATACAAACAGATTACGGCCTGAACGAACCAGACGCAAAAAAATTATACCGACATCTTTGGATCTACACCCACGGAATTGCATCGCTTCTTGCTACAAACGTATGCAATTTTGCCGATAGCGAAATCAGCAATATGTTAACTGAGGTTTTCAAAAGCCTTTTAAAACAAATAAAGGAGCAACAAGCGCAATGATTTACATTGACAATATAAAAAAATCATACGGCAGCAAAGAAAACAAAACACAAGTGCTGCAGGGCATTTCTTTACAGATTCAAGATCAAGACTTTACTGTTATTTTAGGCGCTTCCGGATCAGGCAAATCCACTCTTTTAAACATTATCTCCGGTCTTGAACGTCCGGACAGTGGAAACGTTAAATACGGAACTGTTGATATTACCCAACTGTCAGATACCGAACTAACAATCTTTCGCAGAAAAAATGTCGGCTTCGTTTTTCAGCAATATTATCTCCTTCCAAATATGACTGTTGAAAAAAACGTCCGCATGGGCGCAGATCTGGCAGATAATCACAATTACCAAGAGCTTATATCCGCCGTCGGACTTGGGGACAAATTAAAAAAATATCCAAGTGAGCTTTCAGGCGGCGAGCAGCAAAGAACAGCCATTGCACGAGCGCTTGCCAAAAAGCCCAAGGTATTGTTTTTAGATGAACCAACCGGCGCCTTAGATGAGAAAACCGGCAGACAAGCGCTTGACTATATTTGCAAATTACATAAAGAATGCGGCTTTACCGTTATTATGGTCACGCACAACCAAAACATAGCAGAAATGGCCAACACGGTTGTTAAGGTTAACAGCGGAAATATTGAGGAGACCTACCGCAATCAAATTCAAAAAAACGCCTACGAAATCGGATGGTAACATCACCGCTTGTGTTTTCTCCCAAACAGCATCAACTACAGTCAACTGTTTCTTCAATTTTAAAAAGGTATGGGGTGACTCACTTAAATATGATAATAGGAATAAAAGATGCTTTAAAATTAATCGGCATATCCGTTATTGCTTGTTGTGCAATTTTTGTATGCACATTATTCTTAAATTATAATCTTGATATTGCCAATATAAAAAATGAAATCAAAACCGAACCCGCTGCAGCGATGTACAATGCCATCGTTTCCTCTGGCAAAGTTACCTGTGCAGTTACCGGCGGTTGTTTGGTTATCACATCGGTTATTATGCTTTTGTTTTATATAAAAAACTACATAGATTCACACGGAAAAGAACTTGGTATTTTAAAAGCGCTCGGTTATTCCAACATCAAAATTGCCAAACATTTTTGGATATTCGGCAGCAGCATTTTCGTTGGCTGTGCACTTGGTTTCATTTCTGCGTTCATTTATATCCCCTCTTTTTATGAAATACAAAATACAGCTAAATTACTCCCTGAAATCACTGTGCAGTTTTACCCCGTCTTAGCAGTCATTTTAATTGCAGTTCCTACAATCTTATTCATAATCGTATCCATTTTGTATGCTTATTTTAAGTTAAATACTCCCATACTAAATTTACTAAAAGAAAACTCAAAATTCAAATTTAAAATCGGCAAAGCAGAAACAAAAGATTTACCTTTTTTGCAGGATTTAAAGCAAACTGTGCGAAAAAGCAAAAAAACTCTCGTTTTTCTCATTGCATTTTCGGCCTTTTGCTTTTCCGCAATGACGCAAATGGCTTTCTCTATGAAAAACTTGGCAAGCGAAACAATGGCTTTTATGATCCTGTCAATTGGGTTAATTCTCGCCTTTATGACTTTACTCTTATCTCTTACAACTGTCGTAAAAGCAAATACTAAAACAATAGCAATGATGCGTATTTTCGGCTATCAATACAACACCTGCAGCAAAGCTGTTCTGGGAGGATACAGACCAATCTCCTACATCGGCTTTGCAATCGGAACTGTTTATCAATACCTGCTGCTCAAAATAATGGTAACAATCGTGTTCGCCAATATAGAAAGTATGCCTGAATACAATTTCGATTTTATTGCCCTTATCATTTCATTTATTGTATTTGTTATTGCATACGAGCTAATTATACATATATATTCCTTCAAAATCAAAAAACTTTCAATTAAAAGCATTATGTCAGAATAAAATATAAAACCTATCAGCACAAGATAACAAAAATAATTATTGAAACGAACCGATAAAGAACAAACGAGCCAGCAGAGAGCGCAAATTTCGGCCATCCTTGGTTGAATTTTGCTGTACAACATCCATAGCTGGGTTCTAACCCAAATAAATGCGATTCACCGTTGTTTGTTCGAAAAATAGGTTTACCCTCAAATTTCTGGCAGGCAATCTGATTGCTCAACTGATCGTATTGATGCGTCCACATATCATCGCTTATTGTTGCGGAAAGCGCATTGAAAGCAACTGTTTCCAAACGCTCAACCCATTTTCTGTCTCTGGTATGTGTATACAAAAGCTCATAGGAATACATAAGCTCTGTTACAGAACACAATTCGGTTCCCTGAATGGGACCAAGCCCCGAAAGGCATTCGTCACCGGTAAATGTCCCTGCCGGCATACCGTTATATTCATACAGTATTCTATTTTTATATAACTGCATTTCGGAATTCGTCCGTCTTTAATAGCATTAATCCTGAATTTAATTAATCTTTTCGCTAACTCAAGTTGCTCTTCAGCCGGATTTACTAAATCAAAACCGGTAAAAGCACATTTGCCTTCTATACACCTCCCACACCCCTCATGTCCTGTACACGCTTTGACCAGTTCCTGCATTAAGCGGGTTCATTCAATAAAAAAGATTCCAAATATTCATCATATTGAACGCATATGCGAATATACCAATCACCGTCTTCCGATTTGTTGACCGATCCCCATCATTTTCCTTTATACTTACCGTTAATACTGATTTTGTTTTCTTTTAGCCATTCAAAAAACTCATTCATTACAATCTCGCCTACATGTACGTTCTTATCTGCAAATTCCTGCAAATTCCAAAAGAAGCCGACTGTTTTCCAACAATCGACTTCTTTCGATATTCTTTGGTCGAGGTGACAGGATTTGAACCTGCGACCTTTTGGTCCCGAACCAAACGCGCTACCAAGCTGCGCTACACCTCGATTATGGAGCCAATGAAGGGACTCGAACCCTTGACCTGCAGTTTACGAAACTGCTGCTCTACCGGCTGAGCTACATTGGCAAGCTTTCAAACGAGTCTATTATACACATCATAAAGCATTTTGTCTATCACTTTTTTCATAAATCACAAATCTTTTTCAGCAGCATAGTATAAAAAACAAAAGGAGGAATTTCATTTATGCTCAAAAAGATTTTTTCAATTCTATGCTGCATACTGTTGATCGGAATATTAGCCGTCGGATGCAGTGAGCAAAAACAAAAAACAACACTTAGAATCAACGAAGTCACTCACTCCATTTTCTATGCCCCATTTTATGCAGCTATCAATTTAGGTTATTTCGATGAAGAAGGCTTAGAAATCGAATTGACCAACGGTGGCGGTTCCGACAAATCCATGACAGCATTATTATCCGGACACGCGGATATCGGATTGATGGGACCCGAAACAGCTGTGTATGTATGTAATGAAGGGCGCGAAGACCATGCCGTCGTAATTGGTCAGCTCACAAAACGCGACGGTTCTTTTCTTTTAGGAAAGCAGCCGGATCCTGAGTTTACATGGGAAAAATTAAGAGGCACAAGCATTATCGGCGGGCGCAAAGGTGGTATGCCGCAAATGATGTTGGAATATGTCATGAAAAAAAATAATATTATTCCCAATGTAGATGCCACTGTCCGCACAGATGTGCAATTTGATCTGATGGGCGGAGCCTTTATCGGCGGTGAGGATGACTATGTTGCGTTGTTTGAGCCCGTAGCTTCTACAGTAGAGTTAGCATCTCAAGGATACATCGTTGCCTCTATCGGCCAAGAAAGCGGCGAGGTTCCTTATACCTGCTTTATGGTGCTAAAAAGCTTTGCGAAAAAAAATACCGACACAATAGATCGTTTTCTGCGCGCACTTTATAAATCGCAGCAATGGATTAAAACCGCCTCCGTCAATGAAATCGCTCAGGCATTGGCTCCTTCATTCCCCGATAACGACGAAACTCTTCTAAAAACCGTTATCGAACGTTATCGTTCTATTGATGTATGGACAGACTCGCCTGCTATGGAGGAAGAAGCTTACAACCGTTTAATTGAAATCATTACCGATGCAGGCATTATTTCTCAATCACCTGATTTCAATACTGTAGCAGACAACTCGTTTGCAAAAAAGCTCCAAAACTAAACTCCAACACACATAAGCCCTAAAAACAGAAGCTCTCTGTTTTAGGGCTTTTCTTCATAGATGCACAGTTACACCCCTTTCCCCTGCTTCATATTATAAAATATACATCGGAAGGAGGAATAACCAAAATGCTTGAGAAAAATGACTCAGAGACACTCGTAGAATTAAACGATGTCTCCTTAAAATATCACGCCTCTCAAGGCGAAACAACCGCATTGGAAAATGTTTCTTTTCAAATAAAAAAAGGCGAATTCATCGTTTTAGTCGGACCGTCCGGCTGTGGTAAAACCACGATTCTTTCACTGATCGCCGGAATCCTTACCCCTACGCACGGAAAGATTCTTTTTCAGGGTTCGCCTATAGATCAAAGCACACAGCAGCAAGTAGGATATATGCTTCAACACGATCACTTGTTTCCTTGGAGCAATATCTGGAACAATACACGATTAGGGCTTAAAATACAAAAAAAAGATACTCCCGAAATGCAAAGCTATGTTGACGGTCTTCTCAATCAATATGGGCTTTCTGAATTTAAATACAGCTTTCCCAAACAGCTTTCAGGGGGAATGCGCCAGCGTGCAGCTCTGATCCGAACACTTGCATTACAACCCAGTCTCCTGTTATTAGACGAGCCTTTTTCCGCGCTCGATTATCAAACGCGCATTCACGTGTCTGACGATATCGCCTCTATCATTCGCGGGCAAGACAAAACTGCCATTTTGGTAACGCACGATATATCCGAAGCAATCAGTTTAGCGGACCGGATTATTATCTTTACCCAACGGCCTGGCAAAGTAAAAATGATCTTGCCGATTTCGTTTGAAAACGCTAAAACCGTCACGGAAAAACGACAATCGCCGGAATTTTCCAAATATTTTGACTGCATTTGGAAGGAGCTTGATTATAATGCAGAAGAATAATTATTCTAATGAACACCTAATGTATTTAAAAAAAATCAAACGCCGAAAAAGATTGATTTGGATTTGCCAAGCAGCGCTTCTTATATTCTTTTTCGGAATATGGGAATTGTTGGCTCAACTAGGTGTAATAGATGCCTTTATCGTTTCTTCCCCCAGCAGAGCTGCAGCTACCTTCGTTAATCTTTTACGCGAAGGCAGTTTATGGCTTCATGTGGGTACGACGCTTTGGGAAACACTCATTGGCTTTAGTGTCGGAACCGTTTTGGGTGTGTTGATCGCTATTATGCTATGGTACAGCGACTTTGCCCGCCGTGTATTTGACCCGTATCTCGTAGTGCTTAACGCTCTTCCTAAAATCGCTTTAGGGCCAATTATTATCGTATGGGTCGGTGCCGGAATGGGTGCAATCGTTACAATTACACTGCTGATCTCGCTGGTTGTTACAATTATCGGCGTACTAAACGGTTACACAGAGGTTGATAATGAAAAAATCATGCTGATGCAAACTCTTGGTGCAAATAAGCGACAGATTTTTTGCCAGCTTATCTTTCCCGCCAGCATCCCTACTATGATTTCCGTTCTAAAAATCAATGTTGGCATGTCATGGGTTGGTGTCATCATGGGTGAATTTCTCGTTTCTAAAGCAGGGCTTGGTTATCTGATTGTATATGGCGGCCAAGTTTTTAAGCTTGATTTAGTTATGTGCGGAGTTTTAGTGCTTTGTGTGCTTGCCGGAGTCATGTACTATCTTGTAGCATTACTTGAAAAATGGATACATGCCAAGCTTGTTGACAAACAATAAACTTTTTAACGGAGAATAACGACTTTCGTTCATTCTCCGTTATTTTATACTTTTATTTTCTTTCAATTTATATTATAATAACACCATGAATTGGTATGAGCTGATTTGCTCCCTAATACCATAAAATAAAAAAGAATGGTGGTATACACACATGAAAGTTTTGGCCTTTGATTACGGCGCTTCCAGCGGCCGCGCCATTTTGGGCGAATACGACGGAAACAAAATTACTCTAACAGAGATCCATCGTTTCCTAAATGAGCCGGTTGAAATCGGCGGCACTTTATACTGGGATGCGCTTCGCTTATTTCATGAACTGAAGCAAGGACTTTTAAAAGCACAGCAGCAGGGAGATACTGATATTGAAAGCCTCGGTATTGACACATGGGGAGTAGATTTTGGCCTACTCGACAAAGATGGCGCATTGCTCGGAAATCCTGTTCACTACCGCGACTCCCGTACAGACGGCATGATTGAAGAAGTCTCTAAAATTATTCCAAACTCTGCACTGTACGGCAGAACTGGCTCTCAGATTGCATCAATTAACACCCTGTATCAAATGTATGCATTGAAACTGAACAAGCCCGAGCTTTTGAATTCCGCTCAAGTCATGCTTTTCATGCCGGACTTGTTTGCCTATTTTTTAACAGGCGAGAAAGTCTGCGAAGAAACGATTGCCAGCACTTCTCAATTTTTAAATCCTTCTACCAAAGAGATCGACAAAGAACTGCTCGAAACTCTCGGTTTACCAACAAAATTACTGCAAAGAATGGTTAAGCCCGGTACACAGATCGGCATGTTAAAAGATGATGTCATTAAAGAATTAGGATTAAATTACTGCCCGAAAGTCATTAGCGTTGCTCAACACGATACTGCCAGTGCCGTTATGGCTGTTCCTGTTTCTGAAGACTGCTTCGCCTATATTTCCAGCGGAACATGGTCATTGTTAGGCAGCGAAACACCGAAACCTTATTTGACAGAAACAGCTCAAGCTCTCAACTTCACAAACGAAGGCGGCTATAATAACACGGTTCGTCTGCTTAAAAATATTATGGGGTTATGGATTATTAACGAATGCAAACGCCAGTGGGACAAGCAGGGGCAATGCTATGGTTTCGGAGAACTTTGCAAAATGGCAACTGAAACCAACAGCCCTGATTGTTTCATCAATCCAGATGATCCCGTATTCATGCCTCCCTTTGGGATGGTTGACCGGATTCAGAACTACTGCAAAAAAACCGGACAATATGTGCCGCAAACTATCGGAGAAGTTATGCGCTGTGTAATTGAAAGTTTGGCTTTAAAATATAAAGCGTCCCTGCAAGGATTAGAAGATATTCTCGGTTATTCTCTTCCTGTTCTGCATGTCGTCGGCGGCGGATGCCAAAACACGCTTTTATGCCAATTTACTGCGAATGCAATTGAACGTCCCGTTGTGGCCGGCCCTATCGAAGCAACCGCATTAGGAAATATTGCTTGCCAATTAATCTCATTAGGCGCTATCAAAGACATTAAAGAAGCGCGCCAAATTATCGGAAACTCCTTCGGAACCGTAACCTATTATCCGGAAAACACCGAAGTGTGGAATAAAAAAATGGAAACATTTAAAAAATTACTGTAAATTTCTCTTTAACTATTTATAAAAATCCCCCAAAAGAATTCTCTAAAAGCACACAGATTTGTTGTGCTTTTGAAAATGCTTTGGGGGATTTTTTACAATTTTCGTGAAAATTCCATTCACAAATTTTAATCCTCGCTCCCTGTGTGATGGAGCGACCAAAAACATCCGCGCCATATTGCCCATCATAGTATTTCAATCCACACTCCCCGCGTGAGGGAGCGACTGATTTTGATGATCTTGGTCGTTACCGGATTGAATTTCAATCCACGCTCCCCGCGTGAGGGAGCGACAAGCACAGCAAGCACAACGAAAAGAAAAGTTATAATTTCAATCCACGCTCCCCGTGTGGGGAGCGACTTTTTTTACTACTAAAAGACGGTCAACCTCGAAAATTTCAATCCACGCTCCCCGCGTGAGGGAGCGACCTTTGTATTCGGCTATGATCTGTTCATGACGCGAAATTTCAATCCACGCTCCCCGCGTGAGGGAGCGACGCTGTTTGCGTTGTTGTGTAACCTCTTGCAGCATCATTTCAATCCACGCTCCCCGCGTGAGGGAGCGACGATACGTCGGGCAAGTTTAAGTCAGATATTCAGCTTATTTCAATCCACGCTCCCCGCGTGAGGGAGCGACAGAAACTTTAATCGCCTTGTAAGCCACAACAAGCAATTTCAATCCACGCTCCCCGCGTGAGGGAGCGACAAACATTGCCTTGCAGTCCTCGTATACATGTTGCAATTTCAATCCACGCTCCCCGCGTGAGGGAGCGACCATCAGACACACATAACATAAGACTAAAAATAGGATTTCAATCCACGCTCCCCGCGTGAGGGAGCGACCGTGCTGGCACAATAATGCGCTTTTTGCCAAGCTATTTCAATCCACGCTCCCCGCGTGAGGGAGCGACGTCCAGTTGTAGTCGCGGCAACCTCAGCAAGATGATTTCAATCCACGCTCCCCGCGTGAGGGAGCGACGCATCAGACACACATAACATAAGACTAAAAATAGAATTTCAATCCACGCTCCCCGCGTGAGGGAGCGACTTGCAAGATGCACATAACGCTGCGTAACGTTAATAATTTCAATCCACGCTCCCCGCGTGAGGG